>CAZKSF010000095.1:0-8054 GCA_964555405.1 uncultured Bacteroides sp.
ACTGAAGTTCTTTACGGGTTGCGTCACCGACACCGGGACGTTCGATTTTAATTACATCGGCACCAAGCCATGCAAGCATCTGTGTACATGAAGGACCGGACTGGACTTCGGTGAAGTCAACTACTTTGATTCCGCTAAGAGGAGCAGTGTTCATACGTTTAAAATATTTTAGTTATACATGTTAATTCATTCAAGCCGTATGACACAAGGGGTTTGTCATGCGGTTTCAATGATAGAACACTTATACTCCAAAAAAGTTTATAAAAAGGCTCCGCGACGCGCTTTTCTGGCAAGCGCGCGGTGTCCGATGCGGCAGTAAAGGCACTTTCGCTGTTCACAATAACAGCGGCGTAACTGTATGATTGCCTGAGAGTCAAAAGCACTCGTGCATGGCATTCCGGCTAAACGGAACAAGCGGACAGGTGCATTATTTTCAGCAGGAAGAGTCTGCAGTATGTCAATGGCTCGGTCAGCGGTCGTGTCCGATCCGTGGCTTACCGCATAGGCGTAAGCAAGCGGAACGACAGCATTTATTAATATTGTGGCGATGGTAGCGGCGGACATGGCTGCCGGAGCGCTTTGCACCGGCGCGTCGGAAAAAGTATAATGGTCGGTCCAGAATCCCGTAGGTATGTTGTCGAGCCACTCACGTGTGGCGTTGAGCGGATTGTCGCTGTGAGCTATGTCAAGCGCCCGCGACATTATCCGCACCGAATCCTGCAGCATTTTACTGAGCTGGGCGAGCCGCCTGTGCGGGAAGTTGGCAGGACGCATCCGTGCCATTTTCCATAATATGCCTTTCGGTTGTTCGAGACCGAATTTCGTACGCAGGAAGGCATATTCCCGGCGTAAGGCATCGGGATATTCGCCCATCGGAGCATCGTCAAGCAGACATGCCTGCCCGAAAATCATGGCATCGGTCATAAGAGGCGAGTCATTGTGCCTTCCTACCGCACGTAGGGGCAGACTCAGAGCCGTGCGTTCGAACATGTCACCGTTGATACCCGATCCGAAAGCCCGTGCCACGGCAGCGAATGCCGCCTGATCCCAGTCGCCACCCGTAATCCTGAGGTAATCGTTGATACGTTCAGCTTTGCTATGCAGCCGTTCAAAAGCGAGTGCGTCCAGCCAGTCACGGAGGTATATCGGTTGGGTGGCAGCTATTTCTTCGGCACAGCTTACACTGTTGTCGACCGGCGCAGGTTCTACGAGCCGGGCATATTGCTTGCCGAGATCCGGCGAACAGGGCATTATGAGTTGAGGCAACGGATCCTTTCTGCCGGGAAGAGTGATTTCCGCATCTGACGAGTCCACCACATGCAATATTACATTTTCGTAGGCGGGGTCGTTGTCGTGACCATGACGGTGCCAGTCGCTTGCACGCACATGTATCTCCACATTCCCTACCCATATCTCGCCGCCGATGGCAATCTTGGCGTTGAAGAAATCAGGTCCGGAATCGGTGTTCAGTCGCCCCTGGTCGATAACCTGTACCTTCCTGCCGTCGGTAGTCACCATGTCCGGTTGGAGCCAGAGGCGATGATTCCATATGTACTGCATGAGCTGTTCCATATCCTGTCGGCAAATATACACACAATTTGCCGGATTTTCAAGTTGTCATGACAGTTGGGGAATCGCTTGGTTGAGTGAAAGGGATTTCGTAAATTCGCTGAGTTATGAATAATCCGTTTGATTATACGCCGGACGAGGCATGTGATGCTGCTTTCCGCGAGCTGACGGCAAGTATAGAGACTATCAGGAGGAGTGGCCGCCCCGAGGACATCAATTTCTGCCGGGAACTTGATGGCGGGAAGATGCTCGGGGTTCTGGTGGCAGTGGATGCCGCCGGTGCCCGACATACGCTGTTTGCCTTCTCCGGGCAATTGGGTTATGGCGGATTCAGGCACAACGGGTTCGTGGAACCGGTGTTTGACTATCTGCAGCCTGACGGATATTTTAAGACAGAGGAGCGCAGGATTTCACGGCAGAATGAGGAGATTGCTGTGTTTGAAAATGAAACGTTGGCGCTTGTCCGAAACGAATATGAGACGGCAGAAAGAGCGCTGGTTACAGAGGTTGACGAATATAAGGAAAGATGCCGGCAATCAAAGCGTGAACGGGATATCAGAAGAGCCACCGGAGTCGCCGATGAGGCGGAATTAGCGTCTATGGTACGCCAAAGCCAGTTTGAAAAAGCAGAGCTTCATCGTATTAAAAAGAAAATGGCGGCAATCTTGGAGCCATTGGCTGAAAATCTCAGGATCGCACAGGCTAAGCTTGATTCAATGAGGGAGAAACGGCGAATTGATTCCGAGGCTTTACAGCAATGGCTGTTTACCAACTTCCGTTTGCTTAACGCACGCGGTGAAAGCCGTAGTCTGAGCGATATTTTCGCTGATACAGCCATGAAAATTCCCCCCTCGGGTGCAGGTGAATGTTGTGCGCCAAAACTGCTTCAGGCTACCTATCTGCGTGGGTGGCAACCACTGTCAATTGCGGAATACTGGTATGGAAAGCCGAAAGGAGGAGAAGTAAGAATGCACGGGCGACATTATCCCGCCTGCCGTGGCAAGTGCCTGCCTGTGCTAAGCTGGATGCTTCAGGGACTTGAAATAACGCCACCCCTCGACAGTATGTGTCAACCGGCGGAAACTCCCGAGCCGGAGATATTATTCGAAAACCAGTGGTTTTGCGTGGTCGACAAACCCGCCGGTATGCTTTCTGTGCCGGGTAAAGGAAAAGTGCTTTCAGTCCAGGAGTGGCTCATTAATAAATATGGAAAGGAGCGGGATGTAAAAGTGGCACACCGTCTTGACCGGGATACATCCGGACTCCTCATCGCCACATTCGGGACTGAGTCATTCAGGATTATGCAGATGCTTTTCGCTACAAGGGAAGTACATAAGACGTACATCGCTGAACTTGACGGTGATTATGCCTCGCTGGATGTACCGCAGCAGGGACGGATAGAACTCCCGCTCATGCCCGACTGGCTTGACCGTCCCCGTCAGCGTGTGGATTTCGGGAGTGGGAAAGAAGCCGTAACCGAATACCGTTTTACCGGAGTTACCGATGGTCGTAGCCGGGTGATATTCCATCCGCACACCGGGCGCACTCATCAACTGCGGGTACACGCGGCATCGGAAATGGGATTGGGAATGCCGATTGCCGGCGATCCGCTCTATGGGAAAAACAGATCCTCCGGACGGCTACGGCTGCATGCGCAAAAGATAGAATTCACTTTCCCGCCGGACGGCTGGCAATATTGCTTTGAAATCCCTTGTCCGTTCTAAAACGATGGCAATTACTGCTCTTCGGTCGGGAAAAGAGCCACGATTTCGTCAGTGAAGTCAAAGATATATTCAACTGGAGTCTGTGAGCATACAATACCTGTGCCACCGGTGACATTTGAATATATGGCGGTAGGTTCTGCCAATCCCACATCTTCAAGGTCGGCGTTGAAATTTCCGTATTTCTGGTATATTGACACCAGATAGGCATAATATTCCGGGGATATGCCGTAGAAACGTATTGTGTTGGTGAACCTGGGTAATTCGTCATACTCCCAGTAGATGGCGTTATGCCAGTATATCCATGCTGTCCACAGACTCAGTTTAGTCGAGAAGTTGAGTGTGTACGATGTGCCGTTGATCGTTGTGTCGCTGAACATCAGCAGATCAGCCCAGTCATAGTCGAACACCATATCGAGCGCCGACAGATTCTCATCGAATATCGGATCACCGGTTGTATCCAGTTCATTTCCCGCCAGCATGTAATAGTTGCGGGTATCGCCCGGATCGGTAAAAGTCAGAGTATACCTTGATACATACTTATAGTCGTGTGTACCTTGACCATCATTGAATATTATAGAGTTTTCATCCATTTCTATGGATGTCCTGACGTTAATACTGTCGACCGTCGGTGGCAATGGCACTACGGTCGAGCCGCTTACGCGCCCATATGTAGGATCCACCGCCACTATTTCGAGCAAGTCGCCGGGCGCGGGCGCGAACTCCGTGCGGTAGCGTAAGAGGTCCTCATCGAAAAAGAGGGGGTATGTTTCGGAATTATTTACCGTTACAGTAACATCTGCCGAGCGCAGGGTCACGGACGCCCGGTCAGGACTCTTTCCTCCGAACCTCCAGCTGTGAGTCAGCGACACGGTAAGAGCCGAGTCGGGCATAGCCATGACGTTGAGCACGGCAACGGGTGAGGATTCTACCGCCGGGTCAAACTCTTCGGTACATGACGCGGTGAATACAGCCGCGATTAATGTGGCGAGACACTGAAATAATATTGTCAGTCGTGAACGTGTATACATTGTCAGAAATTCCAGGTGTAAGAAACGGAGGGTATAAGGGGGATTAATTTGACACGCTTGAATGTCGGATGGTCGTCCATCCACACGTTACGGTCTTTACGGATAGTTATCGTGTTAAGATTGCAATAGGCGTTGAATATGGAGAATGTCCAGAATCCGCGCCTGGTGTAGCGTATGGCAGAAAAGTCGAGACGGTGATAGAATGGCAGACGGTAACCGTTACGCTTGCCGGGAAGATCCAGATTGTCACCTTCTCCTAAATACGGCATATCGGGGGCTTCGAGTATGAAGTAGTCCTGCGTAGAGAGTGTGAAGCGGTTGCCGCTCATTCCAGTCCAGGCTGCATTTACCGACCACCGGTCATTAATACGCCAGTTGACAAGGATATTGATTTTATGCCGGTTGTCATATCTTGCCGGATACCATTCGCCTCCGTTACGGTTGTCAAACCGCCGGTCGGACCAAAGGAGCGAATAGGCTACCTGTCCGGTTATGTTCCCCGCTTTGCGCTCAATCATAAAATCAAGTCCCCGCGCCTTCCCTTCGCCCTCACATACCCGGTTGTACCAGGGACCGTTTGCCGGTGAGAGATAATAGTCATCGCGCATGTCGGCTATATTGTGCATCCACTTGTAGTAGATTTCGGCAGAGCAGCTAAGCCCCCACCATGGCAGCCTGGCGTTGATACCGAGCGATATTTTTTCGGATCGTTCGGGATGTTGGGAGCCGTCGATCGGTACCCATTTGTCGGTAGGCAGACTTATAGCGCTTGTGGTGAGCTGATGTACGTATTGGCTCATGCATGAATACGCGCCTTTCAACGACAAACCATCATTTATCATCCACCGGAGCGAGGCGCGTGGATCGATTGCTCCATGTGTCCGTCCGCCTATTGCGAACATGCTCATGTTCACTCCGTAATCGGCACGTAAGGCGCTGCTGATACGCCAGTCGTCGCCGATATAGGCCGACAGCTCCGAAGCGGATATGGCATCATATGCCGAGCTGTTCTTGACGGTGGAATCATGGCTTACGATGGTGGATGTCTCGTCTCGGGGAATGAAGCGGTGCAGAGTGAATGTAGCGCCGAATCCCGTATGATGTGCCTGTGAGGGCACCCATTCGAAGTCGGAGCGTACGCTCCAGTCGGTTATTGTATTACGTGAATCAGTTTTCGAGTGACTGTAAATTTCTATATCCGTTTCACCGAATTTTTCGGTAATATCGCTTGAAACGGCTGCACGGTATTTTGTAAACGAACCGGTTAATGTGGCATACAGGCGGTCGGATGCCTGCCAGGTCCACCCGGCAGAAGCTACGAAATTACCCCAGCGTAACCGTGCGACCTGTTTATACTCGTCGTAGAGCGTTTCAAAAAACTGACTGTAATTCTCCTCGAATCCGCCTTTCAGGTAATCCTCTCCCCAGTACAGCGATAGATACATGCGCGACCGGTCGTTGAAGTTATGATTGATCTTACCGTTCAGATCAGTGAAGTTATACCCGAATATCGTCTTGTCGCCGTCCTTCTTCTGTATCCGGTTGACAATAGCTAATGCGGGAGTGGTCAGTACATCGAGCCAGGTGCGTCGCAGAGCTACACTGTAGCTTGTACGACCGTGCCTGACAGGTCCGTCGATATTGAATGAGCCGGAAGTCATTCCCAATGTGGCTGAGCCATGATGCGATGTAAGCGAGCCATCCTTGGTGTTTATCTCTATTACACTCGAAAGTCTGCCGTTATAGCGGGCAGGAAATGATGATTTATAGAAATCCACATTTTTTATGGCGCGCGTATTAATAGCCGAAAACAGACCTCCGAGATGACTCACCTGATATAGCGGAACGTTATCGAGCATTATCATATTCTGGTCATTGTCTCCGCCGTGGACATACATACCTGACAATCCTTCCATACCTGCCGATACTCCCGGTTGTAACTGAAGTGACTTTATGACATCCGGTTCGCCGAACATCACCGGGGTGGAGGAAATCTTCTTCGATGATATGTTGATATGTCCTATTGAAGCCGACTCTACCCCCGATCCGCCGGGCGCGTCGGCTATGACCGACACTTCGTCGAGCAGAAGCGATCCGTTCAGATCGAAATCCATGCGTCTTACAGCGTCAGTGGTGAGCAGCTTGGTTGTCACGCTTTCCATACCCGGATAATTTACCGACAGTTGCACCTGCTTGTCAGCGGGAAGTTCGATGGCATAATATCCCGAGCTGTTGGTCGAGGACGATAGCCGAAGTGCCGGAACCGATACAATGGCTCCGATAATCGCCTCTCCCGTCAAAGCCTCGCGCACGAACCCGCTGATCACCGTTTTTCGTGGTGCCGCTTCCTTTGTGACGTTTTCGGATTGTCCGCGGCGCAACATTACATTGTGTCCCTGGATGGTCCACTTAATAGCGGAAGAGTCAAATAAGGTTTCAAGGGCTTTTTCAAGCGACACATCCCGGAGGTCAACTGACACCCGACGGTCGGCAAGCAGCGACGGTTCATAGATGAAGTTATAATCGGTCTGTGCCATGAGCATCCGGAATGCACTTTCAAGAGGCTGATCGTTCAGCTGCAGTGTTATCGAGACAGTTCCGGCACCCGCCGGAACTGCTATTGCTGTGGCGGCTAATATAATAGGTAACATGGATATGAACAGCTTTAAATCAGTTTGCGGTGATTGAAATGGATGTATTCAGGATCTGATTGATAATTGCCGCAAGTTCGTCGGGAGTCCCCTCGAATGAAATGGATATGCGTGGATCACGGTCGGCAGGAATATTGTGCATCACCAGACTGTAACCTGATCTGAGAGTATCGGCGAGTTCCGACAAGGGCATATTGTCAATGTCAAGAGTGACAGTAAGCTCGCCTGTAATCACAGTCAGCAAACTGTCGGTCGATAATGCGCTCATACCACGGGTAAGTACCAGAGCCCCGCTTGGATTAGCCAGCCGAACCCGACCACTGGCAACACTTACCTCGACTGAATCCCTGCCAAGCTGATCGACTGTAAATACGGTGCCGAGTACGGTGACTGTAGCATTATCGACGTCAACACTGAACGGATGTTCGGGATCGCGGGTCACCGTAAGGGTCGCGCATCCCGACAAGTTGACTTTGCGGTCAGCGATGTAAGTATCAGGGTTGTAGGTAAGTACCGAACCGGAGGAGAGTGCGATACGTGTTGAGTCGGGTAAGGTGCATATCATGTCGGAGTCGGCTGTGATGTGCATCAATTCATTTTTATGTAGCGGATTGAACAGCCACACCATAATTCCTATCACTATTGCCACTGACGCGGCGGCTGACGAGTATTGTAATAATCGTCGGCGTAATGCCGCCCGTGGATCCGCAATACCGAGGGACGCCCACGCCCGCCGGGGATCAAAACTCCCCGGGCGGTAGTGAGAGGTCACGAAGTCGAGACTTCGTTCAAATATATGAGTTCCGTGCTTCATATCCATATGATGCAGCAAACCCGGAATACCCCTATTGGTTTTTGAAAAAAATTTGGCTGAGGTATCTCAGTAGTATGTGCGCTGTGCGAAATTAGCAATAAATCGCGACTAATAAGCCAGATACTTGCAACAGATTTCAGCTGATAAAAAAAATCTCAAAAAGTTGCATTACTCAAAAAGATGCAGTAACTTTGCACTCGCTTCTGCGGATAGCAATGGAAAGATGCCGGAGTGGTCGATCGGGACGGTCTCGAAAACCGTTGTACCC
>CAZKSF010000096.1:0-7987 GCA_964555405.1 uncultured Bacteroides sp.
CCGTCGTCTTTCACTCGGTCACAAGCAGCTCGAAGAAAATCCCTGGGATGCTCTCGAGACAGTATTTACCGTAGGTTCTGTTCATGAAGGTACTATCGTAGAGATGGTAGACAAGGGTGCTGTTATCGCACTTCCTTATGGTGTTGAAGGCTTCGCTACACCCAAGCACCTCATCAAGGAAGACGGTTCACATGCTAAGCTTGACGAGAAACTCAACTTCAAGGTTATCGAGTTCAACAAGGAGAGCAAGCGCATCATCCTTTCGCACAGCCGCATATTCGAGGATGACACTAAGAATGCACCCGCTGCAGCGACAACCGAACGTCCCGGTAAGGGCGGCAACCGCAACCGTAACCGTAACCGCGGCGCACAGGGTGCACAGCACGAGGAAACTCCGGCAGTCGGCACTACACTCGAACGTACCACTCTCGGTGACATCGAGGCTCTCGCAGAACTTCGCGAGCAGCTTTCAGGCAAGAAGTAATCAAAATTTTCTGTCAATAACACTTCACTTATAAACCAAGCGGAGTCAGCGGTAGTGTTCCGCAGACTCCGCTTGTTCATTTTCATAATTCCACTATGAAAGATTTCTGGGCGCTGTTGCGCCGGTTTGTACCTCCGTACAAAAAATATCTCATACTCTCTATCCTCTTTAATTTCCTGGCGGCATTCCTGACGCTGTTCTCGTTTATGGTAATCATCCCTATTCTGGAGATGCTATTCAAAATACGCGAGAGCGGTTATCATTATATGCATATTGGTGACGCATCGTTGAAAGATGTGGCTATCAATAATTTTTACTACTGGACACAGTTGGCAATAGAGACGTGGGGACCGGTGGCAACGCTTGCTATTCTTGCTTGCACGCTTGTAGTGATGACGGCTCTTAAGACCGGTGCAACTTATCTTGGCAGTTATTTTATTGTTCCGCTCCGTTCGGGAGTAGTGCGTGACATACGCAATACTTTGTATGACAAGATAGTCAGCCTGCCGATAGGCTTTTTCTCAACTGAGCGTAAGGGAGACGTGATGGCGCGAATGAGCGGTGATGTGGCGGAAATCGAAAGTTCGGTTATGGCATCGCTGGACATGTTGTTCAAGAATCCGGTCATGATCATAGCCTGTCTCGCAATGATGATCGTGGTAAGCTGGCAGCTTACGCTATTTGTACTCGTGCTTCTTCCGCTTGCCGGACTGGTTATGGGTCGTGTGGGGAAGCGCCTCAAGCGTAAATCACTCGAATTGCAGCAGCAATGGGGTACGTTGATGAGTCAAATCGAGGAAACTCTCGGCGGATTGCGGATAATCAAGGCTTTCAACGCCGAGTATAAAATGGAGCGGCGCTTTCACGAAGGAACCCAGGTGTTTTTTGATATGAGTAATTCGGTAGCACGGCGACAGTCGCTGGCTCATCCTATGAGTGAATTTCTCGGCACGGTTACGATTTCAATAGTACTGGTATTCGGAGGCGCGCTGATACTTTCCGGTCATTCATCTATCGAGGCGCCGAGTTTCATATATTATATGATAATTTTCTACTCGGTTATCAATCCGGCAAAGGATCTTTCGAAAGCGGTATATGCCATCCAGAAAGGTATGGCGTCATTGACCCGTGTGGACGCTATATTGTCGGCAGATAATCCGATTAAGTCACCTGCTGTACCCAAGAGGCCCGAACCGTTCCATGGCAGAGTGGAATACAATGATGTTACTTTTGCTTACGATAAATCGGGAGAACCGGTTGTTGA
Organism: uncultured Bacteroides sp.; assembly: GCA_964555405.1. Lineage (GTDB taxonomy): Bacteria > Bacteroidota > Bacteroidia > Bacteroidales > Muribaculaceae > Paramuribaculum. Next base: position 1,749 of record CAZKSF010000096.1, read on the forward strand.
GAACATATCGCTCGATATCGCACCGGGTGAAACTGTAGCTCTCGTAGGACAGAGCGGAAGCGGAAAATCGACACTTGCCGATCTGCTGCCGCGTTTTTACGATGTAGACAGCGGTCATATAACCATTGACGGCGTAGATATACGCGACATGAGAGTGGATGAACTCAGATCTCTGATGGGAACAGTGAGCCAGGAAGCGATTTTGTTCAACGATACCATTTACAATAACATAGCTTTCGGTGTGAACGGCGCTACTCCCGCCGAAGTGGAGCGTGCCGCGCGTATAGCCAATGCTCATGAATTTATAATGGCTACAGAGAACGGATACCAGACGAATATAGGTGACAGAGGATGCCGCCTGTCAGGAGGTCAGCGTCAGCGTCTGTCAATAGCACGTGCTATTCTGAAAAATCCCCCTGTACTTATACTTGATGAAGCAACGTCAGCACTTGATTCCGAGAGTGAAAAACTCGTTCAGGAGGCGCTTGACCGTCTGATGCAGGACCGTACGACTCTGGTGATAGCTCATCGTCTGTCAACCATACGTAATGCGACACAGATATGTGTGGTGCATGAGGGCAAAATTGTGGAACGGGGAACGCATAACGAGCTTATGGCTCTGGGCGGGTATTACAAACGCCTGGTGGAGATGCAGAAAGTCAATTAGTCTGACGAAGAGTCGCGCCATACATTACCTGCCCCAAAGCTATACACCCGTCGTTGACCGGTGTATCTGTGGGCAGAATTAGTTCTATGCCGTCAGCGGAAAGCAGAGTCTCGATTTGTCGGGTTAAAAGTACGTTTTGCATTACACCTCCTGATGCGACACACTTTCGGAGTCCGGTTTGACGGCTGTAATGCGTTATAATCCTGCCCCAGGCTTCAGAATAGGTTGCATGAAAGCGTGCTGCGACCACTTCAGGCGGTACGCCGAAGTGGATGTCGCGGATGACCGGATCCAACAGTGCTTTTAATGACAGCGGATCGCCGGTGCCAAGTGGATAAGGAGGTTGGCTGCCACCCCGTAATGCAAGCTGTTCAAGAAGGATAGGCGCTTCAGCCTCATATCCGTTAATATAGGCAACCCCGAGTAGTGCGGCGACGGCATCCCATAGTCTTCCGGCTCCACGGCTGAGCGGCGAGTTAATATGCCGGCGAATCATTAATGCGGCGGTATCGATGCGGTCGCTTCCGACAGATGCTACAAGCTGAGGTGGCAGCCGGTCTGTTGTTCCGTCAATACTCATCACGCTGCTGACTGCCATTCGCCATGGCTCAGTTGCAGCTCTGTCGCCACCGGGCATCGGAAGCTGTGGTCCGTGTGCGAGCAAATCAAATTCAGTGACCGTACATCTGAGTAATTCCGATCCCCAGACCGTATTGTCCGGACCGGCTCCCGTACCGTCAAGTACCAGTGCAAGCACAGGACCGGATATGCCACGGTCAGCCATGACACTGACTGCATGCGCATGATGATGCCACATCCTTACGGTAGAGGCGCCGTTTTCGGCCGCGATTTCCCTACCTATACGCGCTGATGTGTATGCGGGATGTGCATCGGTAATCACTAATTCCGGAGATATGCGGTACAGCAGGCTTAAGGATTTTATCGATTCGCGCAGACTTGATTCTCCTTCGGCACTGACAAGTGATCCTATGTACGGACTCTGTATCACAGTGTTACCTTTCCCGAAAGCCCATTGTGAGGTTACATCGGCTCCAGTGCCGATTACCCCCGTACAGTCGATAGTTGTTTTTACGGGTGCCGGGACATAACCTCGTGAGCGTCGGTAGATAAGTGGTCGAGCCGCAGTGAATCTCACAACCGAATCGTCAAGACGGTGAACGATATCACGGTTATAACTTATAACGGAAATGTCGTTTTCAGTTCCATATTCCAGTGCCTCCTTGTCATCTATGATTATAGGCATTCCCGGACGGTTTGCACTGGTTATCACCAACGGCATATCGGGATTGTTTTCCGCGATCATATGATGTATTCCCATATAAGGCAACATTATTCCGATGGTGGAGCAGCCAGGTGCTATAATATCCGGTAGTGACAGTGAGTCTTCTCCTCGTAATGATATTACAATAGGTGCCTGCCACGACTCAAGTGCCTTTTCCTCAACAGGTGAAAGGCGGACATATCTACGCGCGACTTCCGGCGAGGGCATCATGACAGCGAATGGTTTGCGAGGACGATGCTTGAGTTGCCGTAATCTCTCTACTGCTTTCTCATTTCGGGCATCACAAAGTATATTATAGCCTCCGGTTCCTTTTATTATTATTGGATCACCTTTTCGCAGAATTTCTGAACATAGTTTCACCGGGTCAGCGGGAGTATAAACAGGACCGCAACGGTTGCAGCTTATCGGTTGGGCATGAAAGCGGCGGTCATACGGATCGGTATATTCTTTGCGACATTCCTCGCACATTTTGAAATCTGCCATTGATGTGGTGTGCCGGTCGTAGGGTAACTCTCGGGTTATACTGAACCGGGGACCGCATTCAGTGCAGTTCGTCAGCAGATATCCGAGGCGTCGCGGCATGGTGTGTATGTCGTTGAGACATCTGTGGCATATGGCGATGTCCGGACTCACATCGGTAGGTTCTGATGGCTTGGTATCGCTTGAAAGAATAGAGAATATGTCGGGGTCGGCATCCACAGGCAATGAGTCAGCCAGACAATAGCTGACTGCATCGATACGTGCCGTGTCAGGGAGATTATCACGTACCTCTTTCATTAGTTCATGAGCAGTCGTCATGTCGGTGTCAATCCATATGTGAACTCCATCTACAGCGTTACTCACTGCACCTCTCAAACCCGCTTTCGTTGCAGCCCGAAATACGGTCGGACGGAACCCTACACCCTGGACTGCACCCTTAATATCGATCCGGATCATATTCTTTTACAAAATACGGGGACTGCACTACCATGAATGCAGTCCCCGCCTTTCAGTGATAAAATATTATCGGATAGGATGATATTCTACGAATGCCTCGATAGCCTCGTACGATGCCATTCCAAGTCCTTCGTATAGTTTTGCAGTAGCGCGGTTACGCTCTTCGGCACGCTGCCAGAACAGGCGGTCGTCATCACCAAGGAACGGAGCGTTCTCCATCTGAGACTGGTGCTTGAGAATAGAATTACGTTTGAAACGGAGTTCCTCAGGCGAGATAGGCACAGCCATTTCAATATGGTCGATTTCCCATTCAGCCCAGGCGCCGCGATACATCCATATGCGGCAGTCCTTCATCCATTCCTCGTCTTTCAGTTCATCTATTGCAGCGAATACAGCGTCGGTACATACACGGTGTGTTCCATGTGGATCGGCAAGGTCACCGGCAACAAAAATCTGGTGAGGCTTAACCTCTTCAAGGAGTTTCTTTACAATATTTACGTCGCGTTCGCTCAATTCACCTTTCTTGATAGTACCGGTCTCGTAGAACGGCAGACGGAGGAAGTGGATATTCTGAGGTTTAACGCCGATGTAGTTGCAGGCGATAGTAGCTTCAGCCTGGCGGATCATGGTCTTTACCTCGCGGATTGCGGCGGTATCCATATCACCGGATTTCTTGTTTGCAAGGAACTCCTTGATATCACCTGAGAGCTTGCTATAGCCTTCGTTATCAAATCCGAACATAGGAGCGATCTTGTCCATCATCAGGAAGTAACGTACCATGTCCTCGTCACCGACAGCGATATTACCGGAAGTCTCGTAAGCTACATGTACATCGTGTTTCTGATCTACAAGACGTTTGAGAGTGCCACCCATTGAGATTACGTCGTCATCGGGGTGCGGGCTGAACACGATCACACGTTTTGGATAAGGATTGGCACGTTCCGGACGATATGTGTCGTCGGCATTGGGCTTTCCACCGGGCCATCCTGTGATTGTATGCTGCAGATCGTTGAAGATACGTATGTTTACGTTGTAAGCTGAACCGTACAGAGCGAGAAGTTCTCCCAGACCATGGTCGTTATAATCTTTGTCGGTGAGTTTCAGGATGGGTTTGCCTGTAACGTGGCAGAGCCATACGATGGCACGGCGGATGAGCTTGGAATTCCATTCGCAGGAAGTAACCTTCCAGGGCATGCTTATACGGGTGAGATCCTCGGCGGCTGAAAGGTCAAGCACCACGCGGGCGTGTGCGTGGGTCTGTAACCAGGAAGCGGGAACATCAGAGTTGGGATCATCCTCCACTGTGCGCTTTACGATGGCAGCACGGTTTTCGCCCCATGCCATTGTGAGGACACGAGTGCTGGAGAGTATGTTGGCGATACCGAGTGTGATAGCGTTTTTCGGTGCGTTGGAGCACTTATAGTCATTAGCTATGTTGTGGCGGGTCTCATTACCGAGAAGCACCAGACGGCAAAGGCTTGTCGATGCTGAGCCGGGTTCGTTGAAAGCAAGGCTGCCCATAGGTCCGATTTCACAGAGGGTGAGATCGATACCGCCTTCGTCAGCGATTTTGTTCTCATATGCACGACAGTACTCGAACATACTTTCCATAGTGACAGCGGGGTCGATAGTATGGATATTTTCGGGTGCGATGTCAACATGGTCGAGGAATACTTCACGCAGACGGACGAGAGTGCTTGGTCCCTGTGGAAGCAGAGGGAAGAATTCGCTGATGTTGAATACGACAACATTTTTAAATGACACTTCACCTTTCTTATAAAGGTCGATCAGACACGAGTATACGGCATGAGTAGAAGTACCTGCACCGAGAGCAAGCACACATTTGCCTTTCTTTTCGACAGCCGTACGGATTGCACGTACAACGCGGGCGGCGAGATAGTCGCTGCCTTCGTTTACTGTTTCGAATATGCGTGTATAAATTTTTTCCTGACGAGTGAGTGAAGCAATTTCAATTTCACTCTGAGGATCATAATAACGACGCGGAATACGGTCGAGCTTGATTTGTGAACTAAGGTTAGTTTTCATGATTGAAGTTGATTCTTATGCGCAAAAATACTCTTTTTTTTATTATCTGAAGGCATATTAAGCATAAAAATTAACAATAATTGCTTAACTTTGCAATGTCGACACTCCGGATGGTGTGAATTCGGCTTTCTGTCGAAACTGTTGAACCTTAAATAAAAACAATGAGACTAATTATTCAGCCTGATTACGATCGCGTATCAGAATGGGCGGCACGCTATGTAGCAGCCCGCATCAATGAAGCGAAACCTACTGCCGAACATCCTTTTGTACTCGGATGCCCCACCGGAAGCTCCCCACTGGGAATGTATCGTGCGCTTATTCGTCTGAACAAAGAAGGCAAGGTGTCTTTCAAGAATGTCGTAACTTTCAATATGGACGAATATTGCGGTATACCCCGTGATCACGAGCAGAGCTACCACACATTCATGTGGACCAATTTCTTCAATCAGATTGATATTCTCCCCGAGAATGTCAATATCCTCAATGGAAACGCTGAGGATCCGGTTGCGGAATGTGCACGCTATGAGGCTAAGATTGCAAGCTACGGAGGTATTGATCTGTTTCTCGGTGGTGTAGGTCCTGACGGACATATCGCGTTTAACGAACCCGGTTCGTCGCTGAAATCACGTACACGTATGAAGACTCTGACCCGTGACACCGTGATAGCTAATTCACGATTCTTCGATAATAATGTTGATCTTGTTCCCAAAACAGCTCTTACTGTCGGCGTCGGCACGATTATGGATGCCCGTAGCGTATTGCTCATTGTAAACGGTCATAACAAGTCGCGTGCTCTTCATCATGGTGTAGAGGGTGGAATCTCACAGATGTGGACTATTTCCGCTCTTCAGATGCATCCCAAGGCGCTTATCGTAGCCGATGATGCCGCGTGTGAGGAACTTAAGGTAGGAACCTACCGTTACTACAAGGATATCGAAGGTGCTAACCTCGATCCCGAAACACAGCTTTCATAAGTAAGCCTGATACATAAAAGTCCCGCAGTCTGATAAAAGAGTAATCAGCTGCGGGATTTTTTTGTATTTCACCGGGGCAGGATAGCGATGATGTTGTCTCTTTATTTCCGTTTAATTTGGCATTTTTATCAATAATATATAATATAATATAAATTGTAGGGACATCGCTTTGCGATGTTAGATTGGTTATCAGAAACTTGCCTACAAATATGTGTTATCTAATCTAATAACTCATGCTGACTACGAACCGGGAGGAAATGTGCAGGCACTGAGCCTACACTACTTGCCGGCTGAAGGCTTTAAATATTTATTC
>CAZKSF010000097.1:0-7967 GCA_964555405.1 uncultured Bacteroides sp.
ATATATTGCCGCTTACGTTGAGCGGTGTCGGGGTGAGTTGCGCCAACATTCCTGTGGGGTATCACAATCCCCACAAAGACGATGAATACTGCGTAGTGACAGAACTTAGACGCTGCCTGGAATTTGTGACCAACACGGTTGCCAATCTCCGCACCCGATTCCCAAACGTCTATAAAACCGAGACCCGAAAGATAATAGAGAAGCTAAACGAAGATAATATCAAATGTAAACAGTAAATCACAAATATGGCAAAAGAACTAATATTCAGGCTTGCCGACCGGGAGTTTCAGGCAGCTCCCGTGAAACTCGAGCGCAAGAAAATCTACGGATGGACCGAAACCGTAGCTACCGACCGCGACGGCAGTGTCTGTGACTCGGTCTACCTCTCACCCTACGATGCCTTGATAATACCGAGTGGCGGTCTTTCGCAAGGTACTACTGACTCCAACGGTCGGTGGATTGAGAAAGGAGATCTGACAGCTTATTGTAGCGATGGTACAGAAGTGTTGCCCATCATTCCATCTTCGTTTGACGCGCCTATAGAGCTTACCATCAAAGCTACAATCGAAGAGTTTCTGGATAATGACTGGGAATCAGTATATCAGATCAACAACGATGAACTATCAGCATTAATAGGCGACGACATATATAAGTTTGACTTCAGCTATCGGGGTGGAGTGAACCACAATGATGCTTTTCTCATGGCTTCGCCTGCCGGCCTGTTTCTCTTTGCCGGAGACTCCCAAGATTTCCCGATGATCGGACTTGCTGAGGAAACGACATTCGACGACTTTGATGATTCCGACACCGAAACTATTGATGAACTCGATTTCAGTATGTTTTAATCATTAAGTTATCATGAGGAAAATTAATATCTCAAACGAAGCGAAACGTAATGCCGAGGTGGCATTCGGCACCTCATTCCGCCGGCAATCGCCGGTTTATAAAACCGCGGAAGGCTTGAGGGCAATCACAGAGCGCAGGGTGAGAGCCACTCTTGACACTTCTGATACCTCTCTACTCGAGCGCTTTGGGGATAGCCTTGCCGATGCGCTTATATCCGGCGACCCGGAAATCGATCTGGAACGCTTTGGCATGAAGATGGAAGGGATCAAACGCGTATACCTCAGTGCAGAGAATAAAGTTGCCTATGGAGTGAGACTCCAGGAGCACGTGTATCTGGCAGATGGCACCGAAAAGGAAATACGTCCTCAACAGACCACCGAAGCCAATATCGCGGTCGACAACATACCGCTCATCTGGACCGGGAAACTCATACCGCGAAATAAAGCTCTAAGAATGTTTGTATTCAAAAAGAGTTATCAGGTGCAGCATATCAATGGACTCACATACGACTTTCTCTATGATATGGCTAAAAAACTCGCCGACGCGGACTCGATGATGCTCCTGGGAGGAGGCCCTAAAGGAAATGCACCTCTGGTGATGGCCAATGGCGGCACTCCTTATAGAGCATTTCTTGAAGGCAGAGTCAAGGACTCAAAATACGCACTTATCATCCGCCTTACAAACCTGGAATTGAAATCCTTAATCTAACCTATCCTATGGAAAAGACTTACAGCCGTAAGGCTATTGACTATAAGAAAAACGTAGCCGGAAAGTTCTCGCTGGTTGAAGCGAAAGATCTTCACCACCGTATTGGTGACAGCCGCATGTGCGTCACCAAAAAAATCGACGGACATTTGCAGATCGCATTTTTCGATGAAGGAAAGGTTTCCCTTTTCAACAGCAATGGGCGCCAGCGTGTAGGCGATATTGAGTGTGCGCGGATCTTTGCTCAGTCACTTAAAGATGCCGGGATTTCAAAGGCAGCTATCGCCACTGAGCTATATATGCCATGCCCCGATGGTAGACCGCGTCATGGTGATGTTGCAACCGCTCTTGCCGATGATAAGGTATGTCATAAATTGCGACTGGCTCCATTCGATATTCTTGAGCTGGACAATGAGAAATGGATCCCCTCCCACTATTCTGAAACACATAAGAAGCTCTGCGATTTGTTCTCATCAGATATGGTGAGACCCGTCGAAATGCGCGAGGCGTCAACTCTCAATGAAGTGTTGGAGATATATAAAGAATGGGTCGATGTTGAGGGCGCAGAAGGACTTGTGGTTCATACTGAGGGTCCGATAGTGTGGAAAGTCAAGCATCGTCACACTATTGATGCTGCAGTGGTAGGATATACCACCACAGATCGAGGTATAAGCAGCCTGATGTTTGCCGTACGCCGAGAGGACGGTTTGTTCCAACACTTTGTGGAGGGTTCTACTGGAATGACCGATGACGAGCGGGCTGATGTGGCAGAGCGCCTCAGTCATCTCCATGCTGACTCCCAGTATATTCTTAGCGATATCCGTGGTATCGCTTACCAGATGGTACGCCCCGAAATAGTCTATGAATTTACCGTTCTCGACCTCACGGCGCGTGGCAACGACGATAAGATCAAGATGAATTCCCTGCTTCGCTGGGACGAACAACATGGCTGGCTTATGGAAGGAGTTACCCCCGGAGTCAGTGCCATAGGGATCACACTTGTGCGCGAACGTACCGATAAAACGACCTCGTGCACCGACGTGCGCGTCAGCCAGTTGTCGGATCTTTGTCCATTCGAAGAACTGGAATTATCAATAAAAACAGAGCCCAGTACATTACTTGAGCGCCGTATATACCGTAAAAAGTCAGGACAGAAAGTAATGTTGCATAAATTTCTTCTGTGGAAAACCAACAAAGAGCAGACAGGCCGATTCCCTGCCTATATCATCTACCACACCGATTTTAGCAGTGGTCGTAAGGAACTAATTAAACGTTCCATGTCATATTCTTCATCTGAGGAGCAAGCCCGAGAGTTATTTAATTCAGAAATAGTATCAAATGTTAAGAAAGGATGGGAGGAAGTGGTATGAATAAATATAACCGGACAAATTCTTTTCGGCTCCTTTGGGAAGCCATAAAATCATCGCGGCGGTCGATGTGGAGTTCACTCCAAGTACTTATTGTGCTGACCATAGTGCTTGCTACAATTTTTTTCATCTCTGAATATAACGTACAACAGCGTGAGTTCTTCTATTGGGATTCTTTGGTATGGGCTTTTACACGTTATATCGGTGATCCAGGCGAATTCTCATCCATTACTCCAACTACGCTTGTCGGACGATGGATGGCAACCCTTATAGGCATAGTCGGGATCCTTATTTTTGCAGTGCCTGCAGGTTTGATAGGAGGAGCTTTTACATCTGCCATTGAAAACGACCAGCGTAAGAGTCATCTCAAAAAAATGGGACAACGGTTGATTAAAGCTTTCCGCCGGAAACAAGATCCCAAGACAATGTATAAATGTGTCCCTCGCTACATTTCATTGGGAACATTGCAAGCTGTAAAAAATATGACTGAGGAGGACATTATTGAAGCCGTGGAGTTTAATCCGCAGTTTCGTTTGCGTAATCTTGTTACGGCTTCGGGTAAAGACTCTCATTCTCATGACTACATAGTGGTTGAAATGTTCCCACAGAATACTCCCTATGGAACTTGTATAGATCGAGGGTCTAACATTACTATTGTATGTCCCACTGCACTAAGCGAGGCGTCTATAGGTAATTTCAGCTACTACCTTGCTCTTATCGGTGGCTTCAACTACATCAGCAAAGAAGTTGAAGTAGATGTAGATGATCCAACGAGTTTCTACATTTTACCTGATAACGACACTAACGAACATCTGAAGGCATACCGTTCGGATTTACAAAAGCTTTCTTCTGGGAGTGATAAATGGACAATTTTTCTTATAACAAGTGAGAGCCAAAAGGAGACCGAGTTACATTTCCTTACTTCCGCAAATGAAAATACCGGACGTAAATCAACGGTTATTGATCACGCTGGATTTGAGCGACTTTGGGATGGTGTTATTACTGATTTATTTGAAGAAACCGGAGTTAAATCAGATTTAAATGAACTTCGTCCTGCCGGGCCAAAAAATGTAGCTGTTAAGATTGGCGGAGGTCTGAATACTAATGCCTTCACAATTCGTATTTCATCAGAATTACTTGTGTGGGATTCTCGTTATATGGCTGTTGCAAAAAGTTTGGCTGAAATAATGGCTCTTAGACTTGACGAATCCTACGGCAAAAAAATGACATCAGCATCTATCCTAAAGCAATCAGGTTTGGGGTATCAGCAATAATCTTTCAAGATATTAGTGTGCCGAGCAGGCATAATTTATTGCTGGTACAACCGCTTCAATGACCCCGACATGGGGTGCTCGACTCCTAAAGTGTGGCTGGCAGCCAACAGTTTCTTGAATGGGTTTATAAAACTCACAAAGAATTACAGACGGAATTACGGCATAGCTGACTTGGGTGAAGATCTGATTTACTCTGCATTCAAGGCAGGGATGAACGCATCCGGAGGACATATCTCCGACGACGTGATAACCGACTTCCTGAAACAGGCGAAGTCGCCCCAATCCCCAGTCTCCTCTAATACTGAAAATACAAACGATAACCGAGATAAATAATAAAAGTATAATCAGAATAGGATTCATTATGGAAAAGAAACCAAAACTTAAATTTAAGAAAGACAAGAAAGGCTTGTACGGCCTCATTAATTCCTCAGGTAAATGGATAATTGCTCCGCAATTTGATTATGCTTGGGATTTCGATGACGGTATCGCAACGGTTAAACAGAACGGCAAGTATGGATATATCAAAGAGGATGGAACGTACCTTTTCGAACCTCAATTTGACGAGGCCCGTTATTTCATAGACGGTATTGCGGTGGTAGAACAGAACAATAAGGAGGGCTACATCAAACGAGATGGAACATACTTATTCGAGCCTCAATTTGACGTGGCCTGGCCTTTCGAAAACGGTATGGCAGAGGTTAAGCAGAATGGCAAGTATGGCTATATCAAAGAGGATGGAACATACTTATTCGAGCCTCAATTTGACGAAGCCTGGGATTTCGACAACGGTATCGCAAGGTTTAAACAGAACGATAAGTATGGTTTTATCAAAAACGATGGGACTTTTATAGTGGGACCCGATTTTAATTACGCAGATCATTTCCATGACGGAAAGGCCATGGTTTGGCGTGGAGATAAAGCGTATAATCTTAGCTCTGACGGTACTCTTGAAGAGATTGACAGAGTCAAGAGTTTTGTTCGCTTATGCGATATTATGCAGAACGAGTATGGCCCAGGTTGGTCTTTCCTTGAGGCCTCAAACAATGATGGCAAATGGGAGTTTAAAAGCTGGGCTCGAATTATGGACGACAACCATGATTGGTATGATTCCCGATGGGATCCAGAAGAGTACGAAGATGGAGGACTGATTCGTTATTATGACGAAGTAGAAGAGAATAAAAGGTTTGCTGAATGGGCAACCTCGCTAAAGCTTCAAACTCCGGAGGAAGTGGGCGAATTGCTATGGGCAAACGCTCAGCAGCTCATTGATTCTGCAAAGATTGAGCAAGATGATGGCGGATATAGAGCGCCGTTGAGAGATCTCACGGTATTAATGCAACTATATTGGCAACTTAAAAACATTGAGGATCTCGGTCTGGCGGAGGTTCGTAATCACCTTGATCTACCAAAAGAGAAAGAGCTCTATCTTCATTCTCAAAAGGTTAAGAGGAAAGCCATCAAATTATGTGCTGAGCAATTAGCCCTAGAAGATGATTTTGAAGTTCTCGATTTTACCGACCTTATCGAAAAATCTCATACCCCCGGCGAATATAATCTTATTTCATCATTCGAAGATGAACGTGAAGACGATGAAGATTGGTATGATGAAGAGGAGGAAGAATAAGATTGCCACGACCCAATAAGTTCTCACTGTCACCGAAGTAGGATTCACCTCTCATTCGGTGGCAGATTTGTTTTTGCATGCTCTAATCGTAGGCTTATGGAAAGGAGTATTTTGTCATGTAAATTTTTTCATGGATAAAGAAAAATGTGCACCTTTGTGTCGCGTCCCAAAAATAAAATAAATTTCAGTTTGGGACATGAGTGACCATGAAGTTGACAGCAAGACCCCACTATATAAATCAGTTAAAGGGAGTGATTAACACTCCCGATATAAGCCCATGGATTTTTCCATAGCTTGAATCGAAGAGAGGTCGAGAGCTGGTTCATTGCGAAGAACTCCACTCTCAGCTTCCTGCATCGCTGCAAGAGTGGTAGCATTAGGCTGGTGGTAGGCTGCATCAAGAAGCAAAGTCTCAACATAGTTGTTAAGACTGCGGTTCTCACGTTTTGCAAGCTGCTTGAGGCGGTCTATGAGGTCTACCGGCAGACGGAAACTCTGGTTCTTCTTTAATGCGATATCCATACTTGTATCATTTTATAATGCATAAGATAGTGTAAATGTATTACCAATACAACAATACTACAATATATGTTCATGCAATATATCGGATTACACATGTTTCATCCTCTATTCACAATTCAATCCTTCATTCTTAAAGAATCTCACAAGACTGCAATTATTATAGCTGAAACCTTTGCCATCTCTAGAATTAGCCTTATATTTGCAAGCAAATAAGCTTGTAATTACCTAAAACAAGCAAATAAGCTTGCAATCGTTAAAAACAAGTAAATAAGCTTGCATATGGAAACCACAAGCGTAAGTAATATATAAATATATGTTTGCGTCAATTTCTGCGGATATAGTATCTTCCACGTCTCTGACAATTCAATCTATGATTGAATTAAATGAGCATATCAAAAAAATGCTTGAAATATTAGAGTCTAAGTATGATGGATTTTGGGGACGCTTAGTACGGGGTGATACAGTTGAATGTATATTAGAGCATCCGGAAGACGCATTAGAAATAGCGATAATACTTAAGTCGTGGATAAAAGCGTTTAAGCTTTCAGAGAATAGTGAGTATCCTCGATTTGGCAAATACGGATTGCGATTAGCTATTGGCATTGGAGAAATGAATATTGTAGATAGGGATTTAGACATGATGGACGGAGAGGCAATTTATCGCTCGGGACGTTCACTTGACAAACTCAAAGGGCATTCAAAATATTCGATGACCATTTCGATGCCACAGGAGGAATATGAGGAACCCCTCGCTATTATATTATCTTTAATAAATCAACTCCTCAATAATGCAACTTCGCGTAAGTGCCTGATTCTGTGCAAACGGCTGTTGTTGCCTACTTCAAACGAAGTGGCACAGAAAATAGGAATCACCGTTTCGGGGGTAAACCAGACTTTGAACGAATTAGGCTGGAGTAGTATTGAGCAGGCAATTAAGTTTTACCACAAAACCATTTCAACTCTGAATTATGTTAGCTAATCTTATATTCAATCTTCTGTTTGTACATATACTCGGTGATTTCTATTTACAGACATCTTCATTGTGTGAAAACAAGATAAAACATACAATAAAAGGATACGCACTATGGTTACATGTGGCTATTGTGGGGGCATTGTCATGGATTGCGGTTTGGAACATCTATGGTTGGTGGTTGGTTGCATTGATAATTTGCTCCCATCTGGCAATAGACTGGCTAAAATCTTACTTACAAATAAAATATGATGTCTATAAAATCGACTCGAATGGTAAGTTAATTGGAGGAACTGAACGGCGCTTTGACTGGTATTACTTTATTGGAGACCAACTCCTACATATCCTGATGATAGTCCTTATTTCATATTGGTGGTACAGTATGAATAGTGATTGGTCACAATTTCAATGGGTTCAAAAAATACTTATTGATCATCCGATAAGGGTATATACAATTATAGCTTTACTATTGGTGTTCAAGCCAGTAAATATCCTCATACTGCAGATTCTAAGTTCGTGTAAATTAGGAAATGGAGATGACTCAGAAGAACATGCCTATTTTCACGCCGGAGCCCTGATAGGTTATACCGAGCGTTGTCTAATCTTAATCTTTGTAGTCCTGTCTCAATATGAGGCAATCGGATTTTTAATTGCTGCCA
>CAZKSF010000098.1:0-7723 GCA_964555405.1 uncultured Bacteroides sp.
CTTCGCGATGTAGCTGAAAAACAGGTGCTTAATTCAACATGCCGAAGGCATGTCCCTACAGCAGATGGGGCGAAATCAATAGCGAATGTTTGGTTGCCATGGGCATAACCATTGCAATCACCAACCATGGCACCTGACAGGCTGGAAACCTGTGGTACTTGCGTTCCGGACGGCAAGTAGTGCAGGCATCCTGCCTGCACCCAACGATGGTGAGATAACATCATCGCTCACGCGACTCCGATTACTACTGTCCTTGTCCGGGCACTCCCTAAGGTCATGCCCGGTTTCCAACAACGACGTGCCTCCAGCACTAAAAATACCGATGTATCGCCTTGTAATGTAGCTGACGCTCAATCGCTTATTTAACATTCCGAAGGCATGTCCGTACGGCAGATAGGGTGAACCGCGGAGCACGCGTGAGCGATGATGTGGTAATTTCTTGGAAATTGATTAACTTTGCGGGATGCAAGGGGCAAGTGGCACATATTTACGACTTATATACTTGGCAGTGGTGACTATTCTGGTAGGAATGGTTGCCGCTGCTTGCGTTAATGACGAACCTGATATGCGGTCGTTGGTCGAAGTCGGTGACCGCCTGCCGGAATTCACAGTGGTGATGAACGATGGCTCGGTGCTGTCTACAGATATGCTTGCCGGAAAGGAATCAATGATTGTGTTCTTCACCACTGCTTGCGAGGATTGCCGGCGCGAGCTGCCACGCATCAACAATTATTCGCTTATGCATCCTGAGGTGAGAGTGGTGTGTATAGCACGCAGCGAGTCAGCGGAAGATATAGCCAAGTTCTGGCAATCGGAAGGTCTGACGCTGCATTACTCGCCACAGCCCGATGCAGCGGTCTACAATCTGTTCGCAAAAGCAGGCGTTCCCCGCATATATTGCGCCGACAGCCGGTTGCGTGTCACAGCCATTTACGTTGAGAAATTGTAGAATGGCAGTATGCCGTCCGGATTCTTTTGTGGTGTGTGATTAAATCTTTAATTTTGCAGTCAGTTATGCGACACAAAATACAGAAACTTTTATCCGTGCCACCCAATCTGGTGGAGCCTTTTTACGATCTCACCGGCGCCGCGCGCGACGAATGGTTCGTGACTTCCGATCCCGTTGACCGTAAACTCGGTTCGGGGGGAGGCACGGCATGGCTCATCGAACGATGGCGCGATGCCGGGGGCGACACGGGTGACTCACCCGAACGGCGCATCATTATCCATGCGGGCGGTCAGAGCCGTAGGCTTCCCGCCTATGCCTCGTCAGGCAAGATACTCACACCCGTGCCCGTTTTCCGGTGGGCTCGCGGTCAGCGCA
The DNA here is from genome assembly GCA_964555405.1 of uncultured Bacteroides sp. Classification (GTDB taxonomy): domain Bacteria; phylum Bacteroidota; class Bacteroidia; order Bacteroidales; family Muribaculaceae; genus Paramuribaculum. The sequence goes on from CAZKSF010000098.1 coordinate 1,325, forward strand.
TCGATCAGTCGCTTCTGTCGTTACAACTGTCGCTTTACGAACGCATACTCGCCCAGGCACCTCCGCGGTTGCGTACGCTCATTGCCTCGGGCGATGTGTATATACGTGCCGAGCAGTCTCTTCAGCCTATTCCCGATGTCGATGTGGTGTGCTACGGTCTGTGGGTCGACCCGGTGCTTGCCACGCATCACGGGGTGTTCGTGTCGTCGCAGCACACGCCCGAAAAGCTCGAATTCATGCTCCAGAAGCCTACGCTTACCCGCCTCGAAGAGTTGTCGCTGTCGCATTACTTCCTTATGGATATAGGCGTATGGCTGCTCAGCGACCGCGCTATGAAACTCCTCTGCAAGCGGGGAGCACAGGCGCCTTACGATATGTATTCGGAATTCGGCGGGGCGTTGGGTGCCAGTCCGGTTGTCGACGATCCGGAAGTGAATAGCCTGACGGTTGCCGTACTGCCGTTGCCGGGGGGTGAGTTCTATCATTACGGCACTTCGCGCGAACTGCTTTCGTCGACTATGGCGGTGCAGAACAAAGTGCATGACCAGCGGCGCGTGATGCACCGCAAGATCAAACCGAACAGTTCGCTGTTCGTGCAGAACACCCGCATCGGCTACCGGCTCTCGGAAACCAATGATTCGGTGTGGGTGGAGAACGCTTATGTGCCCGATACCTGGACCCTGACATCGCGTAACATAGTCACCGGCGTACCCGAAAACCACTGGGATCTAACACTGCCTGAGGGCGTGTGTCTGGATATCGAGCCGATAAGCGACTCCGACTGCATGGCGGTGCGTCCCTATGGCTTCGATGATCCGTTCCGCGGAAATCCCTACGACGGGTCTACTCTATATCTCGGTCGTCCTTTTACCGAATGGATGAAGGATCGGCGCCTCACTCCCGATGATATAGCTCCTGACTGCACCGATATGCAGTCGCTTCCTATCTTTCCGATGCTGTCGTCGGTCGACGATATGGGTCGCGTCGCGGAGTGGATGATCAGCCGCCCCGACGATGACGAAGCACGCCGCATGTGGCTGGAAGCCGATAAGTTATCTGCCGACGGCATTTCGGCGCGTGCCGATTTGCGCCGGTTGTTCGCCATGCGTCGCACCCTGCTTGACGAAAGCATAGGTGTGCTTGCCTCCAACTGGCACCGCAGCGTGTGCTATCAGATAGATCTCGATCATCTTGCCCGTCATATGGTCAGTGACGGCATTGATGCGCCTGCGCCGCTCGGCGCTGATGCTCCAGCCGACAAGCGCATGCACAACGACATGCTCCGTTCGCGCATAGCCTCGCTCCGGGGCGATGAAGCTACTGCCGAAGCTGCCGAAGCTGAGGCGTTCGGCGAATTGCGCTCAACGATGCTCGGCGACATCTGTTCCGATCCGGTCACACCTCGCCTGAGTGTCTACCGCGACCAGATAGTGTGGGGACGTTCGCCGGTGCGCATCGACCTTGCCGGCGGCTGGACCGATACGCCGCCCTATTCCATTCTCAACGGCGGCGCGGTGGTGAACATGGCTATCGACCTCAACGGACAGCAGCCGCTGCAAGTCTATATCAAGCCTTCGGCAGAACCGGTGATCACTCTCCGCTCCATTGATATGAGTTCGGTGGAGGTGGTGACCGACTGGCAGAGTTTAGGCGATTTCAGCCGTGTGGGTTCGCCGTTTTCCATTCCGAAAGCCGCCCTTGCGCTCGCCGGGTTCCTGCCACGCTTCTCGGAAGGTAGGTATTCATCGCTACGCGAACAGTTCACCGATTTCGGCGCCGGAATCGAAATCACGCTCTTGTCAGCCATACCCGCCGGATCGGGGCTCGGAACCAGCTCTATACTCGCCTCCACGGTGCTTGGGGCGGTGAGCGACTTCTGCGGTCTGGCATGGGATGCCGACGGTATATGCAACCGCACGCTGGCACTCGAACAGCTGCTCACCACCGGTGGCGGCTGGCAGGACCAGTACGGTGGCGTGCTCGGCGGCGTAAAGCTGCTGCAGACCGACGAAGGGGCTGTGCAGATGCCGCGTAAAAGCTGGTTGCCCGACCGCATATTCCGTGCTCCGGGCATGCGCGAATGTCATCTGCTCTACTACACCGGCGTGACGCGCACAGCCAAGCACATACTTGCTGAAATAGTGCGCGGCATGTTCCTCAATTCCGGACATCACCTGGAGTTACTCGCCGCCATGAAGGAGCACGCCTTAGAGATGGCTGACGCCATACAGCGCAATGACTTCGAACGCTATGGGCGTATGTTGCTCAAGACCTGGGAACAGAACAAGGCACTCGATCCGGGAACCAATCCTCCGGTTGTGGAATCGATTATATCGCGCGTGAGCGATTACTGCCTGGGCTACAAGCTGCCCGGTGCCGGCGGGGGTGGCTATCTCTACATGGTTGCCAAGGATCCCGAAGCTGCTTCGCGCATAGTGACACTGCTCACCCGAGAGGCGCCGAATCCGCTTGCACGCTTCGTAGGCATGAGTCTCAGCGACACCGGACTCGCCGTCAGCCGCTCCTGATTCAATGCGCGATGCACGATTAAATGCCTGATTCGTACGGACATCGCTTTGCGATGTAGCTAACGCCGCCCCCCACTTGAACCAAATTCACGATGCACAATGTACAAACGGCGTTCAAGTAGGGGTGCCGATACATCGCGCCCACACCCACATTCCAGAAACGGTTCACATTGGGTGTATCATAAAATCCAGACATTAAATCGTGCATCGGTTTTAGTCGATTTTATTTGCACATTAGATGTCATTGTCGTACATTTGCGCAATCAAGACGACTTTTTAGATTATGGTTGACAATAACAGCATTAATTCGGTAAGAAACCGCATCAGGAAACTGCTCGCCGATTCGGGACTCAGCATCAACCGCATCGCAGGCGGCAACGGCGCGGTGCAGCGCAAACTACAGCGTCAGATCAACGAAGACGCCACGCTCACTCTCGATACGATCATGTATCTGCTCGAACAATTTCCGGATGTCTCCGCCGACTGGCTACTTACCGGTACGCCCGACGACCCCAAACGCAGCTGCCCAACCGAGACACTGCCTATGGTGCCCGTATATGCCGTTGAAGCTTCAGCCAACCTCAACACACTGATGACCGGCGAGGGCAACGATCTGAACGAAGTATTAGGCAAGATGCACATTCCGGGGATTCCACGCATTGACGGCGCCACTTACATACGCGGCGATTCGATGTATCCCATCCTCCAGTCGGGCGACCTGATCGGATTCCGCATCCTGCCGGTGAGCTACGACAGCATTTTCTACGGTGAGATGTATCTGCTGTCGCTCGACGTAGAAGGCGACAGCTACGTGACTGTGAAATATCTGCTCCCCGGCGAACACGGCAGGGAGTACGTTACTCTGAAAAGCGCCAACCCAAACCATCCTCCGAAAGAGATCCACCTGTCGACGGTGCGCTGTCTGGCTCAGGTGAAAGTGATAGTACACGTAACCAACGCTTAATCCCGTCTACCCGCATGAAAAAACTCGCCTTGATAACGTACGGCTTGCTTCTCACCGCCGTCACGGCTACCTCCAAAACCGACAATCTGATGCCTCCGGTGAAAGATATGCGGCTGCTCGACACCTCTTTCAGTAAAGCGCTTGCCATATCCACCGAAGGAAACGTCAGCGTGCCCCATGCCGACGTGATCTTCGACGAAATAGGCTTCGGCAGCACACCGGGCGGCGTGGTGGTGATGCAACTGGTCGATTCGGTGCCGGGCACCTACGACTACCATCTGGCAGGCTACCCCGACGAGGGATATTACCTCAAGGTAGGCAAAGACACCATACTCATCAACGCCACTACCGAAACCGGCATACTGCGCGGACTCCAGACACTGCGCCAGCTCGCCCAGGACAGCGGCGACGCCATCGAAGGAGTGGAAATAACCGACTGGCCCGCATTCAAACTCCGCGGCTGGCTGCACGATGTCGGGCGGTCGTATATCAGCGTCGACGAACTCAAACGCCAGATCGACCTGCTGTCGCGGTTCAAGATCAACACCTTTCACTGGCACCTCACCGAAAACCAGGCATTCCGGATGGGGAGCCTGAAATATCCGCAGCTCAATGCGCCCGGGCACATGTCGCGCTATCCCGGACTCTACTACACCCCCGACGAAATGCGTGAGGTAGAGCGTTATGCCGCCGAACGGGGCGTTACGGTGTTGCCCGAGCTCGATATGCCGGGTCACAGCGCCGCCTTCACCCGAGCCATGGGTCATGACATGCAGACCGACGAAGGTGTTGCCGAGCTGCAGGACCTGCTCGAAGAGATATGCGAGGCGTTCCCCCGCGCCCCCTACATCCACATAGGCGGCGACGAGAAACCGATCGTCTATCCCGGCTTCCTGAAAATCATGATCGACAAATGCCACTCGCTGGGACGTAAAGTGGCAGTGTGGAATCCTATCTACGGGGTGAAGGTGACCAAGGATATGGACATCGACCTGGTGACACTCTGGTCGACCGCCGGACGTAAAGTCGACGGCGTGCCCAATGTGGATTTGCGTTACAATTATGCCAATCACTTCGACGTGTTCTCCGACCTCGCCGGCATATATCTGAGCAACATCTACTACGCCGACAAAGGCGACAGCGAACTCGCAGGCGAGATCTCGGCATACTGGAACGACCGCAAGCTCCCCTCCGAACAGGAGATCACGCGGCAGAACAACATGTATGCCAACATAATAGCATCCGGCGAACGCGCATGGAAAGGCGGAGGCAGAGACTACATCGAAACCGGCGGCGTAATCTTCCCCGCCCCCGGCGAAGAAGCGTTCGACGAATTTGCCGACTGGGAGCGGCGTTTCCTCTATCACAAGGAAGCCACCCTCCCCGCCGATGAGATTCCCTATGTCGGACAGACGCAGGTGAAATGGCACCTCGTCGGACCGTATGCCAACGGAGGTGATCCCGAGGCCGTTTTCGCCCCCGAAGAGAGCATCGACAACCTTGTCGGCAACGTCATCGAAGCATACGGCGCGGCACCCGTACTGCGCCACACCTGGGGAAAGACAGTCCCCGCCTACTTCACCGAAGCCGGAACCGACAACACCGTATATGCCTATACATATGTCTACAGCCCCGTGGCCCAGGAAGCCGGTGCGCTGATAGAGTTCCAGAACTACAGCCGCTCCGAAAAAGACCTGGCACCACCTGCCGGCAGGTGGGATCGCAAAGGATCGCGCATCTGGCTTAACGACACCGAGATAATGCCCCCGGTGTGGGATAACGGCGGCATCGCTGTCGACAACGAGACCGACCTGCGCAATGAGAACTTCACCGCCCGTCCGCCCGTGACGGTCAGTCTCCGTCAAGGCTGGAACAAAGTGCTGGTCAAACTGCCCTATGTCGCAACGGAAGGCGTGCGGCTCAACCGGTGGATGTTCACGTTCGTACTCACCGATACCGAAGGCAACCGCGCGCTCGACAATGTAATATACTCCCCCACCCGCACATCCGGCGGCAAGTAACTCACCTCTGCTTCACCGATGGAAAAATCAGGATATAATATAGCAGTTGCCGGCACCGGTTACGTCGGACTGAGCATCGCCACCCTGCTGGCGCAGCACAATCATGTCACCGCAGTGGATGTGATTCCGGAAAAAGTCGACAAAATCAACCGCCGGATTTCACCCATCCAGGACGACTGTATCGAGGAATATCTCGCATCTAAGGCGCTCGACCTCACAGCCACACTCGATGGCGCGGAGGCATACCGCCACGCCGACTTCGTGGTGATAGCCGCCCCCACCAACTACGATCCGGTTAAGAATTTCTTCGACACCCACTCCATCGAGGATGTCATCGACCTGGTGCTGAGCGTAAATCCCGATGCCGTAATGGTGATCAAATCCACCATTCCCGTCGGCTACTGCCGCAGCCTGTATGTGAAATATGCCGCAATGGGAGTGAGCCGGTTCAATCTGCTGTTCTTCCCTGAATTTCTGCGCGAGAGCAAGGCATTGTACGACAACCTCTACCCGTCGCGCATCATCGCCGGCATACCTAAAATCATCGATCAGCCACGTTTCGCCGAAGGAAACGCCGCCATAAAATCGGTCACCGACATCGACCGTCTCACCCAAGCCGCCCGCACATTTGCCGGACTGCTGCAGGAAGGTGCCTTAAAGGAGGATATCCCGGTGCTGTATATGGGGATGAAGGAAGCTGAGGCGGTGAAACTGTTTGCCAACACCTATCTGGCGCTCCGCGTGAGCTACTTCAACGAACTCGACACCTACGCCGAAGTCAAAGGGCTCGATTCACGGGCTATCATCGAGGGAGTGGGACTCGATCCGCGCATCGGCACACATTATAATAATCCATCGTTCGGCTACGGAGGCTATTGTCTGCCCA
>CAZKSF010000099.1:0-7547 GCA_964555405.1 uncultured Bacteroides sp.
ACCAACGACCCCGAGATTACAAATCACGTGCTCTGGCCAACTGAGCTAAAGAGGCGGTCTTTCAATTTTCTCTGCAGCGGGGAGAGTTGCCGTAGCGTCTTTTCCCGTTTGCGGTTGCAAAGTTAATCACTATTTTTCATTCTGCAAATTTTTTCTCCGATTTTTTTTGAAAATTTCAGCCCATTTCAACCTATCACCCTATAAACCACCATTTTAAATGCTTTGCAAATTTTTGTGAAAATATTATTCATCCACAAAATAACCCTCCAATAGGGCTTTTTCCGATTTTTTGGACTATCTTTGCCACGAAATAAGCCCAAAAAGCACTTTTCGCCCCCTAAATATCATCCTCCTTTTATAAATATGAAAAGAATAGTCGCCCCGCTCCTCATACTCCTGGCACTCATCATCCCCCTCGCCGCAAAAGCACAGTTCCGCTACGCACCCGTAGCTGGCGTCACAATCACCGACCTCAAATTCAACCAGCAACTATTCGACTCAAACAAAATGGTCGGCTTTCAGGCAGGTATAATGGGCGAACTTATGTTCCCGGGAATAGGCTTCGGTATCGACTTCGGGCTCCTCTACAACCAGATGGGTGGCAAAACCGACCTCGGAAGCCGCGAAATATGGCACGTCGACGGATTCGGAAAGCAAACAGTACTGCTCCACACAATCCAGATTCCTGTTCACCTCCGCTTCAAATGGACACGAATGATGGGCCTCGAAGACTACATCGCCCCCTTCGTCTACGGAGGTCCCGAATTCGCAATCCTCGCAGGACACAATTCTATCAAAGGAAACCCCGGCGTACCCAACCCCTTCAAATATTCAGGCGGCGACTTCGGCCTCACAGCTGGCGGAGGCTTCGAAATCTTCAAACGCTGGCAAGTGTCCCTCCAGTACACATGGGGCATGTCCTACCTCCTCAAGACACGCAAGCTCGACAACGTCAACGGCCGCAACCGCGAATGGGCCGTCCGCGTAGCCTACATGTTCTGATCCACTCCGGCTGCCCTCAGCATCCCCGCGAAATCAGGTATATCCCTCAGAAAAACATACCCCTCCCCGGTAAACCTGCAGCAAAAATGCCGCAGACCGTTGCTGACAATCAGAAACGGAGCCTGCAGCACACTGTTGTACCGTGCTATCTGATCAAACACCCGCTGAGTAACAGCCACATGCGGAGCCTTATACTCCACTATGCACAGCGGACGCAGCCCCGGAGTATACACCACAGTATCACACCGACGCGACGTCGAATTTAGCTTCAACTCAACCTCATTGCCCATTAAAGCCTCCGGAAACGACCGGCTCTTAAGCAGAAAAGCCACAAAGCACTGCCTCACATACTCCTCCGGCGTAAGAGCCACCCACCGTCGGCGCAGACAGTCGTACACCTCCGCGCCCCCGCGACGCGAGTCAGCATCAGCACGCAGCCGCAGTTCACACGCAGGAAGATTAAGCTCCGGCAAAGAAAATTTTTGCTCCATAATATAGAGTGTTAGCGAAAAAGTGCGTAAATTTACAAAATAAAACGCATTCGCACCAATGGCAATCCCCGCTCCAACATACGAAGGCATCAAAAAATCAATCCGCGAGCGTAATTTCGCACCCGTCTACCTCCTCCACGGCGAAGAAGGATACTTCACCGACAGCCTCGCGCACGACTTCGAAAACGTACTCCCCGACGACGAAAAACCATTCAACCAGTACGTCCTCTACGCACCCGAAGTCGACCCCGCACAGGTTATCGAAATATGCCACCGGATACCAATGATGAGCGAGCGCCAGGTAGTAATCCTGAAAGAAGCACAGGCAATCAACGCCGCAAAACTCGCAAAACTCGCCTCCTACCTCGAGTCACCAGTCCCCACCACCCTCCTCGTCATCTGCTGCAGGGGAGCCGAAGCTAAAGGAAAAGAACTCCACGCCGCACTCAAAAAAGGCGGTGGAGTAGCACTCTACTCCAAAAAAATCGCCGACTACAACATCCCCGCCTTCCTCGGCACATACATCCGCTCACATCATCCCATTTATAAAAACGGATTGTGGCGTCCTCGGTGACAGGACGGGCTATGTCCCATTCTTGATCATTGACCGATGCCGCTAAAATGTCTTGTGCCAGACGGGGGCTGATGCTTTCTGCAATCTGGAGAGGAGTCACTCCGCTCTCATACTGCCTCACCGACTGGTCGGGAAACGTAATGTTAATCATCAGTGATTTTTAGTGATTAGTTAAAATAGTACCGCCCATACAAACGGACGGCCTGAAATCGGGTGCAAAGCTAATACATTTTTTTTATCCCACCATATAATAAGTGCTAAAATCGTCATTTAGAATAATCTCTTTCTTGGAGTTTACAAAATTATGACTAACTTTGCACGTTGAAACGAATGACATTTGCAAAAAATGAATTTTAGTCATATATTCCGTCTGCTCTGCGTAACTCTCTGTTGTTTTGCAGCCGTGTCATGCGGCGAATATCAGCGCGCCCAGAAAAGCACCGACCCTGATTACAAACTTGACTTCGCCCGCCGGGCATTTGAGGAGAAAAAATATGTGCAGGCTGCGACCGTACTTCAGGATATAGTCCATGTTCTGCGAGGTTCTGAAAAGGCGGAAGAGGCTCTTTATCTGCTTGCAATGAGCAATTACGAAAATAAGGATTACGTCACTTCGGGAGCCTACTTCAAAAACTACTATCAGCGTTACCCCAAAGGGAAATACACGGAACTCGCCCGGTTCTACAGCGGTTACGGGTATTACCTTGACTCTCCTGATCCGCAGCTCGATCAGTCTGACACCATGACTGCAATCGAAGAACTGCAGGGATTTCTCGATTACTTTCCGAGAAGCGACAAAGTAACCATAGCCCAGAATGCTATTTTCGAAATGCAGGACAAGCTCACTCTCAAGGAGCTCCAGAACGCACAGCTTTATTACAATCTCGGCAACTACCTCGGCAACAACTATGAATCAGCTGTGATTGTAGCGAAAAATGCGATAAAGAATTATCCTTATTCGCGCTACAAGGAGGATCTCGAAATGTTGGTTCTGAAAGCGCGCTTTCAGGAAGCCCAACACAGCGTGGAAGAAAAAATGGCTGACCGCTACCGTGTTGTTATAGATGAATATTATTCATTTATAAACAACTACCCCGATAGCCCCAACCGGCGCGAGGCTGACAATATCTTCAAGATTGCCGAAAGTCATATATCAGACTGAGGCATGACATTACATTGATAAAAACAGAACATTTTCTTAGATATATCACACTAATGGATTACAAGAAAACAAACGCTCCGCTCAATACAGTGACCCGCGACCTGATTGAGCTTTCGCAGGACACCGGTAATATCTATGAGTCGGTTTGTATAATCGCAAAACGTGCCAATCAGATTGCCGGCGAAATGAAACATGATCTCGAAAAGAAACTTCAGGAATTCGCTTCGCTTAACGATAACCTGGAAGAAATATCTGAAAACCGCGAGCAGATCGAGATTTCACGTTATTACGAGAAATTACCTAAACCCACCCTGATCGCTACTCAGGAGTACGTAGAGCACAAGATACATTTCCGCCGTCCGATAGCCGACCGCTCCAAGAACGATTGACGGTCTTACCCCGGTACATGGTAATCAATTTCATAACAGGAACCGTAATTAAGCCCGTACGGCTGTCGGTTCCTGTATTTTTATAACCGGTCAAGTCACACCCAGCGATGCCTCGTCAGCACATAGGCAAAATGTTTTACAAAATCGGAGATGTCGCCACTTTGGTGGATGTTCCGATAAGTACATTACGTTTTTGGGAAACACAGTTCGCTATTCTCACCCCGAGACGCAACAAAGCAGGAACCCGGTTTTATACCGAAGGGGATATCGAACGGATACGCATGATACGCTACCTTCTGTATGACAAAGGTATGCATATAGAAGCGGCAAGAGAGGCTTTACGTGTCAATCCCAAGGGAACGGATACTATGTACCGTACTGTAAGCCGTCTTTGCTCGATACGTAACGAACTTCAGGCGATACTTGACGCCCTGCATACCCTGAGATAGGCATAAGTACATGAAAACGTTCGTTAAAACGGAATGGATTTTATCCTTTTTTTCATGTGGCTCACACCATTAAGATAAATTATTGCTAACTTTGCAATTCAATCAAGAAAACAACCAAATTCAACTATTATGAGAAAAATTTACTCGGTTTTAGCCGGTGCGGCTCTGCTCGGTTCTGCAGGTGCTACCGCACAGCAGCTTCCCAATGTAGGATTCGGCGAATGGAAGGAAGCCTGCGGCTCCACAGAAGCGTTCGGATACTCTGAAGGAATGCGTCAGCGCCCGGGTGTAGAGCCCGAAGGCTGGAATGGCTCAAGTGTTAACCAGAATGTCCTGTTAACTGTTACTCAGGAATTGATTTACAAAGTTGACAGAGAAGAAAATGATCCGGCTGTCCGCATGGTAAATGCTTTCGTAGGTATGTTCGGCATTGGATCGGTAGCTCCCGGTTTTATCAACTTCGGTACTCCCTGGGTACAGGCTGAAATGGATGTGAACAACTGCGACGGCGGCACTTATGGTGGTCTTGATTTCACTTACCGTCCCGACGAACTCCAGCTCGATGTAAAACGTGTCGACCAGAACGAAGAAGTATCTTCGGTAATAGCTTACCTTTGGAACGGTGAATTCAGCTCAATGGTCGGAGGTCTGAGTGCACCGAGCAACCCTCGTACCGATGTAGACCGCGCTGTTATGGGCAGAGAAGGGGTTGAAATACTTGAAGGCTCAAACGGAAAACTCATTGCGAGCATCGACCACACACTCACATCTACCGATGGCGAATGGCAGACCCTGACCTTGCCTTTCAGTTATGTCAATGATGAAACTCCCGAGAAACTTAATGTAATTGTCTGCAGCGGTGATTACTGGAACCGCGGCAACCTTTTGAAGGACACCGAACTCCTCACTGACAATATCAAACTTATCTATCACTCACGTCTTGCATCTCTCGATGTGTTCCATGCTCCACTTGAAGGATTCGATCCTGAAACATATGAGTATGAAATTGACGCATTCATTCCTGAAACCGACGAGATTTTTGTTGAAGGAATTGCCGACGGTCACAATGCCACTGTCGATACTGCAATCGACTATGAAAACGCTGTTATAACACTCACCGTTTCTAACGTCGGTGAAGATAACGACGGTCTTACCGAGCATGTCTACACACTTCAGTTCAAGAGCGCGGCTGAAACCGAAGAAACTGTTTTCGACGGTAAACTGACAATTGAAATGTTCGGTAGCTTCTTAACTCCTGAAGGAGGCATGGATGCGACAATCATCATTGAAAGCACTCCCGGCTCGGACATCTGCACTATAACTCTGCCCAACTTCGCACTTGATCTCGGCGATGGTCCCGCACCTCTCGGCGACATCGTAGTAACCGGTGTTGTGAAGACCACCGATGAAGCAGGAAAAATCACTTATAACGGAAGCGTTGACGATTTCGAGCTCCTGGACGGTGAATTAGTTGCCGATATTACACTTACCGGTGAACAGGATGGTGACGAGATTGCCACATTTGACATTACAGTGCTTTGGAGCGGTATTGAAATTCTCTGCCATTTCAGTGCTACACCTTCGGCTATAAGCACTGTAATTTCCGACAATGACACCGAAACTGTAATCTATGACTTGAAAGGTATCCGTGTTAACGGTGAAAATCTCCCCGCCGGTGTCTACATCCGCCGTCAGGGTAACGAAGCTAAGAAATTCGTTGTCAAATAATTAAGACGCGACTGACAGTCTCTGCAATATCGGTGCCACATCAATTCATTTTGATGTGGCACCTTTTTTTTGTACTTTTGTCATCTGCAATCAAGATATAAAATGGCAACAAACGATAAAAAAGCTTTTCAGACAAGGCAGTCCACACCGGCGGAAACATTAGGCAAGGTTATGCCTCAGGATCGCGATCTTGAAGAAGCCGTGCTCGGCGCCCTGATGCTCGAACGCGATGCCTACACCACCGTTTGCGACATACTCAAACCTGAATGTTTTTATGAGCCGTCCAACCGCAAGATTTACGAAGCCATCCAGAATCTCGGCGCTGCCCAGCAGCCGATAGATATGCTTACCGTAACTCAGGCATTGCGACAGGCAGGAACTATTGACGAAGTAGGCGGTCCGGCTTTTATAGCCGAACTGACAGCTCGTGTTGCCTCAGGTGCCAACGTCGAGACTCACGCCCGAATCGTGGCACAGAAGTATCTTGCCCGCGAACTAATCAGTTTTGCAACAGATATCGAACGCAAGTCGTTTGATGAAAGTAATGATGTTGACGATCTTCTTCAGGAAGCCGAAGGTCGCCTTTTCGAAATATCGCAGCGAAATGTAAAAAAAGATGTCACTCAGATCGACCCCGTAATCGGGCAGGCTATCGAGGCGATACAGAATGCCGCAAACCGAGCTTCCGGTCTTTCAGGTCTTGAAACGGGATTCCACGAACTGGATAAACTCACTTCAGGCTGGCAGAACTCCGACCTTATTATTATAGCAGCCCGTCCTGCTATGGGTAAAACGGCGTTTGTGCTCTCTATGGCTAAAAATATAGCGGTGAATTACAATACTCCTGCGGCTATATTCTCTCTCGAGATGTCGAATCTGCAACTTGTCAACCGACTTATAAGCAATGTATGCGAACTTGAGAGCGAGAAGATTAAAAGCGGATCGTTGTCACCAGTGGAATGGGAACAGCTCATGACACGTATCAAGCACCTGTACGGGGCGCCACTGTTTATAGATGACACACCGTCGCTTTCGATTTTCGAGCTGCGTACAAAAGCTCGCCGACTGGTACGAGAGCATGACATACGGATTCTTATTATCGACTACCTGCAGTTGATGAATGCTTCAGGTATGAAGTTCGGATCACGAGAACAGGAAGTTTCGATGATTTCGCGGTCGCTCAAACAACTTGCAAAGGAACTCAACATACCGATAATCGCTCTTTCTCAGCTCAACCGCTCGGTCGAGAACCGCGGAGGCGATGGAAAGGACAGTAAACGTCCGCAACTTTCCGACCTTCGTGAGTCGGGAGCTATCGAGCAGGATGCCGATATTGTATGCTTTATCCATCGTCCGGAATATTATCTGCGGTCAAGTCAGGATGGTGAGAATAACGATATACGCGGTCTTGCAGAATTTATTGTCGCCAAACACCGAAGCGGACGTGTTGACGATGTGAAGATGCGGTTCAAAGCCAAATTCGCACGCTTTGAAAACTGGAATGACGCAGACGATCTCATGCAATCGACAATTTCGTCGCGCATCAATGGTGATGAAGCATCTGCACCGGCTCCATTTACCCTCACTCCACCGGCTGAACAACTGAGCGGCGGTATTGCCGACATCATGAACGATCCGGGTGGACCGGCGCCGTACTGATACGACAAAGAAAGGTTTTGCGATTCTTTCATTTTTTCCGTAATTTTGTAGGCATGAAACATATACGCAACTTCTGTATTATTGCACATATTG
>CAZKSF010000100.1:0-7262 GCA_964555405.1 uncultured Bacteroides sp.
TTGACAGCGACTGCCGCGAAGGTATCTGCGGTATGTGCTCGCTCTATATCAACGGACATCCACATGGTCCCGTCCAGGGCATCACTACCTGTCAGCTTCACATGCGTAAGTTCAGCAATGAGGAGACTATCTACATCGAACCGTGGCGTTCTGCCGCATTCCCCGTCGTACGCGACCTTATGGTTGACCGCAATGCATTCGACAAGATCCAGCAGGCAGGCGGTTATGTATCGTTCAACTGCGGTGGCGCTCCCGATGCAAATGCCACTCCTATCAGCAAGGAAATCGCCGACATCGCCATGGATTCCGCTACCTGCATCGGTTGCGGCGCATGTGTGGCTGCCTGCAAGAACGGCTCGGCTATGCTTTTCGTATCGGCGAAGGTAAGTCAGTTCGCTCTCCTGCCTCAGGGTCAGGTAGAACGCGCCCGTCGTGCCCGCGCTATGGTGAAGAAAATGGACGAACTCGGATTCGGTAACTGTACCAACACCGGTGCATGTGCTGCAGAGTGCCCGAAGAATATTTCGCTGAGCAACATCGCACGTCTGAACCGCGAATTTGAGAAAGCGAAATTCGCTGATTGATCTTATTATACCATAAAAAAACGCGGCTGTGTCAATTGATGCAGCCGCGTTTTTTATGGATTAAGGGAAGAGTTTACCAGCCGAAAATATTGCGAAGGATAGTCCACAGACCCATCAGGATCATTACCGTCACAATGAGCCACTGCGCGTTCAGAGCCATGTATATTCGCGGAAAACGGTTGCGCATGGGCTCTACTACTACCAAGGCGAGAATAAGCGGCATAAGCAGCGTTAAAAGGGCATTATAACGGAATGCCTCGGCAATATGTCCGTTGAGCAACGCATGTACCATACGCTGAGAACCGCATCCCGGACATTTAAGTCCTGTTGTCATAAGTATAGGACAACGAGGAAACCAATTGTGCTCGGCAGGATTCCAATAGGAGTATATACAACCGGCGGCGATGACAGCTGCCATCGTCGCCACTATTAGAATAATTTTTTTCTTATTGCCACTGTCTGCCGTCATAACATGGCAAAAATCATGTTGAACGGTAATGCAATAAGTCCTAATGTTATGGATATAATAAGCCAAAGCTCGACTATACGCGATTCCTTGGCTGCCTGTGCATAGAATCCGCGTGAGTTGGCATCACGGACCCGAAGGGCATATACAAACGCCACGATTCCGGCAACCGTACAGCAGGCAAGTCCAACGAGAATGCACCATCCGAGATATGTCGGTGCCGGAGAAGTAATTGTGTCATGGTCGCCGGGAGAGACAGGGATTCGGGTGCGTCGGTCAGGTAACCCGGGAGGCGTCACACGGCGCACGGACCCGGAGTCATCAGTGATAACCTCAATACATTCAGTTTCACCGCTTAATTCGCGCCACTCGGGAAGATTGCCTAAATAGGTCCAGTCGGGAAGTCCCGAACGCCACACCGGAGTCTGCTCCGACAGCCTGCGGGCGCGGAGTTCATCAGGCGTGAACGGACCGGTAGTAACACCATTGTCGATGATCCAGTATTTCATAGATCAGAAGTGGTTTACAGGTTCTCCGACTATGTCGCTAAGCAAGTTGTTGGCAAGTCGGCTTGCTCCGATACGGAAAAATTCATTTGAAAGCCATTCCTCGCCGAGGATCTCTTTTACAAGAGTGTAATATACAAGTGCTTCTTCGGTTGTGGTAACACCACCTGCGGCTTTGAAACCGATTTTCTTACCGTTAGCGGCGTGATATTCCTTAATGCACTGGAGCATGACATAAGCCGCCTCGGGCGATGCGCCGGGAAATTCCTTTCCGGTAGATGTCTTGATGAAATCAGCGCCCGAATACATGGCGAGGATTGATGCCGCGCGGATATTTTCAGCTGTTTTAAGCGCACCGGTTTCAAGAATCACTTTCAGGATGCGGTCACGGCATGTATCTTTTAGCTCAGCGATCTCGTCACATACTTCTTCCCAGTCACCGTCAAGGAAATCACCGAGATTCATGACAATGTCAATTTCATCGGCACCTCCGTCAACAGCAAGGGCAGTCTCAGCGACCTTCACTTCAGGGAATGTCTGGGATGACGGAAAGCCACCGGATACGCATGCTATCTCCACGCTCGATACTTCAAGGACGGCGCGGACAACCTGTGCGAAGTTCGGGTATACGCAGATAGCCGCTACGTTGGGAAGTTCGGGATGTTCTTCCTCAAATGAATTGACACGCTCGGTGAAATCAGATACCGATTGCGGAGAATCGGTTGATTTCAGCGTGGTAAGGTCGATACAGTTCAAGATCTGCTTCATCACATCCTGATTACGGTTCTCCTCAAGATGTTCGTTAAGTATTTTTGCAACGGCTGCTTTTACAGCTTCGTCATCGGTGGTGACGGTACTCGCAGCTACGGTATCATGATATTTGTCGGACATAATATAAATGAGTTTAATTGTTTTGTCGTAATTTGGGATTATCGAGATGACGGCGCGCGTCACGCTCATTCTTCTTGTTGATATTCGCCTTGACAGCGTCGGTCAGATCAATTCCTTCCTGATTGGCGATGGCGGATATAACCCAGAGAAGATCGGCAAGTTCATCGGCAAGATTCAATTGTTCGCCGGGTTTCGCCGACTGATCGCCGTGCGTACGCGCCATTATCCTCGCCACTTCGCCAACCTCCTCGGTGAGTATCGCCATATTGGTAAGAGGCGAAAAATACCGCACACCCACAGTCGTGATCCAACGGTCGACAGTTTGCTGAAGCTCTTCTAACGTCATCTTACTCTCTGGATTTTGAATCAATTATTATTGTAACCGGACCATCATTGACAAGCGACACCTCCATGTGGGCACCGAATACTCCGCGTGCTACAGGCTTACCGATAAGAGACTCAAGCTCCTCGCAATATGCTTCGTACAGCGGCAGGGCTTCATGTCCAGGAGCTGCAGCAATATATGATGGGCGGTTGCCCCGGCGGGTAGAGGCATGTAAAGTGAACTGACTGATGGCAAGAACGCCTCCTCCGGTGTCACGGAGCGACAGATTCATCACGCCGGAATCATCGTCGAATACGCGCAATGCCGCCGTTTTAGATGCAAGCCACTCGGCATCTTCCCGCGAATCGCCGGAAGCCACTCCAACAAGCACCATGAAACCGTGCCCCACAGCACCCCGGACTGTTCCATCGACCTTTACATCGGCATGTGTTACCCGTTGTATTACTAAGCGCATATCAAGTCAATTTAGGAATATCACCACAAACTTAACAAAAAAAACTCTCATTATATTCACCACGGTCAATTAATTTTGATTATTTTTATTACTTTCGCACCCGGATACCGCATATAAACTGCAATAAATAATTAAAAGCATGAGATCACATATCAAGACTTTTCTGTTAATAGCGTTTCTTTTGATTGTCTCCAATCAAGTCATGGCTCAAAAACATATAGTCATTAATAAATCAGAATTAGTGATATATGTAATCAACAAAAACGATACCTTATTTACCGCTCCGGTGTGTGTAGGGAAAAACTTCGGGGATAAACAAAAATCCGGCGATTGTCGCACACCGGAAGGCGCATTCTCAATTTCCCAGATCCAGGATGCACGTTCATGGCAACATGACTTCGGCGACGGGGGCGGTATGAGAAAAGGTGCTTACGGTCCCTGGTTTTTCCGATTGAAAACACCACGATGGACCTCAATTGGAATTCATGGAACATGTTTCCCCGAATCAATAGGTACTCGCGACAGCGAAGGATGTGTGAGATTACAGAACGATGACTTAACCGAGTTGCGGAAGCATGTCGCGGTTGGGATGAAAGTAATCATTCTTCCCGATAAAAAATAGCCTTTATTTCTTATTTTGGATGCTAAGAGTGTGGCGGTATTCAAGACGTCCGCGTGTCATCTGTTCACGAATCCCGCCACTCCTTAAAAAATCGTTCTTATTACGTTCAATAAGTTTCCTTAAAAACACATCTGTCTGATGAATTAAGGTTATTGCCAGATTACAAACCATTTCTTCATTGCACTTGTCAAAGAGCCCACGATAATATGCCGAATCATTATTATTCGTGCAGAGAGTCCTTAATTTCTCCAGTCTTGGATTCCCCACTGACCATTGGATATAATTATTCATACGTAGATAGTCCTCATAGTCAAGTAGCAACTCCTGTAAAGAAGCCTTGGCAACATTAAGTAGTTTTATTTCTGTTTCACGAGAAGTTGTTGATGCAGCACATCCTTCAGCAATATTCTGTTTCCCACTTCTTGCAGCCTGTACCATTTGGTCAACAGTTCGGTCTCCCTTTGAGAGGTATTTACGCGTAAAAAGCACCGTAATATCAAATATGCATTCTGATTTCTGAAATGCTATTAAATTACGGTAATTACCCCTCTGAGGTAGGAAATCAACATTGCTCATTGTTTTTTGATTATTATTAGTCTGATTGGGCTTATTAGTCTAATTGGGCTAATTGGGCTTATTGGAAGGTTTTGCCCCAGGAGGAGCGATCGAGGTTACGGTAGGAGACGGCTTCACTGATGTGGCGTGCGCGGATGTCGGCTGACCCATCGAGATCGGCAATAGTACGCGCAACTTTCAAAATGCGGTCGTAGGCACGCGCCGACATGTCGAATTTAATCATGGATCCGCGAAGTATCTTCATTCCTTCCTTGTCGGGACGTGCATATGCCTGTAGCTGACGTGAGTTCATCATGGCGTTACAGTACACGTCAGGTTCGGCGGCAAACCGCTCTGACTGTATATGGCGTGCCTGCAATACCCGGTTACGTATTGCTTCACTGCTTTCACCGGGCGAAGCACAGGAAATATCCTCAAATGGAACAGGGAATATCTCCACCTGTATATCTATGCGGTCAAGCAGTGGTCCGGATATGCGGTTAAGGTATTTTTCCACAGCTCCCGGATTGCACGTACACTGCCGCGTGGGGTGATTGTAATATCCGCATGGGCATGGATTCATGCTTGCCACAAGCATAAATCCTGCCGGATAGTCCACCGAATATCGGGCACGTGACACAGTTATCCTACGATCCTCAAGCGGTTGCCGAAGCACTTCGAGTACCGATCGCGAGAATTCCGGAAACTCATCCAGGAAAAGCACACCGTTCTGTGCCAGCGAAATCTCACCCGGCATGGGCGGATTACCGCCTCCTACAAGCGCTACGGGCGATATGGTGTGATGTGGCGACCTGAACGGACGACTTGTCATGAGATGTGCACCGCGGCGCAATTTCCCCGCCACAGAGTGGATTTTGGTCGTTTCCAATGCTTCGGACAGAGAAAGTGGGGGCAGGATTGTCGGAATCCGTTTTGCCATCATTGACTTTCCCGCTCCGGGAGGTCCGACCAACAGTATATTGTGGCCGCCGGCACAAGCTACTTCAATAGCACGTTTTACATTTTCCTGACCTTTCACGTCGGAAAAATCCACATCAAATATTCCCGCTTCACGCGCAAATTCTTCCCGGGTATTCACTACAGTAGGCTGCAGTTCCCTGGCACCGCGAAAGAATTCGAAAAGTTCGCGCAGGGTCCTGATGCCATACACTTCAAGATTATTGACAACGGCAGCTTCCGAAACATTAGCTTCCGGTACAAACAGACCTTTTAAACCCATTTTTCTTGCCAGAATGGCAATGGGTAATGCGCCGCGTATAGGGCGCACTGAACCGTCGAGCGACAGTTCGCCCATTATCATATAATCGGCAAATCTATCAGAGGGAATCACTTCAGCCGCTCCGAGCAGACCTATGGCAAGCGGCAGATCGTACGAAGCTCCTTCTTTTTTGATGTCAGCCGGTGCAAGATTGACCGTCATGCGCCTCTTGGGCATGTCAATTCCGCTCTGGCGCATTGCCGAATAGACCCGCTGATAACTCTCTTTCACCGCAGTATCAGGGAGTCCGACCATACAGAAGTTAAATCCAATCTCGCATGCGACCTCCATTGTCACCGGAATGGCGTCGATTCCCTGCATGGCAGCGGCGTGCACTTTGACTAACATGGCAGAAATAACAGATGAATAGATGGTTATTTACTTGAATGCTTCCGTGGTTTCAAGTTGTCAAACGCTTCCTGACGCACTTTCCCGATGTCGCTTCCACGGTAAAGTTGCCTTCCGGCAGAATCGAAAAGGATATAGAACGGTTGACGGGGTATGTTGAACTTACGTATCGGAGCGCCTGCAGCGCCACCGGGAGCCCATGCCTGAATCCACCCAACCGAATCGCGGCTTATCTCCGTACGCCATCGCGCCGAGTCACCGGTCAGTGAATATTCGACTATGCCAAGACGCAGTGAATCGCGAAGCTCCCACAGTTCTTTAAGTTCTTCGATCTGTTCCCCATAGTGCTGATTGCCCGATGCCAGAAACGCAAGAATTGTCTGACGGTGTGCCGACGGACGGATGGTTTTGATTGAATCACGGGCTGTGAACAGCGAGAACGTATATATTGTGCCTCGTGGTTCCGCCGAGAGCTGTGGCGCGGTTATCGCACCTAAATTCTGTAAAAGCGACATTGGGCGCGAGTCGGGATTAAGCATCAGGAGCAGGCTGTCGGTTCCCGCTTCCCGGTCCCGTGAGTCGAAATAACGGAGCAGGAGAACGGTAGAGACCGGATCATTACGGTGAGCCGATATGTAGTCGCCGACGGAGCGGTTAAGCGCGTCCGAGAAGCCAAGCTGTATAAGCGAATCGTTATCCAGTTCAAATTGCCGCAGGTTGTCGGTATTTTTATTTCCTTTTACCGACACATCCGTCACATTACCCGATCCTTCGGGATCGATTGTAAAACGGACTGTAGCCTTGTCGCCGTTATGCATAATGCAATCGGCAATCGGTGTCCCGTCAGCCAATGTCACGCTAACCAACGTGTATGTAGGCAGTTTAGCTGTCAGACGTGCCTTCCCTTTTTCAAGCGGGATAGTGCTGGTCTTTATACCGGAGGCATCGGCATATGTGAAAGTAACCATCCGCTGAATCGACGGATCGGTCTCGCAGCTAATCGTGAAGCTGTCGCGGTTACCGCAAGCCACAGTCAGTGCAGAGACAAGGCATACGGCTATATGTCGGAAGAACGCTGTCATATGGCAAAGTTACTAAAATTCCATGTTTTCGATTGAGTCAGCGGATAAAAATTGTAATATATTATTTTGCAGAATAAAAAACTCTCGCTACCTTTGCAGCAGAAATTTGAGACGGGGTATTAGCTCATC
>CAZKSF010000101.1:0-6787 GCA_964555405.1 uncultured Bacteroides sp.
CCGACCGCTATGTGATCGGGACTTGCCCGCACTGCCATAACGAACGCGCCTACGGCGACCAGTGCGAGGCGTGCGGAACATCGCTTAACGCAACCGATCTGATCAACCCCCGCTCGGCTCTCACCGATTCGCCGGTGGAGATGCGCGAGACAACTCACTGGTATCTGCCGCTTGACCAATACGAAGAGAAACTGAGAAAATGGATTCTCGAAGATCATAAGGAATGGAAGACCAATGTCTACGGTCAGTGCAAATCGTGGCTTGATCTGGGTCTGCAGCCCCGTGCGGTGTCGCGTGACCTTTCTTGGGGAGTTCCTGTGCCGGTAGAAGGCGCCGAGGGCAAGGTGCTATATGTATGGTTTGATGCGCCCATCGGTTACATTTCAAATACTAAGGAACTCCTGCCCGACTCATGGGAAAAATGGTGGAAAGATCCTGAGACCCGTGTGATAAACTTTATCGGCAAAGATAACATAGTGTTCCACTGCATCGTTTTCCCGGCTATGCTCATGGCTTATGGCGATGGCTTCCAGCTGCCGGACAATGTGCCGGCAAATGAGTTCCTCAATCTGGAAGGCGATAAAATATCCACTTCCCGCAACTGGGCGGTATGGTTGCACGAGTATCTGGCAGATTTCCCCGGCAAACAGGATGTACTCCGTTACGTGCTCACTGCCAATGCGCCGGAAACCAAGGATAACGATTTCACATGGGCAGATTTCCAGGCACGCAACAATAACGAACTGGTTGCGATTCTCGGTAACTTCGTGAACCGCGTTATGGTTCTCACTCATAAATATTTCGGTGGGATGGTTCCTGTCAGCGACGGTCTTACGGCTGCCGAAGAGGAACTGTTTGCCAATGTCGACGCCATAAAGGGACGGCTGGAAAGCGCCCTCGACACGTTCCATTTCCGCGAGGCACTCCGCGAAGCTATGGAACTTGCCCGCCTTGGAAACAAATATCTCCAGGATACCGAGCCATGGAAAGTGGCGAAAACCGATATGGCACGCGTTCAGTCAATTCTCAACGCAGCCCTGCAGCTGTGCGGCTCTATAGCGGTGGCTTTCGAACCATTCATGCCGTTCATGGCTGAAAAGACACGCACCATGCTCGGACTTGAAAAACTGTCGTGGGATGACCTCGGTCGCTGTGACCTTGTGGCGCCCGGTATGGAGCTCGGTCAACCGGTACTGCTGTTTGAAAAGATCGAGAATGAAGCTGTAGAAGCCCAGATCGCACGTCTTAATCAGGCAAAGCACGACAATGAAGTGGCTGCATGGCATCCTGAACCCCAGGCTGCCGATGTGGACTTCGACACCTTCTGCAAATGCGACCTGCGTGTAGGTACGGTGACGGAATGTGTCAAGGTTCCAAAGGCAGACAAACTGCTGAAATTCACCATTGATGATGGTACAGGTACACCCCGAACCATCGTATCCGGAATCGCAAAACACTATGATCCCGCCACTCTTGTAGGCGCACAGGTTTGTTTCATCTGCAATCTGCCGCCCCGCAAGCTGAAGGGAATCGTTTCGGAGGGCATGCTTCTGTCGGCTGAGAATGCCGACGGTTCGCTCACATTGCTCGCTCCGTCGTCACCGGCAACTCCGGGAGCAAGAATCAAGTAAAACGTCTTTATTTCTACCATGTAACCAATGACAGTAACCGCACGTCCTCGCATATTGCTTATCTACACAGGTGGCACTATCGGGATGATTGAAGATCCGGAAAGCCATTCGCTGCATCCGTTCGACTTCAATCACCTCATTGAAAATGTCCCTAAGTTGAAAATGCTCAACTATGTGATCGACAATATCCAGTTTGATCCTCCGATCGACTCTTCGGATATGAATCCGAAGCATTGGAAACTTATTGCACGTGCGATTGCCGACAATTACAGCGACTACGACGGATTCGTTGTACTGCATGGTACCGATACAATGGCTTACACGGCTTCGGCACTGGCTTTCATGCTCGAAAACCTGTCGAAGCCTGTAATCATCACCGGTTCGCAATTGCCGATAGGCGAGGTGCGCACCGATGGCGAAGAAAACCTGATAACAGCGATACAGATCGCAGCCGAGCGAAATCCCGAAACCGGCAGACCGATGGTGCAGGAGGTTGCGATACTGTTTGAGAACTACATGTGGAGAGGTTGTCGTTCAACCAAAATCAGTGCTGATAATTTCAATGCTTTCAAAAGCAACAATTATCCGTCGCTCGCCAAAATTGGTCTTGGAATACAGTATAACCCCGACTCCCTGGCACATGTGAATAATCCGGCGGCGCCACTCCGTCCGCACTATGTGATGGATACTAATGTGGTGTTCATTCACCTGTTCCCCGGCATGACTGTAGAGAGTCTGCGCTGGCAACTCTCGTTGCCGGGCGTAAAGGGTGTGGTGCTTCGTACGTATGGAGCCGGCAACGCCCCCTGTTCGCCGGATTTTGTGGAGGTATTGCGCGAAGCTGTTGACCGCGGTGTGGTGATATTGAATGTCACGCAGTGTATCAATGGCTCTGTACGCAAACGTTATGCCGTGCAGGAAAGTCTTAACGAGGCGGGAGTAGTGTCGGGACATGACCTTACACCCGAGGCCGCCGTGACAAAGCTCATGTATCTTTTCGGCCGCGGATTCACTCCCGATGAAGTGCGCCGCGCGCTCGCCATACCGCTGTGCGGCGAAATGACACTCTGACCATGCGTCAGACTGCATGCAATCCTACACAACACCACCTTAACAAGGATATTCTGCGCCTTGCCGTTCCGGCAGTGGTGAGCAACATCACTGTACCGCTGCTTGGACTGGTCGATACTGCCGTATCGGGACATCTCGGCGATACCGCCGCGATAGGAGCCATAGCAGTGGGTGCCATGATGCTAAATGTGGCATACTGGCTGTTCGGCTTTCTACGTACCGGCACCACCGGACTCACAGCCGTGTCGTACGGTGCGGGCGATATAGGTCGTTGCCGGTTGATACTGTGGCGAGCCCTGACTCTCGCCATTACTGTGGGAGTGATCCTGATGTTACTAAATGGTGTACTGTCGCATATACTTATTGCCGTTACGGGCGCTTCGGAGGATGTTGCATCACTTGCCGTGAATTATTACAGCGTGTGCATTTGCGGCGCTCCCGCGCTACTGGCAACTATGTCGGTGTCGGGATGGATGGTGGGAATGCAGTCGACAACACGTCCGATGATTGTTGCGGTGACCACTAACATCATCAACATCCTGCTCACCATCATGCTGGTGTTCGTAGCCGGACTCGGATTTATCGGAGTAGCTTTCGGTACTCTTGCGGCTCAATGGCTTGGACTTATACTCGCATTATGGCTTGCAGGTGGTTTAGGAGCGGAATTCACCCCACTGTGGAGTAAAACTGACGCACGTTCCACCTGGCTCAGTATAATCCGCGGAAATGATCTGAGACAGTTCTTTCGCGTCAACTCCGACCTGATGATACGTTCAGCGTGCATCATGGCGGTGTCGGTTGCCGTAACATCAATAGGCGCGCGTCTCGGCACAGTGATCCTGGCGGCAAATGCTGTGATAATGCAGTTCTTCATATTCTTCTCCTACTTCATGGATGGTTTCGCTTTTGCCGGCGAAGCGCTCACAGGCAAATTCAAGGGGGCTTCCGAAACTCCGATGCTCCGGCGGTCAGTCACATATCTGCTTGGCTGGTCAGCTGTAATGGCTATCTCTTTTTTTCTGATCTACTACTTCTTTTACTTCGGCATAGCCGGTATGATAACCACCGATACGGCTGTACTGGAGTGTATCCGGGAGTTACGGATAATAGTGTGGCTGTTGCCGCCGCTTTCGGTTGCCGCTTTTATTTGCGATGGATTCTATATCGGTATGACCGATACACGGCGCCTTCTTGCCGCTACTTTAGGGGCGGCGGGAGTATTCTTTGCCGTAGCATTCATACCGTCGGGATTCGGACTCCCAGGTGAGTACACGCTCTGGTATGCTTTCCTGAGCTACCTTACAGCCAGAGGAATATTGCTCGGAGCCATGCTCCCCGGAAGAATCCGCTTTACCAATAACAGTCTCCCGGGTAAACGCTGAGACCGCACGTTATTCTTGTTTTAATCTTAGTCGGGAAGCAGCCTGACGCACTTTGTTGAGCAAAAGAGGATTCATCTCTCTGTTTTCATCAAAGAAACGATCGACAAGTGCGGCTGCTTCTTCCGACCGGTAACTGTCGAGCAACGAGGCTGACCATCTCGCCGGGAAAAATATATCACCGGTAGCCTGAATCTGAGGCAACATCTCAAGCGCCGGGATTATATACCGCACACTTCTCTGATGCCGTGCCGGATGGTTAAGAAGCGAAAGCACGCTGAGCGTCCAGGGTTCTACGAGACGGTTAGCCGGATCGGCAAGCGATTCGAACAGCGAATCCAGTGCCAGTGTATCGCTTACAGCGGCACGGCTGACGAAATCGAATTTGCGCAGACGGTCTCCGTCGGCAATTCGCCCGCGCTGAATAGTAATGATGCTGTCGGCGCTGTCGGGCAAAGCCACAGCTAACTGCAGCGCCATAGTGCTGAAATCATCGCCACCGAGCAACGGTGACTCACCTTTCTCCCATATCCCGTGTAGCGTGCTTATTGATCGGGGAGAACGTGCTGCAGCTATGAGTTTCCTTAACACAAGTGTCTTTGCCTGATCCAGCGGATGGGTTTCCGAGACTTCGAACAGACGGTTTTCGAACGGCTCTACCTCGTCGGCCGGCATATCGAGCAGCGCCGGCTCTGTATATCGGGTTAAAGTCGACAGCATCTGCCCGTCGGAAGTACGCTCGATGGAGTTAATAAGAAACTCCAGCCAGGCGTCAGTGGAAATATTGCCCGCAAGATAATTTTCATTCAGCATCATCAAAGTCGCGAGTTGACCTACGGGACGTAATCCGGAAATCACACCATCGGAGGCTAAGGCATCGCTCATTATTCTCGTAAGATTGTCGGAATCGGTTGCAAGCAGCCCGTACGCCCTGCCATCGGCAGTCGGAACGATCATAAGGGAATCTCCAGTCAGTTCGGTATCTACAGACACAGTGTCGCATGATCCGTCGAACGCCACAGTCAGTGTCTCTGTGTTATTGCCGTCACTGACGACCACAGCAAAAGTCTGAGGCCACACTATTCCGCGTCCGCGTCTATCGGTCTGTGAAGCTGTAAGCTTGCCGTCATTCACAGTAAAATCAATCCGGGGCATTCCCGCCTCATACACCCACACCCGACTGAATCCTTCGATGTCAGCATCGCTAAATGTCGCGATATCCGAGATCAGGTTATCCCAGTCAGCATTGCCGTAAGCATGGTCAGCCAGATACTTACGTATACCTTTCTTGAAATTCTCTTCGCCGGTTATCTCTGCAAGTTTTCCCATCATGAGAGGCGACTTGTTGTAGATTATATTATTGTAAATCAAACCGGCGTTGCGTAGATTGTCAAGTTCCTGACGGATGGGAGTAGAACCGTCAGAACGATCCTGGTCGAGTGCCGCGGACATATATACTCTGAGCCATTCCAGATCATGATCATACTCCGGCAGAAGTTCACGGGTAAGCCGTGCGGCAAAGAAATTAGCGAATACCTCCTTGGTCCATACATCGTCAAACCATTTCATAGTCACATAATCGCCAAACCACATGTGAGCCGTCTCATGAGCTATAAGCTTTGCCCGGCTCAAATGTTCGGCTCCCGTAGCGTTCTTGCCAAGAAAAACAGTATTGTCATTATAGAACGTAGCGCCAGTGTGTTCCATTCCTCCGAACTGAAAGCCCGGAAGAATCACCAGGTCATACTTAGCAAAAGGATATTGTATTGCCGTATAATCTTCGAGCAGCTGCAGACAGCTCTCAACCTGGGCTGCTATATCATCAAGCTGTTTCAGGCGATAAGGGTCAGTCTCACGGTAATATATTCCGATACTCCTGTCGTCAAACACATACTGCTGATATTCGAACTCTCCGGCAGCAAACGCAAAAAGAAAAGTGCTTAATGGTTCAGTCGATCCGAATAAAATCGTCTTGAAACCGTCACCAGTATTATCAGAAGAAGATACTACCGGGGAATTACTCACCGCCATCCACTTATCAGGCACTGTGAGCGAAAGATTATAGCTTGCCTTCATATCAGGCTGATCGAAGCAAGGAAAAACCGAATGGGCGCGGTTAGGAACAAAAAGAGTGTACATGTAACCGGGATTGCGGTTCAACGCCCTATCAGCAGCCGTAAACTCCACTTCAACTGAGTTTCGACCCTCTTTAAGAAGTCCGCTACCGATTACAATATGCCCGTCACGCCAGTCCGGATCAGTTACACGGATGCCGTTTACAACAAGATCAGTCACTTTCTCTCCTGCGAAGTCAAGTTGAAGCGATTTACCGTCAGGTACGTAGTCAAACAATATTTCTATTCGACCCTCCGGCTTGACACTTTGGGCTGAATCAATGTGCAGTGACAGATTATACACAACATCCGATACTGCCGCCTTACGTTCAAGAGCAAGTTCATGACTCACTCCCGGTTCAACCACATCATCCGACGAACAGGAAACAAGAGAAAAAATCAATACAAAAAGATAAAGTGATAATAAAGACCGCATAACAATTTTCCTAATGGCATTATCCGAATCAAAGTGTCATACAAAATTAAACATTTTTCCCGATATATGAGGCGCCGATTCATCGCGGCTCCCCCGCGATCAAAAAAGAAAACCCGGGGATAATCTTATCCTCGGGTCTCTCTGTAGAGGGGGCGG
>CAZKSF010000102.1:0-6743 GCA_964555405.1 uncultured Bacteroides sp.
AACTGTGCAATAGTTCGTTATACTATTTTTTTGCCGATTCTATCAAACTTGCGATTACCGACCGGTCTTAGAGAAGCCGCCACTAATGCATTTTTTTTGCAAAATGTCAGATTATATCAAAATAATCAGCTAATTTTGCAACGCTTTGTGAAGCATTAAACATCTTACCTTATATAGCCATAGGCATCAATCAACCTTTCTGAATTACTGACATCATGTTAGCAGAAACCAACATTAAGTTGCTCGATAAAGTAGTTGTGCGGTTCTCCGGTGATTCCGGCGACGGAATGCAGCTCGTAGGCAACATTTTTACAAATGTGTCGGCGGAACTCGGCAATCAAGTGTCCACATTCCCGGACTATCCGGCTGAAATCCGTGCTCCTCAGGGTTCACTCGGAGGAGTTTCCGGTTTTCAGGTCAGCGTAGGCGCTGAAGTGCACACTCCGGGTGACCAGTGCGATGTACTCGTAGCCATGAATCCGGCTGCCTTGAAGCAGAACTATCGTTTTGTAAAGCCAAACGGTGTTATCATCGTAGACATCGACTCTTTTAAAGAAGCTGATTTCCGCAAGGCAAAATATACCACTGATAATCCTGTAAAGGAACTTGGCATCAAGGCTCAGGTAGTGGAAGTCCCCATTACCTCCATGACCAAAGCCGCTCTTGCTGACTCCGGTCTTGATAACAAAAGCGTTCTCAAATGCCGGAATATCTTCGCACTCGGTCTTATATGCTGGCTTTTCGACCGTCCGCTTGAGAATGCCATCAATTTCCTTAGACGTAAATTCGCCAAAAAGCCGGCTGTTTTCGAGGCAAACCGCATAGTGATCAATGCCGGTTTCAACTACGGCAACAATATACACGCGAGTGTGTCCACCTACCGCATCGAAAGCGACCCTGCCCGACCCGGTATATATACAGACATCAACGGTAATACAGCCACCGCATGGGGTCTCATACTCGCATCGGAAAAGAGCGGACGTCCGCTCTTCCTGGGTAGTTATCCTATTACACCCGCTACCGACATACTGCAGGAACTTGCCAAACGCAAGGACCTGGGTGTAAAGGCTCTTCAGATGGAAGATGAAATAGCAGGCGTATGTTCGGCAATCGGTGCCTCATTTGCCGGTAATCTTGCCGTAACCTCAACATCGGGTCCCGGTCTGGCTCTCAAAAGCGAGGGAATCGGTCTTGCCGTTATGGCAGAACTTCCGCTGGTCGTAATCGATGTACAGCGCGGCGGACCTTCAACCGGACTCCCCACCAAGACCGAACAGACCGATCTTATGCAGGCTCTCTACGGTCGTAACGGTGAATCACCGGTTGCCGTAGTGGCTCCTGCTTCACCGACCGATTGCTTCACAATGGCATTCGAGGCAGCGCGCATCGCAATCGAACACATGACCCCTGTGATCCTGCTCACCGATGCATTCATCGGTAACGGAGCATCGGCATGGCGTATCCCCGACGATGACGAATATCCTGCCATCAAGGTACCATATCTGCCTGCCGACCGTCAGGGTGATCCAAACTGGCGTCCATACGAACGTGATCCTAAATCAAAAGTACGCTACTGGGCTATCCCCGGAACAGAAGGTGCCATGCACCGTCTCGGCGGTCTTGAAAAAGACTTCAATACCGGTGCAATCTCAACCGACCCCGTCAACCACGAACTCATGATAGAGACACGTCGCGAGAAAATAGCCCGTATTGCTGACAATATCCCCGGACTGGATGTCGTAGGTCCGGGTAACGCCGACACACTCCTGCTCGGCTGGGGTGGTACGTACGGTCATCTGCGTTCAGCTGCCGAAGAACTTAACAAGGCAGGTATACCGGTCGACTTCACCCAGTTGCGCTACATCAATCCTCTTCCCGCGAATACCTCCGAACTTCTGCGCCGCTACCGTCGCGTTATCGTTGCGGAGCTCAATACCGGACAACTTGCCGACTGGCTCCAGAGCAAGATGCCTGATGTGAACATCAAGCGTATCAACAAGATCCAGGGGCAGCCGTTTCTGGTAAGCGAAGTCGTAGATCGTGTCAAGGAGATAATCAACACTAAGTAAGATCACTTCCATGGAAGATAACAATAAGACATACACCGCCGCTGATTTCAAGAGCGACCAGGCAGTACGCTGGTGTCCCGGCTGTGGCGATCACGCCATAATCAATTCACTCCAGAAAGCTATGGCTATCATCGGCGTGCCTCCCTGCAAGACCGCCGTCATATCGGGTATCGGCTGTAGTTCGCGTCTGCCATACTATATGAATGCCTACGGTTTCCACACCATACATGGGCGCGCAGCTGCCGTTGCAACCGGCTTTAAGGTTGCAAACCCTGAAATGACCGTGTGGCAGGTGTCGGGCGACGGCGACGGTCTCGCCATCGGCGGAAACCATTTCATACATGCCGTCCGCCGCAACATCGACATTAATATGCTGCTCTTCAACAACAAAATCTACGGTTTGACCAAGGGTCAGTACTCTCCGACGAGTGACCGCGGATTCGTGTCGAAGACATCTCCCTACGGAACCGTAGAAGATCCGTTCATACCGGCAGAACTGGTGTTCGGTGCACGCGGTAATTTCTTTGCGCGGACCATCGATGTGGAACTCGCCATCTCACAGGAAGTACTGGTTGCCGCCGCACGTCATAAAGGCGCATCGGTAGTGGAAGTGCTTCAGAACTGCGTGATCTACAATAACGGCATCCACAATTTCATTACCGACCGCGAGCACCGTGCCGAACGTACCATACATCTTCGCAACGGCGAGAAGATGCTCTTCGGCGCCAATAACGAGAAGGGTCTTGTCCGCGACGGATTCCTGCTCAAGGCAGTTACTGTAGGAGAAGAGGGTTACACAATTGATGATGTGCTGGTTCATGATGCCCACACTCCCAGCAACTTCCTGCACCAGCAGCTTGCCATGATGGATGGTCACGACCTCCCGCTCGCTATAGGTGTCATACGCGATGTGGACTCGCTTACCTATAACGATGAGGTTGAGCGCCAGATAGCCGATGTACGAGCCGCGAAAGGATTCAAGTCATTCCGCGACATGGTGACAGCCGGTGAAACCTGGGAAGTGAAATAAACGGCTTCCACAGGGTTAAGAACTGATTTATTAATTTAATCCCGGAGTATGTCAAAGAAAGTCGTAGAGACCCCATTGATGAAACAATACTTCGCCATGAAACAGAAGCACCCCGATGCGGTGCTTCTGTTTCGTGTCGGAGACTTCTATGAAACATTCTGTGAAGATGCGGTAACAGCTTCCGACATACTCGGCATTACCCTCACACGCCGTGCCAACGGATCGGCTCAATCGGTGGAACTCGCCGGTTTCCCCCATCACGCGCTCGATACGTATCTGCCGAAACTTGTGCGCGCCGGCAAACGTGTGGCGATATGCGAACAGCTCGAGGATCCGAAACTGACTAAGAAACTTGTCCGGCGCGGCATCACCGAACTCGTTACTCCGGGTGTATCCACCAACGACAATATCCTTGACCACCGTGAGAATAACTTTCTGGCTGCCGTACATTTCGGTAAACAGAATTGCGGAGTGGCATTTCTGGATATTTCCACCGGTGAGTTCCTCACGGCAGAAGGATCTGCCGACTATATCGAGAAACTGCTTGAAAACTTTGCCCCGAAAGAAGTGCTTGTGGAGCGCGGTAAACGCATGACTCTTGAGGAATCGTTCTCACAGAGGTATCTCTCATTCGAACTCGATGACTGGATGTTTACCGAAGATGCCGCTTCGGAACGCCTGCTGAAACACTTCGGAACAAGCAGTCTGAAAGGATTCGGAATCCACCGCATGCCGTCGGCTATAATCGCCGCAGGAGTAATCCTGCATTATCTCGATCAGACACAGCACACCCGCACTTCTCACATCACTTCCATATCACGCATCGAAGAACAGCGCTATGTACGTCTCGACAAATTCACCGTACGTAACCTCGAATTGATTCAGTCAATAGGAGAAGACGGGCGCAGCCTGCTGGATGTGATTGACAAGACTCTTACCCCGATGGGAGCGCGCTTGCTCCGCCGGTGGCTTCTGTTTCCGATGAAGGATGTTCCGGAAATCAACCGCCGGCTCGATATTGTGGAGTATTTTATGCGTACGCCCGATGATGCCGATGAACTTTATGACACCCTCACCGGAATCGGTGACCTGGAACGTCTTGTGTCAAAAGTCTCGATAGGGCGTGTAAATCCGCGTGAACTGCTGCAGTTGCGCAATGCCCTGGCATCACTCGTTCCTGTGCGCGAGATATGTATGCGTGCCGAAAATCAGGAGGAAGCCCTTTACAATCTGGGCCGTACAATCGACTGCTGTGAGAATGTGCGCGACCGTATTACCCGGGAAATCAATCCCGACGCACCGGCAATGCTCAGCAAAGGCATTGTGATAGCCGAAGGAGTGGATGAAGAACTGGATCAGCTCCGCGACATTGCCTACCGCAGCAAGGATTACCTCATGAGGATTCAGGCTCGCGAAAGCGAGGCTACCGGAATATCAAGCCTTAAGATAGGCTATAACAATGTGTTCGGTTATTATATTGAGGTTACGAACACCCACAAGTCAAAAGTACCGCCGGAATGGATACGCAAGCAGACGCTTGTCAACGCCGAACGATACATAACTCAGGAACTCAAGGAATACGAGGATAAGATACTCGGCGCCCAGGAAAAGATAGCGTCAATTGAAGCACGTCTTTACAATGACCTTGTAAGTTCGGTAGGACAGTATGTGGAAACTATTCTGCGTGATGCGCAGACTGTCGCACAGATTGATTGTCTGTCAGCCTTCACACGTGTCGCAAAAGAATACCGCTATTCGCGCCCGGTTATCGACGATTCCCTTGAGATAGACATACGCGAGGGCAGACATCCGGTTATCGAACGGCAGCTTCCTCCCGGCGAACCCTATATATCAAATAGTGTGCGCCTCGCGAATAACGGACCGCAGATCATGATGATTACCGGACCGAACATGTCGGGTAAATCTGCCCTTCTGCGCCAGACCGCCCTGATAGTGCTTCTTGCCCAGACCGGTTGTTTCGTACCTGCCGAAAGCGCACGGATCGGTGTTGTCGACAAGATATTTACCCGTGTGGGGGCGAGCGACAATATTTCACTCGGTGAATCCACATTTATGGTGGAAATGAATGAAGCTGCGTCAATACTGAACAATATGTCGGAACGATCGCTCATTCTGTTTGATGAGCTCGGACGCGGAACATCCACATACGACGGCATATCGATTGCATGGTCGATTGTGGAGTATATTCACAATCACGGCAAAATGCAGCCTAAAACTCTTTTCGCGACCCACTACCACGAACTTAACGAAATGGAACGCTCCTTCGAACGGATTGTGAACTACAATGTATCGGTACGTGAAATCGATGGGAAAGTTGTGTTTCTGCGTAAGTTGGCAAAAGGCGGCAGCGCTCACAGCTTCGGTATTCACGTCGCACGCCTTGCCGGAATGCCACAGTCAATCGTAAAACGTGCCGATGAAGTGCTCAAGCAGTTGGAAAGCAGTAATCGCGGTAACGATACAGGAATCCGACCCGCAGAAGCGCCTTCATATGGTGACGGAGTGCAACTGAGCCTGTTTCAACTCGATGACCCCATATTGACTCAGATCCGTGACGAAATACTGCACACCGACATAAATACGCTTACACCGGTAGCCGCACTCAACAAACTGAACGATATAAAGAGTATAATCACCGGCAAATAATATACACGCATCAAAGCACCAAAAGCACCAAAGTGTTAAAATCAGAACAATTGTTGTAAAGTCGGATACTAATTCTTAACTTTGCCGATACTTCAGGGCGAATACCAGAGTGGCCAAATGGGGCAGACTGTAAATCTGCTGGTTTCTACCTTCGGTGGTTCGAATCCATCTTCGCCCACGTAATCATCAATCAATCAACAATACGACGACGTCCGCTCGTCTGGATGTGATATCCGGGAGAGGACGTTATTTTTTTATTAAAATTTCCGGAATATGATTGCTGACAATAATAAAAAACCGACTCGGGAGGACATGAAGTGGAAAGTCCTCGATAGTGAATATATAATGCGCCGTCCGTGGATGACCGCACGCCGCGACCGCGTACAACTGCCTAACGGAAACATTCATCCCGAATATTACGTACTTGAATACCCCGACTGGATTAATGTCATCGCCATCACACGCGACGGACATTTCGTAATGGTTGAACAGTATCGGCATGGTCTCAGAGATGTATTCACCGAACTGTGTGCCGGAGTAATTGAGGAAGGTGAAGACCCGATAGATGCAGCTCGTCGTGAACTTGAAGAGGAAACAGGTTATGTAGGCGGAAACTGGGAACTTCTTATGGAAATCTGCGCCAATCCTTCGTGTAACAATAATATCACACACTGCTTCATAGCACGTGGCGTAGAACCCACCGGTAAACGCCATCTCGACGCTACTGAAGACATTAATGTAAAGTTGCTCACTGAAGAGGAGGTTTTGGATATGTTGAAGCGCGATGAACTGAAACAGGCTCTTATGCTCGCTCCATTATGGCGTTATTTTGCAGAAAAATGGCACAGTCACTCAGCCGATTAACCACTTTTAACAGTCTAAATGTTGACAACGCCCCTAAAAATGACTAACTTTGCAGTCACAAAACAACATCGCGGGGTGGAGCAGTGGTAGCTCGTTGGGCTCATAACCCAAAG
>CAZKSF010000103.1:0-6363 GCA_964555405.1 uncultured Bacteroides sp.
GCGACGCTCAAAGCGGAGCGTGTGGCGACGCTCAAAGCATATTTGCAAGCAGCAGATCTCTCCGATACGATCTTGTCAGAGGGCGAACTCGCTGCGCTCGATGCCCTCCGCCAAAATCGTGTATATTGGAAGGAGATTCCTGTCTGTGGTAAAGACGGCGCTTTCTACGTTTCCAATACACACAGCATTTTGAAAGCGCAGGTAGTGCCGGGCAGTGGAAATATTCCGTATGTTGGCGCTGGGGAGTCAAATAATTCTATTCAATCTTACATCTCAATAGATCCTGAATTTATAGAGAAGGGCAACTCGATCATGATTGGAGGAAAGACTCTTGTCATCACGTACCAAGAAGAAGATTATGCATCTAACGATAGTCATAATCTTGCCTTATATTATAAGGATATTAAGAATCCATCCAGAACTATCCAATTATTCTTAGTATCATCTCTATACTGTTCTTTAAAACCCAAATATCATTGGGGAGACTCAATATCTAACAAAAAAATCCAATCAGATACTTTCTTATTACCAACAAATAAGGATGGTGACATTGATTATGATTTTATCAATAATTTAATTTCTGCCCAAATTAAATTATGCATTAAAGATGTTCTCAATGCAAAAGATCTCGAAATTGCCACTACAGAAAATGTTATTGACACAAATACACCTTACTCCGATCAAAATTACTTTAGCATAGCAGCCGAACCGTTTGAAATATATCAATGGCATGAAGTAGGACAAGATGCGGTTTCAGAGGCTGAGACTGTGCTAATCGGCTGTTACCGGAACAGGAAGCATTTGGAATGGATTCTAAAAAACAATCTGTATAATATCCGATTTGACGACCGGAAAGGGTCTGCCCGCGATAAAGAGAAGTGTATCGAAAATGTCAGCCAGCTTTATCTGTATGATTTGAAGAATCCTGATAAATCAACAGTATTCAGGATTACCGGCAGCAAAGAAATGTCTGGCGAAGAAATGAAGTCATTGGATTATCCGAGCAAATCACCCGGCAAATCATATATGACTTTCCATATAGAACGGATTGATTCGGAAATCAATCCGGAAATCAATGTAGTGAGTATCCTCCAAAAACTCCCCCATCATAGAAATGGAGCGCCGGTATTCATTGAACCCCCAAAAGATAGTTATGCCCATTGACAATATAAAGGCATTGATTGCGGCGGATGAGTCGAGTACTCCCGAGCTGAAGAAGAGTACCGTCGAGTTCCTTGAAAGATAATGGATCATCGCCTGCCATTATAGAGACTACCTTGTCACCATGACATGATCAGTACGTCTACTCTCCCCATGAATGACAATGAAAAGGAAGACTTTGACAATAGACTTTTACAGATACTTGGACAATCATTTGTCAAAGTTCAAGAGATTGTATATCAAAGCAGTATTGCAAATAAATCGCAACTTTTACAGATACTTGAACAATTATCTGTAAAAGTTTGGGATAAGTCAAAGAAATTTATAGATAAGTCTATCTATAGCCAGTATGTGATAGAGTTGATAGAGCATCTGAGAATAGGCCCAGCAACTATAAAGTCTTTGGCTGAGACTATCGACTTGGGCGATACTACGGAGTTACGCAGAAAGTTCATACTTCCTCTCATTGAGATGGACTATATATCGATGACTATGCCTGACAAGCCGACCAGCTCTAAGCAGGAATATAAGCTTACTGAAAAGTGTGTTCAATTATTTGGATAAGACTATAACTGTTGACGATATAAAGGCTTTGATTGCGGCGGATGAGTCAAGTACTCTGGAGCTGAAGAAGAGCTGTAGGACGGTATGTATGATGAGCGGATCCGAGCACATGGGTAAGATACACGTTGCCATATGGTTATTACTTTGTCAGCAGGAAAACCGGGAGAATATTTGGTTGAAAAAACTACGATCGTTCCTACAAAGATCGTAGTTTTTCTCTTTTTTATTTGGCGGAATAAAAATAATGTCATACCTTTGCAGCGGATTAGTGATGTACAACACTACATCACAACAACGCTAAATAATAACCGTTCTTATGAGACACTTCTTTTTAATTTTCGCCACATTGCTGCTGACCTCAGTTCCGGCTACAGCACAGCGGCTATGGGAAGTTAGCGGAAAAGATGCTAAAGGAGCATCATATCTGTTTGGCACCCACCATGTGGCTCCGGCTGACATACTCGACCGGACACCGGGATTTTCAGATGCCCTGGAAGCCGCCGACGTGGTGTATGGTGAACTTATCATGACTGATATGAATGATCCGTCACTGCAACAGCAGATTGTGTCAATGTCAATGGCACCCGCCGACAGCACTCTCAGCCGCCTGTTAACTCCTGCCCAACTTGACTCGCTCAATACGGTTCTTAAAAAATATTCAGGGGGAATGCTGAACGCTTCCATGCTTGAAACGCTCAAACCCATGATGGTAAATACCCAGCTCGCCATGATGCAGTCGATGGTAGCGTTTCCCGATTTCAATCCTGCGGAACAACTCGATGCCATCATCCAGTCACGGGCTAAGGAAACCGGTAAAGAAATCCGTGGATTTGAAACCATGGAACAGCAGATGACCCTGCTGCTTTCCGATCCTCTTACCGAGCAGGCGACCGATCTGATGGAAAGTGTAGCCAAGGAGAGTCTCTCCTTAGATATGGCACATAATCTTGCCGCCGCATATGAGGCCGCCGATACGGAAGCAATCATGAAACTGATGTATGATTCCGAAACAGGCTTCAATTCCGAGCTTGCCGACCGACTGATCATACGCCGTAACCTTGCATGGATTGAAACTATTCTCCGCGAGATACCCCGGGAAAGGCTGTTTGTCGCAGTGGGAATAGGTCATCTCATAGGAGAAGAGGGACTTATAGAATCGCTACGGCGCAAAGGCTACACTGTTAAACCCGTAAATTAATATATCTAAAATGGAAATAAAGCTTAATAACCTTTCTTACGCTTATCACCGTAAAGCAAAAGACGCCCTTACTGATCTTAATACCTTTATCACACCGGGTATATATCTATTGTTAGGTGAAAACGGTGCGGGCAAAACCACCTTGCTTCACATTATCGCAGGCTTACGTTTCGCGACTTCGGGGGAATGTCTGATTGACGGGGCGAATGCCGCCTTTCGCCTGCCGAGTATAATGAGCAAGGTGGCATTCCTCGGCGACAATATGATTTTCCCGGCTGATACTATCAACGCTACTGCCGCATGCCATGCCTGCTTTTATCCTGATTTCGATCCGGAAATTCTTCATTCGCTTCTGGACCGGTTCGGTCTGACCGGGAATGAAAAACTCCGCGAACTCTCTCTCGGCAACCGCCATAAATCGCAGCTTGCCTATATAATATCGCTTCGTCCGCAGATTATGCTCCTTGACGAACCCGCAAACGGACTGGATATTGAATCGCGTAACGAACTGCAGCGCATACTCGCCGAATATATCGCACCCGAGCAGACAGTCATCATTTCCACTCATACGTTTGCCGACTTACGCAACCTTTACGATGGTGTAATGATACTTTCGCATGGTCATCTGTTGCTCAACAGCCGCGTGGAAACCATCCTTGACCGCATTGTATTCGGATCAGCCGTGACCCCGCCGGACAACGTGCTGTACTTCGAGCCGCGTTTAGGACGTGCATTCTACATGTCACCGAAACAATCCGGCGACGAAACAGACACCGATATCGACTATATGCTTCTTTACAATGCCATAAAATCCTCCGCCTCAACCAATATTATCAACTATCTAAACTCTCAGTCATGACAGATTACAACGTACTATCCGATACCGACCGGACATCATGGACGCGAATAATGATGGTATTCCGCTTTTTCTATCCCCGCCTGCGCTGGCAGATAATCTGTTATCCGATAGTCTCGGCAGTAGTATTTCTACTGTTTGTACTGCTTTACCACTACGGACACTTTATGAAAGCGACATATGTGGTGGGCATACTCGGCTATATGGTGGCATTGGCTCCTCTTGTATTGGCGACCCGCGATGATTTCGAGATGGAGACAGCACTGCCGGCTAACGGAATCGAAAAATTCATATTTTATATCGGTTACTTCCTTATAGTCATACCGCTGCTCGTTTACATCCCGGCTGAATTGCTGTCGATATTTGTTTACGGTGAACTGTATAACACTCTTATCACTTCCCAGTTGCCGGTAAATATAGCCGATTTCGGTATTTCGGGATCATTGACTCTTCTCTCAAGTATCGTCTCCAACGGCACAATGATAATGATCTGTCTTCTGACAGTGGCTGTATCACGCACAAACCGCCTGTTGAAGGGAATCATGTTTCCGTTACTTACTACATTAGTCATCGGATTAGTGACAGGTGTCGCGGCAATCATGTACACCATCTCATCTATGCACCACAACGATATGCTGCAGGATAATCCAATGGAATTCAGTACACATCTGGTACAGATGATTTCATATCCGCTCACATTCATATTCTCGATTCTCTTCATCGTAACACTATTCATGTTCTGGCGAAAAGCTATAAACAGACAGGTATGACCATGGAATTTAACGAAAACCGACCTATCTACAAACAGATCATCGACTACTGTTTCAGTCATATCATGTCGGGAGAATGGGCTTATGAGAGCCGTATTCCATCAACAAAGGATATGTCGGTGACGCTTGCGGTCAACAACCGCACCGTACTCAAAGCCTACGATGACATGCACGCGCTCGGAGTAATATATCAGAAACGCGGATTAGGCTACTTCGTGTCGCCCGGAGCGACGGATATTATCATCGAATCACGCCGGCGCGACTTTTTTGCGGAAGTTCTCCCCGAATTCGCCCGTCAGATGGAACTTTTACGCCTCACGGCAGCAGATATACTCCCCTATTTACCGGAGTAACTTGTCCGGTACCACTATAATTATTACTTTTGCATCATGGATTCCGTACGATCGATGATGCTCAAAGTTCTGTTTCCCATCATTCTGGGACTCGGAGTAGTAGTATGGCTTTTTTTGCGCGAATTCGATTCAGGTGCCTGGGAAACGGTAAGTTTCGGTCCGCGCACTCTGGGAGCGATTGGCATCGCCATAATATTTATGTGCATGCGCGAGCTATCGCTATCATGGCGCTTCCGCATACTTTCGGATCGCGCTCTCTCATGGAAAGCGGCGCTTCGTGTGACGATGCTTTGCGAATTCACCTCTGCCGTCACACCCACTACCGCCGGGGGAAGCGCAATGAGCATGTTGTTTCTCAAACGCGAAGGAATTGATCTTGGCAGAAGCACCACACTCATGCTCACCACACTCTTCCTTGACGAACTGTTCAATGTCGTATTCTGCCCCATAGCGTTAAGTCTCGCTCCGATGGCGGCGATATTCGGGTTCGGTGGTGGTTTTTCATCGGGGGTACGCATTACATTCTGGGTAGTGATAGGCGTGATCACGGCTCTGACAGCTCTCCTTTTCTGGGGCACGCTCGGGCGTCCTGAGGCTGTCCGCGGACTGATAAACCGTGTTTTCGCTCTTAAGATACTGAAAAGGTGGCGTGAAAGCGCCGTCACCACTGCCAATGACATGGTTACGGCTGGACGGGAATTCCGTCAACGCCCCGCGCTATGGTGGGTAAAGGCATTCTCGGCAACTGCCGGTCTGTGGATCAGCCGCTTTCTTGTAGTCAACGCGCTGTTCTGGGGATTTGTACCGCTTGCCGATCAGATAGTGGTTTTCGCCCGGCAGTTTGTGGTGTGGACACTGCTCACCGTAAGTCCTACCCCCGGTGGAAGCGGACTCAGCGAGTGGCTGTTCACCAACTACTACGGCGATATGATACACGATGCTTCGGTAGCATTGGTCATCGCTGTGTTCTGGCGACTGATAACTTATTATTCCGTACTTACAGTCGGAGCTATAATGCTTCCGTCCTATCTGCGGGGCTGGAAACGAAACTAAAATCCGGCGCAATAGGTCAACGCAAGGCGCCTCGGTTTTCCACAACATCACCGCTCCGCGGTTCACCCCCATCCGCCGTACTGACATGCCGTTACATCCATCTCAAGTAGGGGCGACGATACATCGCGCCCTCATTATCAAAACTGCATTCGTTTCGACCGGATAATACACTTATTAATCAATCCGATGGTGCGGCCTCGATATATCGCCGCCCCTACTGGCGGATGGGATCGTGGACGCTTAGTAAACCGAATCCTCACCCTCGCATAAAAAAATTGACTGCAACAAGGATCCATCCTCATTGCCGCCAAACCGCACATCTTATAATTATTTTGTATTATATCCCCATCCTCTGTAGGGACATGCCTTAATGCTGTTTACTTAAGCCATCATATAGCCCTCCTGTAG
>CAZKSF010000104.1:0-6254 GCA_964555405.1 uncultured Bacteroides sp.
GGTGGTGGGGGGTACGCTTTCACAATCGAATTCCCGGACATACTTGTGACCGTTGGGCGAATATGTGCCGCCGCGGTAACGGTGCAGACCCAGATTGAACGGGGCACCGTGCTGTATCACCGTGACATCAAGTGACGAAAGCAGAACATGCCAGCTGTTGCCGAATTCCTCGATTGGCATCACAAGCAGTCCGTGCTGTTTGCGGGTGTTGCAGTCAACAATCGATGTGCAGTGATAAGCTCCTGACTGATTGGTCCGGAGCATCTCTTTCTGAAGCGACTGTTCCAGGTTGATCATCAGGTTTTTATCAAATTTCAGATAGCTCATGTAACTTGACTATTATATTGGTTTTGGTTATTCTTCAGAGGGTATTTCAAATTTTTGACGAATATACCCTTTTTTTTAAGACTCACCAAAAAAAACACCAATTTTTTTAAGTTTATCTGTTTTTTTACTTTTTAAATAAAAAAAAGAGGGTGCGCTCAAAACACCCTCTCATAAGATTTTAGATATCCGTCAATTATTCAATCCATCTGTATTACCTCGTACAGACTGGCACCGGCTCCACTGACAAGCGCATATCCGGCTCCGTCAGGAACTGAAAGTGTGATGTAAGGAGTGGTGACACGCACGGTGGATATGTTACCTCCGGCGGGACGTGTGAAAGCCACTTTCACCGGATTCTTTGCTGTGGCGTCAGTCAGAAGTATGATTTTTTTAACTCCGGTCTTTATGCCGAACGAGATAGGTGACGAAGCGAGTGAGGCTGCGCTTGACGGATTGGCATCGAATCCAAGAAGTGCGTTATCCATATTGAACGCAGTTATGTCGAATCCGAGGCGGCTCGCCGACGGAGGATTGATCTTGAACTCGCGTACTGAGGTCCAGTTGCTGCGTTTCGACGGCAGACGGAGAAGGCGTACGTAGCGCGCCTGCACCGGTTTACCTGACCATGAAATCTCATATGTATTTACCAGCGGTTCGGTCAGTTCGGTCCACACACGACGGTCGGGAGATGCCTGAAGTACGACATTGTCAAAGAAATCGACATCATCCACCGAGTTACGACCCTGCTGAACATAGATGCTGTCGACCATACGCAGATCACCGAGATCCACACCGACCCAATCATTTTCGCCCTGCGAACGCGCAGAAGTCCAGAAAGTTTCCGGATTGCCGTCGAACATCAGATTTGCCAATGTAGTGGGAAGGTTGGGGTAACTGCCGGTACCACGGAAGAACATCGGAACATTACCGCTGACACGGGTATAGAAGCCGATGAGCATGTCAGTAGTGGCATTGTCGATGAACGGCTGCAGTTTCATTGTACCTGACTTATGAGCCTCCCAGTCGGCACGCTGCTCGGGAGTGAAACGGTTGGTGACATACTCTGCCCAGAATACCGAGTCGTTACCGGCACGATAGGTTTCCATCAGGTCAATGGTGTTGACACCTCTCTGTCCCAGCTTGCCGAACTCAACGAGCCATGGACGCAATTCGTTCATCAGCAGCTTGTTGTCGCAACCATTCTCCATGCGGGCGGGGACA
The DNA here is from genome assembly GCA_964555405.1 of uncultured Bacteroides sp. GTDB lineage: Bacteria > Bacteroidota > Bacteroidia > Bacteroidales > Muribaculaceae > Paramuribaculum. The sequence goes on from CAZKSF010000104.1 coordinate 1,549, forward strand.
GAGGCTACACGTTCAAACTCATCGCGCAGTGCCTTTGCCTTTTCCGGAGTATATTCGTCAAGTGTAAATGTGGTAGTTTCCCACGATTCATCGCGACGGTATCCGGTTTCGGTATCCGCCGAGTGGATAGCAAAGGTACGGTATGCATCACGTGCGTTCGGAACAAGATCGGTAAGACCTCTCTCCCAGTTGTCGATGGCATTGTAATCGGCAGGATTCCACGACCAGTCAGCCACTCCGTATAATGCGAGTTTCGACGCTTCGCCATGCTCCATGGGATTACTTTCGATACCGGCGACCTGCTCGCTCGTCAGACTTGTGTCAAGACCGTACACCGGACCCTGAAGGACAATGTTCCGGCAATAATCGGTAACAGGGAAATTCCACCAGTACAATGCCGGTCGTTTAATGCGTGAATCAACAAACTCAAGAGTCTCGGGGGTAAGGTCACTGCAAACTACGGCACCGGTCCAGAATACTTCTGCCTTGGGGTTGAGTTCACGACCGTAAATTGCCAGCTGTCCGTTTTCACCGGGATTAGCCCATAGCTGCGAGTAATCGGTAGGACATATGATCAGATTGCTGACATCACCTTTGGCATCGACAAAATCGCGGGTCAAGTCATTGAGCAGCTTTGTCTGCATATGCGAATCGGTACCTATTCCTTCAATATCGTCGAAGAAAAGAGCGAACGAACGAACGCCCAGATCGTACATCATATTGAATTTGTTGACCAGGCTGTCGTAATCAGCTTTATCCCAACGTATATCCTTTCCGGGGTGAATCGCCCAATAGAAATCCAGACGATTCTCATTGGCGGTCTTTACGAGATCGGCTATATTGGCGGCTTCTTCCGGGGGATAAGGCTGTCTCCAGTTAGGAGATGAATGATAGGGATCATCTTTAGGGCCATACAGATAATTATTCATCTTGTTCTGGCCCATGAAGTTGATCAGCCCTTTACGAACCTCATGACTCCAGGGTGTACCGTAAAAGCCTTCGACCAGACCACGATAAGGTAACGCCGGATAATCAGTTATTTCCATCATCGGCAGACCGCCTTCCTTCTCTACAACCGGGCTTTCGAGAATCTGACGGAGAGTCTGAAGAGCATAGAAAGCGCCTCGTTCGTCATATGCGTTAATCGTGATTTTTTTAGGTCCGATAGAAAGTGCATATGCTCCTGAAACATCCTTCACACCTGCCTTAGACGCCACTTTAGGACCAAAATCAATATCAATCTGGAGTCCGTGCTTTGGAGAGATCTCGAGAAACGAGAGATCTGAAGCAGAGAATGCCTTTTGCTTGTCATTGACTTTGAAGCCACCGGAAATATTGAAGACTCCGGTGTAAGGACGCTCGATTTTGTGAGGGGTCGGGTTGATTACAAGACCTCCGTGGTCAACAACATGTCCCGGGACTTTCCAGTAATTCTGGATCTCCGAGCGTTGTGAGTTGAGATCGAAGCCGCCGTCGTCCTGAGCTTGCATAGCGGGGACCATAGCAAGTCCCAGCAAAGCTGCAAGAAGTGATTTCGTGGTAATATTTTTCATGAATTAATATTATGTGTACAGACCCGACACCCTTTCACGGAGTGCCGAGTCTGCGAGGTTATACTTTTTGTAATCCCGTGAATCACTCAAGTTCACGCGGAATTGCTACGAGCTTAAGATCACATTCGGTGATGAAGCGGACTATATTGTCGCGGACACGACCGTCAGCGATGTCGGTCTGAAGACGGCGAAGAGCGTTGAACACCGAAGTATTGCTTTGGTAAACATGGCGGTAAGCCTTTGCAACATCTTCTATTTCTTCAGGTGTATAACCGCCACGACGCAATATCACGGCATTTGCACCGAAATATGACGCTGGATTATGTGCCATAATCACAAATGGCGGTACGTTACCTGAAATACGGCAACCGCCTTTGACAAGCACCCAATCGCCTACACGGCTACGTTCGTGAATTATCACACCTGACGACAGAATCGTACAACATCCGATCCGGGTGTCACCTGCAACTGAAACACTGTTTCCGAGCACGCAATGGTCACTGATGACTGAATCATGTCCGACATGAGAATTAGCCATGATGAAACATCCGTTGCCGATACGGGTACCTCCGTCAGGATTAATACCACGGTTTATGATAGCATGTTCACGGATTACATTGTTATCGCCTATGTAGCAATAGGTCTGTTCTCCATTCCAGCGGAAATCCTGAGGATCGGCGCCTACGATCGCACCCTGATAGATTTTGTTATTGGCTCCTATACGGGTTCCGTTCATTACGCTCGCGTAGGGCATGATGACGCAATTATCACCTATCTCGACATTTGCATCAATAAAAGCAAACGGATAGATTTTTACATTTTTCCCAATTTTGGCACTTGGGTCAATGGATGCTAACGGGCTTATCATTTCAGTCTTTTTATGGTGTTAGACATAATAATCAACTTAGCGTCCGCCTCCGAGCGACTGGTAAAGAGAAATGACAGCTCGGTCGCGGGCATTGGTGCAGCTTATCTGCGACATCTGTGCCTGAAGGAGGCTGGTCTGTGCAGTAAGCACCTCAAGATAAGTTGATGTTCCCAAAGTTAGCAATTCTTGAGTATATTCCACAGATTTTTCCAGATTTTCTACCTGAATTTTCACCAATTCCTGTTTTTCTACCGCTTTGGCATATGCAGTCATGGCATTGCTCACTTCTGCCGAGGCAGACATCAGAGTATACTCGAAGTTGTTGAGCGCCTGTTTCTGCTGTGCTTTCGCAGCTTCGAGACGCGCGATATTGGCACCACGGGAGAAAAGCGGAGCTGTCAGCGATCCGGCAAGATTAAGGAAGAACTCTCCGGGATTGACAATCATGGATCCGAGTGAATTGGTGAAACCGCCGGCAGCCGTGATTGAAAGTCCGGGATAGAATGCCGCGCGGGCTCCCGCTGTTGTATAATATGCGGCTGCAAGGCTCTCTTCAGCGGCACGCACGTCGGGACGTGCAGCAAGCTCTACCATCGGAATTGCCTCACGCATTATTTCAGGACTTCCGACAGTAGCATGCGACGGAACTACCCATGTCTGAGGCATAACATTAAGCAGCAACGACATAGTGTTATTCATCTCGTTGAGCTGTGACTCAAGGTCGGTGATTGACGCCAATATATTGTAGTAATTGGCGCGGCTCTGCACGACAGCAGTCTCGTTCAGGCGACCGGCTTCCTTGAGATCCTTCATCACCTCCACACTCTGACGCCAGTTCTCGGCTGTAGCCTTACTGAGAGTGAGCTGATCCTGAAGCATGGATATCGCATAATAACAATTGGCTACACCGCCTATGATCTGAGAACGCACAGCCTGCTCATAGTCGCGTGCCATGCGCTCGTTTGCAGCTGCCGCACGCTTGCTGTTCAATAATTTACCGAACACATCTATCTCCCAGTTAACAGAGAGGGGTAACTGATAGGTCCAGGAGAGACCGCTCCAGTCCATATGATTTCCACCGACTCCGGCACCGGCACCGTTAGGTGCGAGGGCAACTGAAGGAAGATATGCCAGACGCGCTCCCTTTAGTGACGCATGAGCTATGTCGACATTAAGTTTGGCATTGGCAAGATCCTTGTTGTTGTCAAGGGCACGTGCGATGAGATCGGCAAGCACCGGATCGGTGAACACCTTTTGCCAAGGCAGATTGCCGAAGGCGGAAGCATCGGTCTGCTCTCCGGAGGCACGTACATATTCCGAAGTAAGCGCCGAATCTTCGGGCATCTTGAATTTTTTGTAAATGCCGCAGCTGCTGAGCGCCGAAGCGCTCAGGACAGCAGCTGCCGCCAGTATGATTGTGTTTCTTGATTTCATTGCTTGAAAGACCGGTTATTTACGAACTGAATACTGCTCGATCTCACTCTGAATACCTGCATTATCGGTATCAGCCCACTTGAGCGGTGTGAATTTTTCCTGAATTTTCTGGAATGCCACGAAAAGTGCCGGCACGATGAGTACCTGGAAGATCATACCGATAAGCATACCGCCCACAGCACCTGTGCCGAGCGCCTTATTACCGTTGGCGCCTACACCCGTTGCATACATCATAGGCAACAGACCGATGATAAGTGCCAGTGATGTCATAAGAATCGGTCGCAGACGGTCGGCTGCACCTGAAATGGCAGCGTTGAGAACCGACATACCAGTACGACGGCGTTCGAGCGCGAATTCTACAATCAGAATAGCATTCTTGGCAAGAAGACCGATAAGCATGATGAGTGCGATCTGCAGATAGATACTGTTGGAAATGTCACGGAGATCAGCGAATATGAACGAACCCATGAGACCGAACGGTATCGAAAGGATAACTGCCCAGGGTACCAGATAACTTTCGTACTGAGCCGCAAGAATCAGGTAAACGAAAAGCATACAGAGACCGAAAATAATAGCGGTCGACTGACCTGTGTTAGTAGAACCTTCCTCACGGGTCATACCTGCGTATTCGAAGCCGTAGCCCTGGGGAAGTACCTCGTCAGCCACTCGTTCGATAGCGGCAAGCGCATCGCCCGATGAATATCCGGGAGCCGGCTGACCTGACACTGAAATCGACTGGAACATATTGAAGCGGTTGAGCAGGTCAGGACCGTAGACACGGGTCAATGTCACGAAGTCGTCGATGGATGCCATTGCCGAACCGTTGCGCACTTTGATGCTCGAAAGAGTCT
>CAZKSF010000105.1:0-6222 GCA_964555405.1 uncultured Bacteroides sp.
GACACCATGTCATATTGAAAATTGGAGAAATCCGGTCCTCCCACATATGCCTTCACATGACCGGTGACAGGATCCATAGCCATGAATCCGGCACGCAGGAAGTGTTTCTGATATAATAAGGAGTCGAGAGGCGACATGAGCGTGTCAATCATTCCCTTGTAGCTGAAAATCTTCATCTCACGAGGAACATTGAATTCCTTAACGATATCAGCTTCCGGAATACCCGCTTTTTTCATCAGACGATAGCGTTCGGTCTGACGCATTGCATTGCGTATCAGGTGATTGACGCGAATTTCAGAAATCTCGGTCCGGTTAGTCGAATAAGGTGCGCCAGTAGTGTTACGTTTTTCGCGGAAAAACGCCGGTTGAAGAGTTGAGCCAAGATGCTCGGTAACAGCTTCTTCGGCATATTGCTGCATTCGCGAATCAATGGTAGTGTAAATTTTCAGACCATCGTTATAGATGTCGTACTTCGAACCGTCAGGTTTCGGGTTCTTTTCAATCCAGCCGTATAACGGATTCGTTTCCCAAGCTATTGAATCATCGACATATCTCTGCTGATCCCATGACGGATAATTACTACGTTCAGGTCGGACAGCACGCATCATACGTCGTATTTCCTCACGGAAATATGGTGCGGGACCATCCTTGTGATCGACCCGGTGGAATTTTAATTCCAGAGGCAACTTTTTCAAGGAATCAAGTTCGGCTGCGTTAATCATTCCCTGCTTGTGCATCTGTTCCAAAACCACATTGCGGCGCTGAAGAGTGCGTTCGTTCTGACGAACAGGATTATAGTAGGATGGATTTTTCACCATTCCCACAAGAGTGGCGGCCTCCTGGATATTGAGTTCCGACGGAGTTTTCCCGAAATAAACATGAGCGGCAGATTTGATACCTACAGCATTGTAAAGGAAATCGAACTGATTGAGATACATTTTCAGAATCTCATCCTTGGAATAGAAGCGTTCAAGCTTCACAGCGATCATCCATTCAATCGGTTTTTGTAGGGCACGACTTATTAAACCGTCCGATTCCGGAGAGTAAAGCTGCTTGGCAAGCTGTTGGGTTATTGTAGAACCGCCGCCCGCATTTTTCTGTCCGAGAAGAAGCGTCTTGAATGCCACACGCGAAAGTGCCCTGACATCAATGCCACTGTGTTCTTCGAACCGTGAGTCCTCGGTTGCAATCAGAGCATTGACCACGTGCTCCGAAATCTCATCGAAATCGGCATAAACTCGGTTACCTGTATTTCGGAAATACCTTCCGAGTTCCTGTCCGTCGGAAGAGTAGAGGACTGATGCGAACTTATCCTGAGGATTTTTTAGCTGTTCGATGTCGGGCATGTAGCCTATGACTCCGTTATAGGCAAGAACAAAGAACATGGCAATACACCCGATAAACAGCACGAATGCTATCCACAGTGTTATTATTATTTTGCGTCCGGCATTCGATTTGCCATTAGCTTGTTTCATTGGCAGTAATGTTTTAATCAAATTGCAAATTTACAAAAAATCCTCAATAAATGAAGTATGAAATGCTGATTTAAAATATTTTAGCTGTTATTGTGGACTTTTGCAAGATATTTTCGCAACATTCGTAGTGCTGCTATAAGGGCGGTGTTTACAGTGCGCTCGATAACTCTTTTACGATCACCGGGCAAGTGGACGGTCATCTGTTCTGACATATCACCGCATGAGATACCGATACATACCGTTCCGACAGGTTTCTCCTCTGATCCTCCTCCCGGTCCTGCTATTCCGCTTGTTGCAATTGCTAAATCAGTGTGAAATGCTTTCCGGGATCCGGCAGCCATTTCAGTTACAGTCGGCTCACTGACAGCTCCATAACGGCTGAGTGTTTCGGAATTGACTCCAAGCAGATCCTGTTTGGCCTTATTGCTGTATGTAACAGCACCTCCGGCTACTGCCGCAGAGCTGCCGGGAATTGCGGTGAGGGTTGCCGCTATATTGCCTCCGGTGCAGCTTTCAGCCGTGCTCACGGTCAGTCCGGCAGCTATCAGCTCCTCCAGTAAAGCCTGCGCCGGAGTGAGATCCCGGGTCAGCCAGACGTCATCACCGAGAAAACCGGTCAGCTCTTCGGCAAGGCGGTCAGCTTCTCGATCCAGATGATTCTTGTTGGTTCCATGTCCGTCGAGACGCAGACGCAGATATCCGGAATTAGGAAGGTATGCCAGATGAAATCCCTCCGGCAAAGCATCTTCCCAAGAGTCAATCTGTTCGGCTACCGATGATTCACTTCTACCTGTAAGTAATATAACCCTGTGGGTTACATATGATTTGTCACCCCTTAGGGCTGCAAGCCGCGGAACAATGTCATGTTTGAGGGCTGTTTCAGTCTCAAATGGTACGCCCGGCATTGAAATGAGTATTTTGGTGTCAATGTCAAACCACATTATTGGGGCTGTACCGCATGTATTCACTATCGGGGTGCAAGTATCCGGAACAAGAGCCTGCGAACGGGTAAGTTCGTTCAATATCAGGTTTCTTGACTCCATTATACGTTTTAAATTTAGAAGAGAGGGTTGATGCTCTATCAGTTTTCCTCCGGTAACGGAAGCAAGTGTCAGCTTGGTAATGTCATCTTTAGTCGGACCGAGACCTCCCGTGGTGATAACAAGATCGGCATCGGCGAGCGACTCTTTTACAGCCTTTTCAATTGCCGAAGCATCATCTCCGACTGTTACCGTACGCATCAGTTCCCAGCCGAGAGGCGCTATGGCGCGGGATATGGCGCCGGAATTGGTGTCGGTCACTTGACCGAGCAATATTTCATCCCCGATAATAACTGTTATAGCTTTCATTATCTTATTCAGATTTCAACCCTGGCGTAAGGCACACAATCCATACTGCATGTTTTGCCGTCAAGGAAACGGTGATAACCGGCAATAGCTACCATGGCTGCATTATCAGTGGTGAAACGTCGTTCGGGTATGAATGCGGTCAGTCCCCGACGTTCACAGAATGTCGCCACTGCATCACGGATGCCGCTGTTGGCAGATACACCTCCACCTATCGCAACTGTACGGACTCCGGTCTGACGTACAGCTTTGTCGAGTTTGTCGAGCAGAATGTCAATAATGGTAGCCTGAAGCGATGCCGCCAGGTCGTTCATATTATGTTCCACAAATTCCGGATCTATGCGTTTCTCATCTCTGAGAGTGTAGAGAAAGGAAGTTTTCAGTCCGCTGAAGCTATAGTCGAGTCCGGGAATATGTGGCTTTGAAAATTTGAACCGCTTACTGTCGCCATCTTTGGCAAGTCGGTCGATATGCGGACCTCCGGGATAGGGGAGACCCATCACTTTAGCACATTTGTCGAATGCCTCACCGGCGGCATCGTCAATGGTTTTGCCAAGTATTTCCATATCGCTGAAGCTCCTCACAAGTATCAGTTGAGAATTGCCCCCGGAAATCAGCAGGCATAGAAACGGGAAATCAGGAACCCGGCCTTCGGGCTCGGTGCGAATGAAATGAGATAGAACATGACCATGGAGATGGTTGACATCAACTATCGGTATACCGAGTCCGAGTGCCATTCCTTTAGCAAATGATGTTCCCACAAGAAGCGAGCCTAATAATCCTGGTCCTCTTGTAAATGCGATTGCTGACAGGTCATTAGCTTTGACTCCCGCCTGACGTAACGCTGTATCGACAACCGGAACTATATTTTGCTGATGGGCACGTGAAGCGAGTTCCGGAACTACGCCACCATATTCCTCATGCACTTTCTGGCTTGCAATTACGTTTGATAACAGAATTCCGTCGCGAATAACTGCCGCCGATGTATCATCGCACGATGACTCTATACCTAAAATTACAACACTCATCACTTTTTAATCTCGGTTACGCTTAAGTATCGCCGCTGCTTCGTTAGCGCGATCAGTAGGAACCCAAAGGCTTATGCCACCTATGGAATTGAAACCTATAGGTAAGACTGAACCGAACATCTGTCCGGTCATCATCACCGGAATCCCTTCCGCTTCAAGCGCTCCACGGGCTACGGATGCGTCGAATTCAGTATTGAACACTTCTATAACGGTCCAGTCTTCCGATAAGTCATCGGAAACTTCAAATGCACTGTTTGCCGGCGGTGTGTTAAGTATACCCATGTTCTCTTACAAATTAGTTGTTAAATTCCGGCTATTTTATACCTCTCAGATCAAGCTGATGTCTGTAACGCTGAGCGTTTTTGAGATGTGTGGCATAGTCGGATGCGAAATTGTGATAGCCGGAAAAATCCTCTTTGGCACACATATAAAGATAGTTATGCTCAGGCGCATCAAGCACCCCTTCAATGGTATGCCGGGATGCGATTCTTATAGGTCCCGGAGGTAAGCCGTCGTTAAGGTAAGTATTATACGGTGACTGTGTGGAGAGGTGACTCCCGAGAATTCGACGTAAAGAAAAATCTCCTGTCGCAAATTTTACGGTAGGATCTGCCTGTAGTCTCATGCCACGGTGCAGACGGTTGAGATAAAGTCGGGCAATGACCGGACGCTCGTCAGTCTTGGCGCTTTCTTCTTCCACAATCGAGGCGACAGTTGCCGCTTCAACAGGGCTTATTCCGAGTTGAGCGGCTTTAGCTTTTCGTTCATCGTTCCAGAAAGCATTGCGATAATATAGCATTGTTCGTACAATATCCTCACCGGATGCGGTGATGTAACACTGATACGTGTCAGGGAAGAATGCTGCGGGAAACTGTTCCGGTGTAAAGCCTTCACCCGGGAGGATTGAATCGCATGCCCTTAAAATATCGTCGGACGATACCTCTAGTTGTGAGCTGATCTTGTCAGCCATTGCTTTTAATGTGCGGGCATTGTTGAATGTGAATTTCACCGGAGTCTGCCTGCCGTATTTAAGGCGTCTGCTAAGATTTAAAGCCCGCTCACCGGGAGTTACTTCGTACATACCCCGGGCACGGTCGATTTCACCATGCAGCAATCGCCACAGGATATATGTGCGGTTGCCGGCAATAAGACCAAGATTAGAAACAAGAGAGTCGCGCAGATCGCTTCGGGTTGCTTTTTGAGGAATATAGATATTCTTCGCTTCTCCGTGGTAGCCGCTGAAACCGAAAAGAGTCCAGAACGCAGCAACAGCGATGATCACAAGTACTCCACAAAGCACACCTATCGGATGATTGTATACCCAACCGTGTTTCTTTGCGGTTTTCTTTTTCCGTGCAGAATTACGTTTAGCAGGACGTGTTGTTCGCTTTGACTCTTTATCCTTTTCCATAATTCAAAGTTACGAATTTTTTCACCAAGATGGAGCGTAAGAAGGTTAAGAGGCAAGAAAAAAGAAAAAAATTGCGAAAAAATTTGGAAGATTAAGAAATTGGCTATAACTTTGCACTCGCAAAACGGAAATATCCCGTCCAAGCGAGGAGGGGTGGGTGAGTGGCTGAAACCACCAGTTTGCTAAACTGACGTAGGAGCAATCCTACCACGAGTTCGAATCTCGTTCCCTCCGCCCAACAACAGGTAACTGCATGCAACCAAGCAGTTACCTGTTGTTTTTTATCCATACGGGGACAAATCAGGGGCAATCCACATCCTCTGTCCAGAGTGCGGGCGCACTAAATCGGCATATCCTGTTTCAGCCGTTCATCAATGGGGAGATTGAGCTTATGCAGATTCTACATTGTGATATATAGTTCGATCAGCGTTGATATACATAAAGGGTATTATAGATTAGAAGATAATGTTCCGTCACTTGTTCCGTCACTATATAAGTGAATAAATCAGAGGATTATGTAGTTAGAAAACGCGATTTGTTTGCTTGTTACTTTATTCCGTCACTTGTTCCGTCATTAGGAGAAGTGTTAATAATAATATTACTATAATCTTGACCTTTAAGAATATGAGTAAGACCAATTCTGGTTGCTTCTTGTAAAAGACTCATTTGACCTCTAAATTCAGGAGATAGAGAATAGACAGTATTAGTAGTCTTACCTGTCTTTACAAGCGGACCTCTCGGCTGTGAAAGACGTTCTATTACTCGACGAAGTTGAGTTTCAGACATATGTGATCCTATAACGCCTGCAATATCCGACTTTTTTGCTTTGCCATATTTGGTAAGAAACGTTGTAGATGTCTAAGTTTTCAAAATCGTCCATAGTTACTTTGCTGAGGTCATTGCGTCTATAAGGTCTTGGTAGCAAGTAACCTTATGATACTTGACATTGTCGGTTGAGATTT
>CAZKSF010000106.1:0-6158 GCA_964555405.1 uncultured Bacteroides sp.
CCTATGCATGCAAATGGAATGTCTTATCATCTCATATGCAGGTATTGTTTTTCCCTTGTAGCGCGGGTGTGGCACACGCGTATAAGGAAGGTCGAAAGATGCGTCAATTTCCCCTTGGCTCATTGGGGGCCACATGGGATTGATGCGGATCATTTTGTCGCCAGTAGCCTGATAAAGTGTTTTTCCACTCCATTTGTTGCTCTCTTCTTCTACATGTCGAAAGTTTTTTGCTTGTTTCTTTTTTTCAGCAAGGCACTCCTCATAGCTTGAGAGAACAATAGAATTCTCTGTATTTACTATTGCATCCGTTGGATCGGTGAAGAAAACAGTCTGAGGAATATCTTTGATATCTGATATTTTTTCTCCGTTTTCAAGTCTTTTAGCAAGTTGGAGAATTGTTTTCTCTCCCATGCCATAGGAAATCATATCTGCTCCAGATTCTGCCAAAATCGAGGGGCGTAGTTTGTCTGCCCAATAGTCATAATGAGCCACTCTCCTTAATGAGGCTTCGATACCCCCGGCTATAACGGGCACGTCGGGATAGATTTCCTTAAGAATCATGGAGTAGACGATTGTCGGATAGTCAGGACGCATTCCATGCTTCCCTCCGGGAGTGTAAGCATCATCATGGCGTAAGCGGCGGTTGGCTGTATAGTGATTCACCATCGAGTCCATTGCTCCAGCAGAAACTCCAAAAAACAATCGTGGTTTGCCAAGTTTCTTGAAGTCGCGTAGATCATCGCGCCAGTTTGGTTGGGGAACAATTGCAACTTTGTATCCCGATTTCTGGAGTGTTCTACCGATTACAGCTGCTCCGAAAGATGGATGATCCACATAGGCGTCACCACTGAATATGATTATGTCTGCTTGATCCCAACCAAGCATCTTCATTTCGTCGGCAGTTGTGGGCAGAAAGTCTGTTTTCTTATACATGGCTTTCTGTTTCTTTTGCAGTTGCCAAATCTTTAAGCGCAAGAAGTTCGTCGCGAAGGCGGGCAGCTTCCATGAAGTCCATAGCTTTGGCTGCCTTAGTCATGTCTGCCTGTACTTTTGCAATTCGAGCCTTAAGATCTGATGCACTCATATACTCTACTACTGGATCTGCAACTAATGCGTCAGACTGATGCTCCTCCTCTACATAAGCGCGTGGCTCCACTTTCGGGATGGAAACAGGTTTCTTTTTGTTTCCTGGTTTCGAAACGCTTGGTTTCGAAGGTGCATAATCGTTGGAATCGTTTGTAGTGCCTTGGTAAAGATCAATGAGGTCAGTATTGGTCTTCTTGACAATAGGTGTCGGTGTGATACCATGCTGCTCATTGTAAAGCATCTGTTTAGCACGGCGTCGTTCGGTCTCGTCTATTGTCTTTTGCATAGAGTCTGTGATCTTGTCAGCATACATGATTACCATGCCGTTCACATTACGGGCAGCTCGACCTGCTGTCTGTGTCAATGAACGGTGGTTGCGCAGGAAGCCCTCCTTGTCTGCGTCAAGTATAGCCACAAGTGAAACTTCAGGCAAATCAAGACCCTCCCTAAGAAGATTGACACCAATCAGTACATCATAAGTTCCCTCTCGAAGATCATTGAGAATTCTAATACGGTCGAGGGTGTCAACATCCGAATGAATATATGCACTCTTCACTCCGAAACTTTGAAGATGGGCATCAAGCTCCTCGGCCATGCGCTTTGTCAGCGTAGTCACAAGAGTTCGCTCTCCACGTTCTATTCTAAGTTGGATTTCTTCAAGGAGGTCGTCGATTTGGTTCATTGAAGGACGCACCTCAATTTCAGGATCTAACAGACCGGTCGGGCGGATGATCTGTTCAGTTACGATTCCTTCCGATTTCTGAAGTTCGTAGTCTCCAGGAGTGGCACTGACATAGATAGTCTGAGGAGTGAGGCGTTCGAATTCGTCGAATTTGAGAGGTCTATTGTCAATTGCTGCCGGGAGGCGGAACCCATATTCCACCAGATTAAGCTTGCGAGCAAGGTCGCCGGAATACATGCCTCTCAACTGTGGGAGAGTCACATGGCTTTCGTCAATGATAGTGAGGAAGTCCTTCGGAAAATAGTCAAGAAGACAGAATGGACGCATACCAGGCTCTCTTCCATCAAAATATCTCGAATAGTTCTCTATGCCGGAACAATGACCCAGTTCCTTTATCATTTCAAGGTCATAGTTTACTCTTTCCGTCAGGCGTTGGGCTTCCAAGAATCGCCCTTCATTTCTGAAAAATTCTGCCTGTGTACCCAAATCAATTGCTATCTGATTGACAGCATTGTTGGTGCGCTCTTTGCTGGCTACGAAGATGTTGGCAGGGTAGATATTAAAGCCATCAAGTTCGCTCAATATAATGCCTGTTTGAGGGTCTACGGTCTGAATTTTTTCAATTTCATCACCCCAGAACACAACCCTGAGTTGGATATCTTCAAATGAAAGTTTGATATCAACGGTATCACCCTTTACTCTGAATTCTCCGCTTCCGAGATCGGTCTCTGTCCGGCTGTATAGTGAATCAACAAGTTGACGGAGGAAGGCATTGCGTGAGATTCGCTGCCCAAGTTCGATTCTCACTACGCTCTTCGAGAAATCTTCCGGATTTCCCATACCGTAGATGCAACTTACAGATGACACTACGACCACATCGCGACGACCACTGAGAAGGGCTGCAACGGTGGAAAGACGTAGTTTTTCAATCTGGTCATTGATCATCAAGTCTTTCTCAATATACTTATCGCTTGAAGGAATGTAGGCTTCAGGCTGGTAGTAGTCGTAATAGCTGACAAAATATTGCACAGAGTTTTCTGGAAAGAAGTTTTTCATCTCTCCGTAAAGCTGGGCAGCAAGAGTCTTGTTATGGCTAAGAATTAGGGTAGGGCGCTTCACTTGCTGAATGACATTTGCCATAGTGAATGTCTTTCCGCTACCGGTCACACCGAGCAGGGTCTGCGATGGATGTCCATCAAGCACACCTTCCGAAAGTTCTGCGATAGCTTCCGGCTGATCGCCTGTAGGTTTGTATTTTGATGTAATTTTAAAGTCCATATCAAAATGCCTTTTTAGGGCAATTCATAATTCTTACAAAAGTAATTAAAACATTTGGAAATTCAAAATTTAAGTCATCAAAAAAGCATCAAAAAAACATAAAAAGAGAAAGCTTCCTTTGTGGAGCTTCCTCTTTTTCCTTAAATTAGTGTGACTTCTGAATTGAATGTCTATTTTTCGATGCTAAGATTTGAGTATAAGGCGAAATATTTCCAAAGAGGGGCAGCCATAAGCGCTTGTTTCATTTCGTCTGCAAGTAGCATATCCAAAACATCCTTTTCTGAGAGAAGTTTTATCGTAATGTCTTCCGTCGCATCAAGGTGTTGTGTGCCGGTTTTCTTTACTCCTCTTGCAAGAAAGCAGTGGGTAAGATTGTTGCTGGTAGATGGATTCTGGCTGATTTCCATAAAAAGTTCCCATTTACCTCCTGAATATCCGGTTTCTTCAAGAAGTTCCCTTTTAGCAGCCTCTAATGGTTTTTCTCCTTCTTCGATCACGCCGGCAACAAGTTCTGTGAAATAATCCCGCAAACCATGGCGGAATTGCTCCACCATCACAAACTCTCCTTCATTCGTAATGGCTATTACATTGACCCAATCAGGATATTCCAGCACATAATATTCTGGATTGATCCGTCCATCGGGAAGTTTAACCTTATCACGTCGAGCTGTAAGCCATGGGCGACGAAAAAGATACTCACTATCAAGAATCTCCCATTTATCCTTTTTCATATTTAATCTATTTTATTTAAATCTTGAATTCTATAAAGAATTTATCCATTGTGTGATTATCTCCAGTACTTCTGGTGAAATGGTTTCCTCTGTCGTGGCGTATTCCTGGATTGAACCCGTCTTGCAATGCTGAAACAGATGGTTGAGATCATTTAATGCAATCACTTTATTTGATTTGTTAGATTGCAATCCCTTAATTAAAGCTTCTATATTTTTCTCGTAGAAAACCTGAGTATCTTTTGTTCCATTCAAAGCCAATACCGAACAGCTGACCTCACCTAATCTGTCGCTGACATCTAAAGTAAGGAAATACTGCATATAAGGAGTTTGCAATTGTCCAAGACCTAACTGCAAGTTTTGTTTTAATTCTTTCGGCACACTTGATGACTCTATTTTTTTGAGAATCTCTTTGTCTCTCTCGAATGCAGAAGTAAGAAGATCGCAATATTCATCCACAACTGATTGTGAATATCCAGCTTGAGAAAGCGAGTGTCGGTTTTGTTCCATAAGTGTTTCCTTGCCCGACACGATCATGCCGGCCAAACTAATGATAAAATCAACCTTTTTGTCAGCACCTAACATGAAAGCAATCGTGCCCCCTTCACTATGTCCAAGAACTCCAACCTTATTGAACCTTTGACGCAAAAGATTTATGCCTGCCAAAGCATCGTTCATCAAGTCTTCCGTCGTGCAATTGATTACATCACCCGTAGATTCGCCAAAACCGCGGTCATCGTAGCGAAGAGAAGCCACACCATTTCTAGCTAAGGCGTCTGCAATTACTGCAAATGGTTTGTGTTCGAACATCTCTTCATCTCGATTTTGGAGACCGCTTCCGGTCACCATTATAACAACTGGTGTATCCTTGCTATACCCCTCAGGCAAAGTCAAAGTCCCTTTTAGCAAAGCGTCTCCATTTGCAAAACTTACTTGCTCCTGGGCATAAGGGTAGGGCGGTTGCGGAGTCTGAGGTCTATTTGCAATTTTCTCCCCTGGGATAAGGGTCAAAGGAAAGGTCATTCCGCTCTGAGTGAATTTGCCGATTAACTTATTTCCTGAATTTACCCCCTTAAAGCTGGCACCAATAGCGGGGATAGTAATTGTAATGCCAACTGGAGCTTCTTTTGAAATCTGAATTGGCATACCCTTTACGGATTGCGAAGGAGAATCAACTGTAGGATTCTCCTCATCCAAATGAAACACAAGAGGAATTTTGATGCCTTGCACCTCCAGATCACCAGACCAAACACCACTCTGAGAATATGCTAACATAATTCCCATCAAGATATTGATTATTACTAAAGAAATCCTTTTCATTTTTATAAAATAAGATATACAATTTATCGAATAGTGTAACCGAAAGAAATATTCGGCCAGCAGAGCAGTCCATCAAATGGTGAGCAATCCAAATCACCGACCATGAAGGTAAGTCCTACTCGAAAGAAGAATCCGCTATTGCGCTGAAGGCGATAGCCGATATTCATAGTTCCAAAGATATTGAGTCTTACCCCATCTCTGATGTCTGATGAAGAATGAGAACCTCCGAATCGACTATATTTCATTTCATATCTATCGAGTATACATGGGGTAGCACCTATACCAAGTTCAAATTTGCTTGCTCGATTTCCAAGAATAGCATTTGCTTCTAATGGAAAGGTTACTCCTTTGAATTCAACATATGAATAATATGTATTTACGTGATTATCCCAATAACCGGTACCATCAGCATTACCATTTGTATAAGCAATTCCGACTCTGAATCCGAATGGTGAATTTGGTTTAAATCGTTGGTCGTAACCAAGTCCAATGCCAAAAGAAGGTCCCCATAACTCTACAAAGAGGTTTCGGCTAATCAATTCAGCTGATCTATTATTGACAATTATTGAATCTGAATCAGAATCAGCTTTAGTTACGGTATCCATATTATCCATTGCCGACACATTGCTGAGTGTCAACAATAACACAAATAGGGAAATAATTCTCTTAATCTCCTCTCTCTTTGCTCCTAATTTGCTCTTACTCCAATTACACATGGCGATATTTTTGTTTAGTTTTATTCTTATGACGAAAAAGAATGGAAAAGTCCTACTCTTTTTTCATCTTTTTTTAATTTTTCCATTTAAATTTTCAAATCACCAAAAATAAGATTATTCTAAGATGATTCTATCTGCAAAATTAAGAAAAAAATATGACATTCCTCTAAGAAAAATATTCAAATGTTGTAATATCTTAGATGTTTCCATCCATCAAGTATAACTTTTAATCAGGCGTTAAACTAAATAAGAGGGTAGGGCGTTATAGTCAGTGAAAACACATTATAAACATCTAAAATTTTGATACTATGACACGCACAATGCTTAAAACCGCCTCCAAATATTGGT
>CAZKSF010000107.1:0-5894 GCA_964555405.1 uncultured Bacteroides sp.
AAGGGGACTATTTCCTGTCCCTTATATTGCACAGGCTTGATGCTGGTCATGCCCACATTGCCCAGGACATGCAGATAGTTGAGGTAGGAATCTGAGAATGTCATCCAGAATCTGGCGCGGATAAGTCCCTTCAGATGCAGGACCAGCGACTCCAGCTCTTCATGATACATGAGATAACATTTTTTCATGCCGATCTGCTCGGGAAAATCATAGTTCATGGACCAGGAAAGGGGATCAGTCTCCACCCACTGGCCATGTTCCCAGTAGCGACCTTTGGCCGTTACTTCCCTGATATTAATTTCCGGATTGAAATTGGTCGCGAAGGCTTTTCCATGATCGCCGGCGTTGCAGTCGACGATATCGAGGGTTTCCATCGCCTTGAAGTAATGTTTTGCCGCATAGGCAGTGAAGACACCTGAAACACCCGGATCGAAACCGCAGCCGAGAATGGCGGTAAGACCTGCTTTTTCAAAGCGTTCGCGATATGCCCATTGCCAGGAATATTCGAAGTGAGCCACATCCTTAGGCTCATAGTTCGCTGTGTCGAGATAATTGACGCCACATTCCAGGCAGGCATCCATGATGGTGAGATCCTGATAAGGAAGAGCCACGTTGATCACCATCGCAGGCTTATGACGGCGGAAAAGCTCACAGAGCTGTTCGACGCTATCGGCATCGACCGTGTCAGTAGTCACGTTAGGATGATTAAGTGCAGCTGCGACAGCATCGCATTTGCTGCGGGTGCGCGAAGCTATGACAATCTCGGAAAAGATCTCCGGATTCTGGGCGCACTTGTGAGCGACAACGGTACCGACACCGCCCGCTCCGATGATAATCACTTTAGCCATTTTTAGTTCGTTACGGATATTTTTATCTGACAAAGTTAGCTTTTTTTTTGACACGCTCTCAACAAGTGATTCAAATTCTATGGAATGGTTCATACATTCGGCAGGCTTTAACATTTGTTTAACATATTTCCTCCGAACACTATGTTTTCAGACGGTGTTTATTTTGTAAATGACTAACAACATAAAAAATGAAAGAACTTAAAGGATCCAAAACTGAACAAAATCTCCTGAAAGCATTTGCAGGCGAATCTCAGGCATATTCAAAATATAATTTCTATGCAAAAAAGGCTCGTAAAGACGGTTATCAGCAGATAGCTGACATTTTTGAGGAAACCGCACACAACGAGCACACTCATGCCAAACTGTGGTTCAAGGCTCTTCATGGAGGCGATATGCCCGACACCCCCACCAATCTTGCTGATGCCGCTGCCGGCGAGCATTATGAGTGGACCGATATGTACGACGAGTTTGCCAAGGTTGCACGTGAAGAGGGCTTCACTGAAATAGCAGCCCAGTTCGAACGTGTGGGAGCAATCGAAAAACATCATGAGGAACGTTACCGCCGTCTGCTTGAGAATATCAACGAAGGTATTGTATTCTCGCGTGATGACGATCGTATCTGGGTATGCATGGAGTGCGGTAATATCGTAATCGGCAAGAAAGCTCCTATGGTTTGTCCCGTTTGCAAACATCCGCAGGCTTATTTCGAACTTGAAGCTAAAAATTATTAAGAGTCAAATTGTTAAGGTTAATAGTGATGCCGGAACTGAAAAGTTCCGGCATTTTTTTATCTCCTGATATTGCAAGCCGAGCATATTTTTTCGTAAATTTGTGACCCGTTATGAAATACGGATTCGACAACGAGAAATATCTCACCATTCAATCGCAGCACATCCGCGAACGCATATCCAAGTTTGGCAATAAGCTCTATCTTGAGCTTGGTGGTAAACTTTTCGACGATCATCATGCCAGCCGTGTGCTTCCCGGATTCCAACCCGACAGCAAGCTCAGGATGCTTTCCAATCTGAGCGATCATGCAGAAATAGTGATAGTGATCAGCGCCCTTGATATTGAGAAAAACAAGGTACGTCACGATCTCGGTATCACTTACGACATGGATGTTCTGCGTCTTCGCGAAGAATTCCAGAAACGGGGATTTATGGTAGGTTCGGTAGTAATCACCCACTACAACGGTCAAGGGAGTGCCGATGCATTCCGCGCACGCCTTGAACGGCTCGGCATCACTACATACTACCATTATACCATCGAAGGCTATCCTACGAATGTTGAACTTATTGCCTCTGACGAAGGTTTCGGACGTAATGATTATGTGGTCACAACACGCCCGCTCGTCATAGTCACTGCGCCCGGTCCGGGTAGCGGAAAGATGGCAGTGTGTCTGAGTCAGCTATATAACGAGCATAAACGCGGTATAGAGGCAGGTTATGCGAAGTTCGAGACTTTCCCCGTGTGGAGTCTTCCGCTCAAGCATCCGGTAAATATCGCTTACGAGGCTGCTACCGCCGACCTCAACGATGTCAATATGATTGATCCGTTCCATCTTGAGGCGTACGGAAAAATTGCTATCAACTATAACCGTGACATAGAAATATTCCCCGTACTGAACTCGCTTTTCGAAGGTATTTACGGAACCAATCCGTATAAGTCGCCTACGGATATGGGAGTCAATATGGTCGGATTCTGTATAAGTGACGATGATGTATGCCGTCAGGCTTCGCGTGACGAGATAATCCGCCGTTACTTCACCGCCCTTAATGATCTCGCCCTCGGTGACGGCGATGACAGCGAGGTGAACAAGATAAAGCTGCTTTTCAAGCAGGCACATATATCACTGGATGACCGCCGCCCGACAGGCGCCGCGCGGCGTCGTGCCGAACAGAGCGGACGTCCATGCTCGGCGATAGAACTTGCCGACGGTACCATTATAACGGCGGAGACCAGTGATCTGCTCGGCCCGAGCGCCGCTCTGATTCTCAACGCTATCAAATATCTTGCCGGAATTGATCATGATGTCCGGCTGATCCCACAATCAATGATCGAACCGATCCAGCATACCAAGACCCAATATCTGCGCGGCAACAATCCGCGCCTGCATACCGATGAAGTCCTGGTAGCGCTTTCCGTACTGAGTACCAATGACGAAAATTGCCGACGGGCACTTGAAACATTACCGGAACACAACGGCTGTCAGGTTCACTCCACAGTGATGCTCGGTGAGGTCGATCACAAGATCTTCAAGAAACTCGGCGTGGGTCTTACCTGCGACCCCGTGCGCAAGACAAAGAAATAACCGTCCGGTTTATACCGGATAAAACGTAACGTCCCCCGGAGATACGCCTGTAATGAAGCTTCTCCGGGGGGCGGGTAGTTTTGGAGTGGTCAACGACCGTTTTTTTAAATTTTTATCAGAAAGCGGCTATTGCCAGATTGGTAAGCCATATCCAGAGCGGGCAGAATCCGATGAAGAGGATTACCGAAAGAGTCAGCGACGATGTACCGGTTGCAACGTAAGTGTCGTATTCGTCGGCGATAATGATACCGGAGAATGCCGGTGGAAGAGCGGCTGATACAACGAGCATCTTGAGGTTAAGCGGATCCATGTGGAAAAGCAGACCCAGAATAAGTACTACTGCCGGCATCATGATCATCTTCATGATAGAACCGAGGACAGCCTGCCAGTTGAGAGAGAACTTGATAGCCGAAAGGGTAATACCGGCAGAGAATACTGCCATCGAGGCATTTGCTTTGGCGATAAGATCAAATGAAGGACTCAACTCCTTGGGCCATGGAATACCGACGAGAACCCAGACTACGGCGAGAATAGGAGCCCATGCCACCGGTTGTTCCAAAGCATGAATCACCGGTTTCCAGGCACTTTCCTTTTTAGTGGATCCGGGATTCTGCTTCTCAAGCGAAGCGTTCATCAGTGACAGACCTACCGGAATACCTATGGCATTAACTACGATACCCACGATCGCCACTACGAGCGCTACTGAAGGAGAAGTACCGAATATAGGCTCCAGCACGGCGAATCCGAGGAATCCGATAGTCGGTGAACCGCTGATAAGTGCCGACACTGCGGCGTCGGCTCCGGTGTTCTTTTTAAAACAATACTTGAACACGAAATACACTATCATGAAGCACGCCATGATACCGATTGTCGACACCAGCGTAAGCTTCAGATCCTTTGCAAGGTCTTCCCTCGTGGACTGGACGATAGATACAAACAACGCTGCAGGCAACGCGTAGTCAAGCACTACTTTGTTGAATTTTTTTGCATCCTCACCCGTGAACGCCCCTTTCTTTCCGGAAATATAACCGGCGAGCATCACCACTATGATAGGGACTATGGCATATAGAATGACATGACTTAAACCCATAATCAATTATTTTTAAAGGTGAATTAAATAGTTGTTAGTGTTAGATTCCTTACAGAACGGATCGATCAGACGGTGTATTCGATCAGCGGAGCAGGATTGAGATAACCGATGTGACCTGACTCTTTACCGGAATCGGCACCGAGCTGTACGTCAATCAGAGCAGGAGCCTTGGATGCGATTGCCTCTTCGAGGGCCGCCTTCAGGTCGGTTGTGTTGTCTACATGATATGCGGCGGCGCCGAATGCCTTGCCGATCAGATCGTAACGGGCATTTATATCAAGGGTAGTCGGTGCCGGTTCTGTACCTCCCGAAGGATTGACTCCGATACCGTTGTATATACCGCCGTTGTTGAATACCACAACTGTTACAGGAAGTTTGTAGCGGCAGATTGTAGCGAAATCCATACCGGAGAATCCGAATGCGGAGTCACCTTCAACTGCTACGACACTCTTGCCGGTAGCCACGGCTGCACCGATTGTAGAGCCCATACCCATACCCATGATCGACCATGAAGCGCAGTCGATACGGTGGCGGGGGAGTGACATATCTACAGAGTCACGGGTATCATCCAGAGTGTTAGCACCTTCATTAACCAGAATTACATCCGGATTGGATTCAAGCACCGGTTTTACAACCGACAGAGCGGTCCAGTGATTCATAGGACTTGCGGTTGAGGCGGTCTTGAGTCGGTCGGCGAATTTGGCGTTCTTTACCTTCGATTCTTCCTGCAGAGATGTAAGCCATGCGGGATCTGCCGACATAGTCTTACCCTTCATGGCAGCGAGGATCATATCAAGTGACTGACCCATGTCACCTACTACCGGGGCAGCGACAGGAACGTTGCGGTCCATCTCACGCGGCTCTACATCGAGCTGGATGAACTTGACATCCTTGTTCCATTTACCGCGACCGAATGAAAGCATCCAGTTGATACGTGCACCGATCACCATCACGACATCAGCCTGTTCCATGATAGTCGAACGACAGCTTAACGCACTGTACGGACCGGCGTCGGGCATCAGACCTTTAGCCATCGACATTGACAGATACGGAATCTTATATGTCTCGATGAGAGTCTTGATCTTATCATCGACCTGAGCGTAAGCCGCACCCTTGCCAAGAAGGATAGCCGGACGTTTTGCTGAAAGCAGGGTTGCCACAGCACGGTCGACTGCTTCCTGTGCCGGTGCTACCGGCGACGCTACATCCACCGGAGTGAAGTAAAGTTTCTCGGCTTCGGATGCATCCATGATCTCGGCGAGAGCCGGTGTTGTCATGTCGATATACACACCGCCGGGACGACCGCTCACGGCTGCACGGTAAGCACGTGCCACTGCCGCCGGAATATCCTTGGCATGTGAGCAGCGGAAAGCTGCTTTTACAAGAGGACGCGCGGTGTTGAGCTGGTCAAGCTGTTCGTATGTACCCATATTCATATCCACCATTGTAGGATCAGAAGCACCAGAGATCTGGATCATCGGGTAGCAGTTCACTGTCGCATTGGCAGTGGCAGTCAAGCCATTCATGAATCCGAGTGAAGACACTGTCAGAAGCACACCAGGCTGCTTGGTAAGGTATCCGTGGGTTGCTGCTGCCATACCGGCCTGCTGCTCGAAACGGAAACCGTAATAGTTCATGCCGATCT
>CAZKSF010000108.1:0-5684 GCA_964555405.1 uncultured Bacteroides sp.
CGTCTTATTTAGAAAGCGAATTTACTAAAAACTTCGCTCCGCACCAAGTTTTTTTACAACGCTAATGTTATTAAGAATTGTTTATTCCAGGAATTCTGTTATAAATGAAAAGAGAGGTAAGCATCTAAAAAAAATGCTTACCTCTCTTTTAGTTAATACGAATTCTAATACGGTGTTAAGGTTGTACCAAGACCTTAACTACTTTATCTCCTTGACGTAAAATGTAATAATCGGGAACAAGAGTTTCAAGTTCTTCTTTTCCAACTTGTTTATGTATTAATATTCCTTGTAAATTATAAACGTCAAATGGTTTGTCGTCAGCCAGAACCTCATCAATTCCTGCCGGATCAATACCCTCAATTAATATATCAGCTCTAATTTCCGGATTTTGACGGGAATAAATATACAGAATAATTTGTCCCGGACCGATTATCGTTAAATCGCCTCCATTTTCTTGTCTTTCAAACGCAAAATTACCGGTTCCGATTCGCTCGTAACCCCAGTCCCAAGATTTGTTTGAAGCATTCTCAGGCAGAATTGTTACATCTATATGTACTCGAGTTCCGATATCTTCTTTAATCTCTGAATGTGAAAGAACTATTTCGGTAACGGGCTGATATACTTCTACATAGTTGTGTGAGAGAATCTGGTCTGTTGCAAGTGACCCCACTACCAACACTGTACGACCGGGCGCGATACCTGTCACATTACCATCTTGATCTACCTCTGCAATTTCCGGATCGTAAATTAAAAAGTACGGCTTTTCGGTAGCATTGGCGGGAGCATAATCCACCAAATATTGGTATGTCTCTCCTACTTTGATGCGATTATTTTCGGGTGCATTAAGAACCGTAACAGATGTTATCGGCCTATGGATGACATCAATACACAGATTAATAAACATCTCCGGATTGAGTAAAGATTTTACCTCAATATATGTAGAACCGGGAGCGAGAGCAACCACATTTCCATCTTGATCAACAGATGCAATTTCCGGATCAGCAATCTCAAAATACGGCTTTTCCGTAGCATTAGACGGTTCATATGTGACCTGATAGTGGAATTTTTCACCAACTACTAATGTGTGATTGGTGGGCCAGGTTTTGAATTCAAGCCATGTAAGCGGGCGTTCAACTCTCTTTACTTCAATCTCTGTCTCGGCTTCAATATTTGAACCGTCGCGAGTGGTGGCTTTTACCCTTATAGATCCTGTATCTGTAGCTGTAATCAGACCGTCAGTTGAGATGGTGGCTATTTCCTGACCGGATAGAAGTTCCCAATCAAGAGTGTTATAACTAACACCTGCAGGACTCAAAATGCCTCGCATCTGCAGAGTATTATCAGTGTAGAGATCTATACTTGTCGAGCCGCCATTACCTGTAATCTGTAAACTTTCGGCCAGCAATGCAGTTTGTGCTTCTGACGCTGCTACAATATTTGAACCTACATATGAAGGAATCGACCGTGCCCCCATATTGTCCATATAGTTTACAGTATAGAACGCACGAGGGGCAGCATCTACAAAAGAGGTCTTATTTCCTCTCACCTGAGCGATTTCTTCAAGGTTATCTTTTGAATTTCCTCCTAAGATAACATAAGTTTGTACTTCGCGTCCCTCATATTTATTCCATCTTAGATTTATATTGCCTTGATTTGCAAGATTCACCTGTAGAAGGATTGGTTTATGAGCTATGGAAAACATTGATTCTCCATATGGTAAATCATACGAAATTACATAACGTTCACTCTTTGCATTAGGATGAGAATCCGAATCAGTATATTTCCCTTCGGAAACATCAACTTTACCTATAAGTTTATATTCATTATATCGATCGGTTTCACGATATACTTTTACGGAGGCCACATTACCGGGGATGTTGTCTGTTTCCCAATTTATACAATACTTACCTTCATTTACAGTAACCATTGTGATCTCAGGGCAATTGCCGTCAACGATAACTTTAGCAGTCTTTTCCGTGACTCCCAAACCGGATTCTAATGAATGATATAATGTAAACGCTTGATCAGTATGGACTTTGAATTTTACGAAGTCCTCTCCAAAAGTGAAATCTTTAAGGATTTCATCGGTTGTTACAGGGACGGGAATATTATCCTCTATCGAGACCTTCCATTCTCCACGGCGAGCAGTCATACACTCCACTTTAACCTCAGCTCCTAACATAACTTCGCCGGGGAGGGTAAAGGCACTTTCGGTTGTGTCGTGAACCACAACAGAGGCATACTGCTTACCATCAAATTTAATAGTCTTAAGACCTATTGAAGACCACTGGACTTTTAAGATTTCATTATCGTCGTATATAACAGTGGCATCCTCTCCAAAGTCTATTTTGTCAGCAGTTACATTACCTCTGATGGCAACAGGCACAGGTTGATTAACTATCGCGTCTGTCGGAATTTCAATACTTAGAGAAGAGTCTATTGTCAATATATAAGATTCTGAAAATGCTCCGGTGAGCATTTGACCATCAACGGACTGTATCTTAACTTCATAGTCTCCGGAAGAAAGATTTGCAAGAGGAATTTTAAAAGTAGTACCGGTAACGAGTGTATGATCAAATGGAACTGAAACATTGTCACGCCCTAAATTCATAGGAGAAATGACATATGCACCTTCACCGTCTTTTCCTGCATGCCGTATTGAAACATTATATTTCAATCCTGAAGAGGGAGTTTCCGTATCCTTAGCCGCATCCCACATGATCGCTACCAAGTCTCCTTCAATAGTAGAACGGACATTGCGTGGCGCTTGTGGACGGTCGTTTTTAATACCTCGTATCAAATCGCTATCCACGAATACATTACCATTTTTGGTATGCGCAACTCTGATACAAGAAGTTAGCCCCCCGATAGTTGATTCGTAATTAATTATCTTTACTGAATAATCAGGCTCCAGATAGATAATTGCTGTTGAACGGCCACCAATTTGAGGGTCATTCTGGATATCAACATTAATATCAGCCATGCCATTATTATCAAAATCGAAAACTCCGCCCATTGAGCTAAATGGACGTCCGTCAGGACAAGGTATTGAAAGTATCTTACCATTGCCAAAACGTATCTCTAGCTCGTCATCATAAGTGCTGACACCATAGAAATAATTGCTACTATTATAAATAAAGTCAATCTTACCATCAAAATCAATATCTGCTATTAAAGCGGGGTAGTCACCGTTAGAATCTTGGGGAACGGCCTCACCTTGTATAAAATTATAGTTACCTTGATTATAATAAATATATCTTTTATTATCGGACGCACCAATGAAATCTATAAGACCATCACCGTTAACATCAATACTTTGGGTAACTGAAAATTCAAGTTTGCCATCTTCCAGCATATTAACAGATGTGAGGTCCTTGGATAACTTTCCTATTTCTGTCCAAGAAGGACCGACCCAATATCCTTTTGAAACTAAAACTTCAAAGTATCCATCGTTATCAATGTCTACGAAGCTAACGCTTTCAGGTATATCGCTGTTATATTCATCTCCCACAACCATATTTTTATTACCCATATTAGTAATAATATAGTTGCCAACACTACCCCTAAACTGGAATATATCGGGCAACCCGTCATGGTTTATATCTATTGTATGAAGTTTTTTCTCTTCGATATTATCATTCCATAATTTCTTTATGAGTTTGAAATCTCCGTTGGCGTCCTGATCAAAGAACTGTTTATTATAATAAATTTCATCCAGGCCGTCACAATCCAGATCTCCGGTCCAGCGAATCCAACCTATAGGGTTTTGAGATAGACTTACGGGAGTTAACGACAATGTTCTAACATAAGTCGAAACACCTTTTTGCCCTTTTGCAGTAAGGCGTAATCTTTTATCTCCCCCTTTTTCATATAATATTACGAGATTGGTTCTATCTTTATTCTGTTCTAAAATCTTTGCACCATCGAGATCCCAGTCATATTCAACTCCGGCTTCAGCTCCTCCTATCAGTTGTATTTTAATAGTATCTCCCGCTCCGGGCAGATCTCTCGTATCCACAGCGAAACGGCATGCAGGATTTGTCTTCTCAAAAACAATACTTTTGCTAAACTGTGATGCTTGATAATTGGGGTCTATAGCCTGGACAGATATATAATATTTGCCGGCTGCCCAAGAGGACACATCAATTGTTCGATGCCGATTGTAACCATTGGAGCCCTGTGCAACGATCCGTCGCCGCCCATCTGACAGCGCGGGCGCCACAACAACATCATTTGATCCGTCGGAAGTACCGATACTCAACTCATAGGTAAGATCGCATGACGGCGTTTCTGTATCAGTGGCAGCCTCCCAGTTTAGCTTGAGTGTTTGATCACCGGCGATGTAGTGATAATTAACCTTCGCCGGAGGAGACGGCCTATTGTTTTGCCTGTCACTTAAGTATATTTCTTCTCTAGAATAACCAAAAGCCAATAATGGTCTACCGCTGTTATCTTTATTCAAGAAGATAGTCTCGTTATTTAAGTCTCCTACAAAATCGTATTTTAAATATTTAACAGCAGAAACTTCATCATTAATTTCGTTCCCCGGAACTTTGTACAGTCTTAATTCTCTTTTGTCGTGTAGCCCTATGATCTCATATATCCCGTCTGAATCAAAATCAGCGCAGTAGCCGAAATCAGTTATATCTTCTATCCAATTCTCACTCATTGTAAAAGAACCACGACCATCATTTTCAAAAAATGCCAGAACTGCGTTATTACCGACAAAGATAGGCGCAAGAATATCCACATCTCCGTCTCTGTCAAAGTCATAGCACCATACTCTCTTAGGGATAGAATTCCCTTTATATAATTCTGATGTCTTAGCGCTCCCGTCAGAAGAATTAATAGTTACCGATATAGTATTATTACCAACAACAATATAGTCGGCGATTCCATCTCCATTGAAATCACGAATAACTACCGCTCCCGGCAGAGTATTTTCAACAAAAATATTGTTTCCTAAATTTAGAAAATACTTGCCATCGCTTCCGCTTACCATATCCGGAATGCCATCGCCGTTAATATCTACATTCATAAAGTTGCCGAAAAGCAAACTTCCTTTATCGCTACCTATCATGTCGCCCCAGCCGGGAATCCCATCGCCTCCGGTGGACAATTTAAGATCGCTACGAATAGAGTTATATTCATTCCAACTCATTATTCTAATATTATCATAAATCTTTGTCCCATCGGGATTTATTATTGCACCTTTGCTTCTAATGCGAGAATAATTAGTTGCTATGATCTCTCGTCGTCCGTCGTTGTTAAAATCTGCGGAATAGTAATTCTTCCCTCCAAGATCCGAGAGATCAACCTTAATATCCGCCTCACCGTCTTTTTTAATTACTAAATAGGAATTAAGGAATTTTCCGGATCCCAGATAGTCAAGATATTCTCCCAACTTTCCTGCTCCATTATACTGAGTATCCAATACTCCATCTCCATCGAAATCACACCATAACAATGGATTTACATAGGAGTTCCAATAAGCGAAGCCAATCAAATTCACAGATCCCAATAATAGGAACGTCGCCAGTCGGATTAGATTTCGTTTCATATTGCGTAAAAAGCCTCCGGGTCCTCTCGTTGGCAGTTAGGGTATATAAAACAAAAGCGTAGGAACCTGTATCAGTTACCGTCCTACTGCTTGAGGCTTCTCGCATTGCCCTATTCATGTCGGA
>CAZKSF010000109.1:0-5456 GCA_964555405.1 uncultured Bacteroides sp.
GGGCTGGAGCGAGGTACGGACCACAAACTTGTCGTTGTCGTAGAGATGACGGAAAAATTCCGATGCCGTGCGGTGATGTATATCCGATGTAGTGCGTGAATAAATATCGAACGAAATACCGAGTTCAGCCATCGAGTCACGTATTATTGCGTGATACCGGTCCACGATATCCTGAGGAGTGACACCTTCTTTACGGGCTTTAAGCGTAATGGGCACGCCATGCTCGTCGCTTCCGCCTATCATTATCACATCCTGACCGCGCATTCGCAGATAGCGCGCATAGATGTCGGCAGGAACATACACTCCTGCAAGGTGTCCGATGTGTACCGGACCGTTGGCATAGGGAAGAGCGGTGGTGATGAGAGTACGCTTAAATTTTGATTCCATTTATTCAGGTATTTCAATATTATAATGCAAATTTACATTACATCCACCATATCAAGCAAATTTTATCAACGCTTTTTTCGGAGTCTGCCGGGAGGGTTGGAGAACATGATTTCACATTTTTTACGAAGAGAGAGGGCTACGGCTGACATTTTTTATACAATAAGCTGTACTGACTATGCGTTTGTCAATCATACATGCGAATATACATTATGACTATAAATATTCGTCGGAATGCTTTCCGGCTGCTCATTCTTCTCATCTCCTCATGGATTCTCGGTGCATCGCTCACAGCATGTATCGAGGATTCTGTATCTATGTCACCGGCCGATCAGCCCACCTTTTCGGTCGATACGCTTGATCTGGGCACGGTGTTTACCGGGGCACCAACTCCGACGTCTTCTTTTATGGTCTATAACCGTCACGCCAAGGTGATGTCGATATCATCGATCTCATTCCGCGACAATTCATCGAACACTTTCCGTATCAATGTCGACGGGCAGTCAGGCACTTCCTTCTCGGGAGTGGAAATACGCCCGAACGATTCGATATATGTGTTTGTGGAAGCCACTGTGGCAGAGTGGGGCAGCTGGGACGCCGCAAGCGTCAGCGAGCAGCTCGATTTTGTCACCAATGGCGTGACCAATACTGTGGTGATTTCCGCCACCGGGCAGGACATCGAACGCCATTACGGTACGGTAATCACTTCCGACACCCACTGGACCGGTGACCGTCCCCGGCAGATATTTGACTCTCTCGTCGTGGCATCCGGAGCCACACTGACACTCGATCCGGGAACCGTGCTGCATTTTCATGACAAATCGTTTATGCGTGTCGACGGCACGCTTGTCGCCGAGGGTACTGCGGACCGTCCGGTCGAGATGTGCGGCGACCGTACCGGCTGTGTCGTAGGAGATATATCGTTCGATATAATGTCCGGACAGTGGGGCGGTCTTACATTCTCGTCAGCAAGCCACTCGTCGCGCATGTCGTATGCCGTGGTGCGCAATACCGTAAACGGTGTGTTTGTCGATTCGCTTGCCGGCAATTCCGTCCCCGAAATTCCTGCTTTGGATCTGTTCAATTGTCGTCTGCGCAATTCCGCTGGTTATGCTCTTGAAGCGCGCCACACCCGTCTGCGGGCTGTTGGGTGTGAGATAGCTGACGCCTCATTAGGCGCCCTACGGCTTGAAGGCGGCGATCATGAGCTGACCCATTGCACTATCGCCAATTACTATCTGTTCACTCCGCTGTACGGCGCGGCACTTCAACTTGAACACATTCTGCCGGAGGATTTGTCCGATGCCGCCGGCGCGCCACTGATGACTGCTCAGATCACCAATACCATCATTTACGGAAACGGCAAAGACATGTCGGTGGGCGATCTGGAAAATACCGGTGTATATCTGCGGCGCTGTCTGCTCAAGAGTGCAGGCGAGGATGACGGACATTTCATCAACTGTATCTGGGATACGGATCCGCTTTACAACACCGTCCGCGAAGACTATTATTTCGATTACAGCCTTAAGGAGGACTCCCCGGCTATCGGTCAGGCAGATGTCACATTCACGCCGGGAGCCTGGACTACTGATTTCTACGGTCGTCCGGTCGGATTTCCGGCACCGGTCGGCGCGTTTGCCCCATTCTGATTTTTTTGTTAAATTTGCGTGTTTAACATACAACGCAAATGGATAAACGCATCTGTATCGTCACCACAACCCGCGCCGACTGGGGACTTTTGTCTCCGATAGCGCGGCGGCTCAGTGTATTGCCCGGTATCGAACTGCAGATTGTTGCCTCCAATATGCATCTTGATCCGATGTACGGCATGACGGTCAACGATATAGAGGCAGACGGCTTCACGGTGAATGCCCGTGTGCCGATGGACACCTCGCGCGACGATTCTCCGGCCGCTACCGTGCGTGCCGCCGCACAATGTCTGTCGGGAATGGCAGATGCCTTCGAGTCACTTAAACCTGATCTCATAGTGATTCTCGGTGACCGCTACGAGATACTTTCGGTTGCCCAGGCGGCTGCAATAATGAGGATACCTATAGTGCATCTGCACGGAGGCGAGATTTCGGAAGGAGCCATCGACGATTCAATCAGGCATGCCGTGACCAAGCTTTCGTCGCTGCATCTTACATCTACCGAGCCGTACAGGCAAAGGGTCATCCAGATGGGAGAAGATCCGGGCAGAGTGATCAATACCGGAGCTATCGGTGTATATAATGCCATGAATGTCGAGCCGTTATCGCGTGAGCGACTTGAAAAGGAACTGGACTTGCCGCTTACCCGCCGTACCATCGTCGTTACCCTTCATCCCGCCACACTCGATCCCACTCCCACAGCCGAAGTATGCGGTGCCATGCTTAAGGCATTTGACCGTTTGCCCGAGGATGTGAAAATGCTGTTTACTTACCCTAACAACGATGCCGAAGGTCGTGTGATCATCGATATGATCGAGCGATACGCTTCGGCACATGGCGACCGTGTGCGCATAGTGCCGTCACTCGGTCAGCGACGTTATCTGTCGGTGCTTCGTTATGTGGGAGCTGTAGCAGGTAATTCGTCGAGCGGAATAATCGAAGTCCCCTCTATGCATATTCCCGCAGTGGATATCGGATCCCGGCAGCGTTCGCGAATAGCCGCCGGTTCGGTAATTCATTGTTCCAACAGTTCCGATGATATATTGCGTGCGCTCAATTACGCACTGAGCAGCGAAGGACAGGAAGCCGCCCGACTTGCCGCAAACCCGTATTATCAGCCCGATACCCTGGAAAAAATTGTCAGTGCCATTACTTCCGCTGACCCTCTCACTCTCATGACCAAACATTTTCACGACAAATAAATAATCCGCTTATGCGCCCGATATATATTATACCCGCCCGCGGAGGCAGCAAGGGTATTCCGCACAAAAACATCAGACTCCTGCACGGACGGCCATTGATAGCCTGGACCATCGACACGGCATTCGCTCTTACGGATGACCAACGCCGGATAATACTCTCTACCGACGATCCGGAAATAGCGCGTGTGGCAAGTGAAGAATGCGGGTTGCCCGTGCCGTATATGCGTCCGGCGTCGCTCGCCACCGATACTTCCGGCACACGCGAGGTGGTGATCGATGCAATGGATTATGCAGATAGAGCGGGTATCGACTACGATTGTGTGGTTCTGCTTCAACCCACTTCTCCGCTGCGCACCCCTGAGGATGTACGCCGGTGCATGGACTTGTACACACCTGAGTGCGATATGGTTGTATCGGTATGCGAGGCAGCCAGCAATCCCTATTACAACTGCTTTGAAACCGATCCCGATACCGGATGGCTGCATATCTCCAAAGGGGATGGCGGATTTATACGCCGTCAGGATGCTCCTCCTGCATGGGAATATACCGGTGCCGTATATGTGATACGTCCCGAATCCATCCGCGAGTGCACGTTCGGCGAAATGAAACGGCGAGTGCCGTGCGTGACCGATCGGTCGATCGATCTTGATACGTATCGTGACTGGGCAGTGGCGGAAGTAATAATGTCCGAACCTGATAACAAGCCTCATTGTTAGAATATATGATGACCGAACGACATCTCATATCACAGGATGCGCCCATGATCGAGGCTCTCCGGAAGCTCAACGAGCTTTCAGGCTCGGCTATGACATTGTTTGTCATAGATGCCGGCGGGTGTATGACCGGAACCCTTACCGATGGTGACATACGGCGCGGTATGCTTTCCGGCGCCGGACCGTCGGATCCGGTAAGCATGTTCATGCACCGCGATTTTTCGGCACTCGACGGAAATGACGACATAGGGCGCATGCGCGAATATCGGGCGGCAGGACTGAGACTTATCCCGCGTATCGATGCTGACGGCACGATAACGGACATAGTCGATACGGCGGTTACACGCTCGTTGCTCCCGGTCGATGCCATACTTATGGCGGGAGGACGTGGCGAACGGCTTCGTCCGCTGACCCTGACGGTTCCCAAGCCGTTGCTCAAGGTAGGCGGCAGGGCGATCATCGACCGTAATATAGATGCTCTTGCAGCAGTGGGGATAAAACGTGTACGCGTGACAGTCAACTATCTGGCAGAACAGCTTGAGGAGCATTTCCGTGACGGTGTACCGGAGGGAATGACGGTGGAATGTGTACGCGAGCCGATGCCTATGGGAACCATCGGTTCGGCAGCGCTGATCGATCACCGGGCGGGGGGCACGACGCTGGTGATGAATTCCGACCTGCTCACATCGATTGATCTGGAGCAGCTCTACATCACTCACCGCGATTCCGGCGCACTGATTACCATAGCTGCAGTGCCGTACAATGTGTCGGTACCGTATGCGATACTCGAAACCGACGGACAGCGTGTGACAGCTCTGACCGAGAAGCCATCATATTCATTCTATGCCAATGCCGGCATATATATGATTGAGAACAGCCTTCTCGAAAGAATACCTGCTGACAGCCGTACGGATGCCACCGACCTGATCGATATGGTCATAGCCGAGGGCGGACGGGTGACATATTCGCCGATCAACGGATTGTGGATTGATATTGGTTCGCCGACTGATTTCCGGCATGCATGCGAGTTGATGGAACATGGTCAGAAACTTATGACAAAATAAAAAATTCAAGTATATATGGCAGATTCAAATTTCATAGACTATGTCAAGATCCTTTGCCGGTCGGGTAAAGGAGGTGCCGGATCACGGCATTTTTACCGTGCGAAATATGTACCGAAAGGTGGCCCTGACGGTGGAGACGGCGGTCGTGGCGGTCACATCATCTTCCGTGGTAACAGCCACATGTGGACACTTCTCCCGTTGCGTTATCGCCGCCACATATTTGCCGGTAACGGGCAGAGCGGTTCAGGCGGACGCAGTTTCGGTAAGGATGGCGAGGATGTGATTGTCGATGTTCCGTGCGGAACGGTGATATTCGATGCCGAGACAGGCGATTATCTGGCGGAAGTTACCACCGACGGCGAAGAGGTGAAACTCCTCAAGGGAGGTCGCGGCTTCAAGAATATCAATCGTGTGGAATATAAGGCTATCAATCTGGATGCACTC
>CAZKSF010000110.1:0-5353 GCA_964555405.1 uncultured Bacteroides sp.
GGCTCGAACCCACGACCCAATGATTAAGAGTCATTTGCTCTACCAACTGAGCTACCGAACCAGCGATAAATGAGTCATTCCCTCATTTGCGCTGCAAAGTTAGTTACTTTTTTTGGGCTGAGCAAATTTTTCATCATTTTTTTATCTTTAATTTTTTGAATAGGACTGAAAAGATGATTATCAGAGGTATTTTTGTTAATTTTGTAAATGAATTCTATAGCGTTAGCGATAGAAAATAGCTGGGAAGTTATAACTAAATTCTACGTAAATGAACCAATCCACCCGTTCCCGAAAGGAAATAATCCGCCGATATATTGTTTTCTTTGTCGCTCTTTTCATAATGTCGTTCGGTGTCAGCCTGGTTACACGTTCGCTTTTAGGCACTTCACCCATTTCCAGTGTGCCTTATGTCTGGAGCCTGAATACGGCTCTGACAATGGGTACGTATATCATAATACTGAATGCCATCCTGATTTTGGCGCAGGTGCTGATGTTAGGGTGGAAGGGTGTGAAAGAGTGCAAGGTAGAATTAATAATGCAGATACCGGTTTCGTTGATGTTCGGAGTATTCATTGACCTGACAATGGCAATGCTATCTTTCTGGCATCCGCAGTCATACTTGTATCAATTGATATCCTGTGTCCTGGGATGCATATTCATGGGACTTGGAATCGCTCTTGAAGTTGTTGCCGACGTATGTATGAATTCGGGAGAGTATGTTGTTCACATAGCGTCAAGAAAACTGAAAAAGGAGTTCGGCACCGTAAAAATAATGTTCGATGTCAGTCTGCTGGTCATAGCCGTAGGTTGTTCGTGGATATTTGCCGGACGCATTGATGGTGTCAGGGAAGGAACCCTTATTGTGGCAGTACTCACCGGTCCCCTTGTACGCTTATTCCGACCACATTTGAAATTTATCGACCGCTGGGAAGAAGCTCCCTCTGTATCGAAAAAATCCCCGGTACAGCCGTTGCAGGCGCTGAGCTATCCTGTAATCACAATCGGTCGCGAGTATGGAAGCGGAGGACATGAAATCGGAGAAATGATAGCACAACGGTTAGGGATTCCATTTTACGACAATGCCATGATGGAAATGGTAGCGCGTGAATCGGGGCTAAGCGAGGACACGGTCCGTGATTACGACCAACGACTCCCCCATTCGTTAATTTATGAACTTATAACGCAGGATCACTCCGTGCCTCTTGAACGGTCATTGTCCACAAAAGATGCCCTGTTCGTTGCCCAGAGCCGTGTCATTCGTAGGCTTGCCGGCGAAGGTCCATGCGTTATAGTGGGTCGTTGTTCCGACTATGTACTGCGTGACCTGCCCGGATGTCTGCACATTTTTCTACACGCATCAGCCGATTACAAGGCTAAGCGTTCAGTCAAGTTCTATAACATACCCGAAGAAAAAGCGGTGGCGCATGTGGCACAGACAAATGCAATCCGCCGCAACCATTATACTTACTATACCGGCAAAATATGGGGTGATCCCCGAAACTATCATGCGGTTTTCGATACATCCCTCCTCTCTTCCGAAAGCATAGTTAATGCTGTGGAAGCCCTCCTGAATCTTGACACCCGGTTGTACACTTCATAAATAATGTCTATATTTGCTCCGGTAATTTTTGAACATACAAGTCACATATTTCTTCATCAATGGAGGAAACATTCCTTTTTATCATCGAGGTTGTAGGCACAGTCGCTGCTGCCATATCAGGTATGCGTCTCGCCGCCACCAAGCATTTCGACTGGTTCGGAGCCTATACCGTTGGTCTCGTAACAGCCATCGGAGGAGGCACGCTTCGCGACGTGTTGCTTGACATTCCGGTGTTCTGGATGCAGACCTGGTGGTATCTTGCCGTGACGGCCCTGTCGCTAATTGTAGTCATATTGTTCAAAAGTTTTCTCGTGAGCCGCGACCGCATGCTGTTTATCTTCGATAGCATCGGTCTGGCATTGTTTTGCGTAATAGGCATTCAGAAATCGCTTGCCATAGGCTATCCCATGTGGGTGGCGACAGTAATGGGAGTGATTACCGGCGCTTTCGGAGGCGTGATGCGCGACATTCTCATTAATGAGGAACCTCTGATTTTCCGTAAGGATATTTACGCCACGGCGTGTCTTGCCGGGGCACTCGCTTATTGGGTCATGATATTGTTTGATGCAAGTCCGATGGCTCAACAGATCACATGTATGGTTGTGATCATCCTCATACGTATCCTTACATTAAGATTCAATCTGTCACTTCCTGTACTCAACCGTACCATCGTTGTAAAACCCAAAAAGAAATAAGGTCATGCAGCGATTGTACGGGGAGTAAATCCAATCCACGTTCCTTTCTTCCAAAGATATTCCAATGGTCCCTGACGGTGTGACAGGAGCCAATGGCGGCTGAAAATCAATAACCCGGCAAAAATTCCTAATCCGATAAGCATAGATTCGAATGCTCCGGTGCGGCACCACATATCAAAACCGAAATGATAATATAGAATGACTCCTATAATCGACTGGCTGATATAATTGGTGAGACTCATACGTCCGAACGGAATTATGAAACGCTGTGCCCGATAACCGTTCCCGGCGTGAAACCACATAAGCATGAATGCCGAAACGAGCAATGTCATAAATGCGAAATTATAGAGCATCGGAATAGCTATGCTGTAATATGACAGGATGGTGATATTGGAAATATACGGCGGCACAAGAGTCTGCAGAAGATACAATGGAACACATGCGGTAACAGCCGTAACCAACGTGCCCTTCCAGAAAACCCGGCTGTCATCCGATTTCTCGAAATAAGATTTACGTCCGAGCCACATACCTATAAGGAATAACGCGGGGGTCTGGAACAATCTGCCGGCTTCTACCTGCCAGAAATTACTGTAAAGCTGACCGTTCCATATATTGTTGGCAAGAGTCTGCCACAAATTGCCATTACGTCCTACCTGCTCGGCAGATGCGGCAAACTTTATGAACTCCGAATTGGTGTCGAGATATTCAGGATTCATTAACGCATAGACTATCTTACACCAGCATAAGGGCTGTAACATGAGTATTGCCGCAATCCATAGTACCGTCCGGTTGCTCCACGAAGATGCGGGAATCAAGATCAGTCCGCAAACTGCATACAGAAGCAATATGTCACCATTGTAAAACAACGCATGCAACTGGGAAAAACCCACAAGCAGAAGCATCCGCCATGCAAAACGAGCCCTGAAATCGGCTCCGCGACGCCGGGCATTACGCATCTGGATGAAGAAACTGAATCCGAAAAGCAACGAAAATGTGGCATACGCCTTACCGGCAAAAATAAAGTATATTATCTCGGTAGTTTTATTGTCAAGCCACGACAACCACTCAGGTTGCGGAGAATTACCGTAGAAAATATTGTAATGTTCAAGGTTATGCAGCAATACAATTGCAAGAAGCGCGAAACCACGCAGTGCGTCCACAGCCTCAAGTCTGTACGACGGTTTGTTGAATGGATATTGAGATTCAGTGCCCGGCATAAATATCAATCTAACAGGATGAGTTATTACCATACAAAGGTAGCTCCATTTCACTTATCTCACAAATGTGGGTAGAAAAAGTCCCGTGACGCATGAGAAACTATCGCGCCACGGGACTTTCATTTAGGGATTTCAGTATGATATAACTGCCTTATTTTACGAGAATCTTACTGTAAGTCACAGCCGAGTCAGTAGTTACCTTAACAATTACAACACCTGTTCCAATGCTATTGATCTTGACATCAGCACCATTGGTTTTGTCAGCAACAGCTATTCGCATGCCGGACAAGTCATAAACCTCGACAGACTTGACTGACGAAATATCACCTTTGACTGTTATATTGCCGTTTTCAGAAACCACTGTAAACGAGTCTTCAGTGTTTACGCTAAGTGCTGTAGTTATATCCACATTCACACGATAAGGATTGCTGAATGTAGTTATATTATTCTCGTTGAAGGTCAATGTAGATGTCGAAAGTTTCTCTCCATTGTCAGGACCGATGAAGCGGAATGTGATCTGATCACCGGAATTACCATGAATGTTAATCATGACAACGCCATCGACAACCACTCCGATACCACGGCATTCATCACCGCAGAAAGCAGCGATTTCGTATTCGTCCGCATCGACAAGTACGTCATCTGCATCAACAAGCGATGCGATAAGCGGCATAACCGAAGGATACCTGTGATTATCCACAGTCCAGCGACCGTCAGCAGCAACAATTGCCTTGATATTCGCCGGAGCATTCTCTCCATCGGAAGCGGCTACGATGTTATAGAGGAACTCTTTATCGGAGTTGCTGTAGTACATATAGCCGACACCCGGAACAAGTGACTGGAGTGTACCCTTCCAATGACCGGCATCAACCTGGACAAATCCATCGAGACCAACCAGCATCTCGCCTTCTTCAGCATTGAGATGAGCGAACAGATCGTTAATCTGCATACTGCCCTCGTCGACTCCACAGCCTATCCAGTTCCAGCCACGCTGCAGTTTGACATAAGCACACGGGTCAAATGCCACACCGTCAATAGCACCGTTCCATTGATCAGCGGAAACACATACTTTATAACCCGTTACAGGTTCAAGCTCCTTGAGTGTACCGATCAGTCCGAAAACCGGATCGCTGATCACTTCCTGAGTCTGTGACACGATACGTGCCACACCCTCACCGGCAAACTCGGCTACATCGACAGCTGTCTCGGCATTATGTGAGATCCACGTCCAGTTCTTGGGAAGATCATAGCTGAGATTTACTTTCTTGAGTTCATAATTCAAGGAAATTACCTCGGAAAGATTACCCTTATATTCAGAAACTGCATTCACCGTCATGGCATCGCCAACCATCACGAAGGGAGCTGAATAGAGCAATCTGGTGCCATCCGCATCGCAAGGATCCGAACCGTCCACGGTATAATATATTAAAGCGTTCTCCTTCGGTGAAGAAAGTTCAATCTTGCTTGAACGATAGAGCTTGGTTCCACCGACACCGGCAGCTTCCGGCTCACGGATCCACAGAGGATGGTTGCCTATTACCACCTCAGACACCGTTGCGCCATCGTTAGCGCAGAGATAAGCTGAGAACGGACGTACGGTCGAGAGACTGTCATCAGCGGCATAAGGCACGAATGCACTTGCAGTCTCATTGAGAACAAAGTAATCGACATTACGGGTTTCACCGTCAAATGATCCGTAAAGCGAGAATGACTTACCTACAGCCACGGTTTCTTCAGGTACCGGAGTGAAGGGAACGTCGTATACTATCTCATCACCCTGCTCTCTGGCATTTGCAAGGAATGTAACAGATACCGAGCCGAACGGCGCACATATATTTGCC
>CAZKSF010000111.1:0-5260 GCA_964555405.1 uncultured Bacteroides sp.
GTTAAGCCTGTCGCTAGCGTTCATCCTGAGCCAGGATCAAACTCTTCGTTGTTATATCTTTTTTCTTTTTTTTCTTTTGCTTTCACCACCCCTCAGGGACGTGTAGGCGATATATACGGTAGTCCGACCCGACTTTCAGGCTTTATTGACAGAGGCTATCTTTCAATAGCTCTTGTACTACTTCGTCATTGCAATCATTTCAATGTTCTCTGTTGATGCGCCGACAACTCGGCTGTCATCGAAAAGTTCTGCAAAGTTAGAATGAATTTTTCAATTCTCCAAACTTTTAACAGTTTTTATTTGTTCTATTCAGAATAACCGCCTGAAACCAGGCTGCTTTCCGAAAGCGAGTGCAAAATTACATCTTTAAACCGAATCCGCAAAATTTTTCCGTAAAAATTTTCTCTTAAAATTTCACTATATTACTAAATTCCTGATTTTATATCAATTACAAATCCTAATTATTGACTTTATTTTTCGAACAAAAGTAATATTCGCAATGTTGAATATGAAAATTACCCACTAACAGTTTCATTCACTATGCTTATTACTTCGAAAAAGATGCGTATCTTTACCTTATTAATGGTACTTTTTTTCGCAAATGTTTCCCATGCCAAAAGTTTAACAGAGCAAATGACCGACTCGCTTGCTGCATCCCACAAACTAATATTTATCGATGGAACCCCAACTTTAGCCCAGCAAGATTCAGTCAGAGGTCTCATTTTATCATTCTATTATGACCAGTTCAGACATTTTTCCGATCCGGCTGCTCCTTATTTTATGTTTATGAGCAAGGATGCGACTCTTGCCATGGGTATAGGAGGCTGTGTACGCATGCGTGGATATTATGACTGGGGTGGTGCTATGCCGGGATCCGGATTTGCACCTTATTTAATTCCGATGCAACCTGATCCCACTAATATGCGGCATTTTGATACTACTCCTGCCGGTTCATCGCTATTTTTCCGTATAATAGGCAGAAATAAGAGCCTTGGATCATATCAGTTATATATTGAGGCGAATTTCAATGGATACCAGAATCGTGATTTCCATCTCAAAAAAGCTTATGCTATAGTCAATGATTTCACAATCGGATATGCGTCGTCTACTTTTTCTGATCCGGCGGCGGTTCCGGCGACAGTTGACTCACAAGGTCCGAACAACAAAATCAGTGGTACAAGCGTATTAGTGAGATATATGCCGACATTTAAAAACAGATGGACAATTGCCGTATCGGCAGAAACTCCTTCCACACAGTTGGCGACAGATCAAATAAATACTGCAAAAGTAAGCAATTGGATGCCGGATTTCGCCGCCTTTGTTCAATATGCCTGGAGTCAGTCAGCACACGTACGCCTGGCAGGTATTTATCGGACTTTAAGCTACCGTGATTTAATTAAAGGACAGGAAGGCAACCATAATATCGGTGGATGGGGACTTCAGTTAAGTTCTGTAGCTCATCCCGTAGACCAAATCACCACATATGTTACTGCAAATTACGGACACGGGGTTGCCGGAGCCGGCGGTGATTTACAAATCGGGAATTATGACTTGGTAGGCGATCCTGAACGACCCGGACATATGTATGCTCCGGCTACCCTCGGCTGGTGTGTAGGTGTTCAATACAACTTCCGTCCTAACCTTTTTGCATCGGTGAGCATGAGTGAAAGCAGATATCTTCCTAAACATGATGTTGCCGGAAGCGAGTATAAGTACGGACTCTTCGGAGCGGTTAATGTTTTCTGGAATCTGACCCCTCGTATTCAAGCTGGCGCAGAACTTGATCTCGGCAAACGCAAAAATTTCGATGGAGAGCACCGGTCGGCGAAACGTTTCGGGTTAATGGCCCAGTTCTCTTTCTGAAAGTCGCGGGAACCGAAATATAATGCTCAGAAGGGTCATCCCCGCCAACGCCCAAGCATAATACAGATACGGCCACGGAGCTGCCGGTGAAATACCGGCAAGCGACGTGGCTAATAGTGTCTGTGCACCATATGGGATAAGACACTGTGTCACGCATGAAGCTGTATCAAGCAAACTGGCACATTTACGTGGATCCACGCCAAATCGTCTCGAAATATCTGACGCAATCTCCCCTACTGTCAGGATAGCTACCGTATTGTTAGCAGTACATACATTGACAAGTCCGGTCAATACGGATACACAGCATTGGGCGCCACGTGGACCATGTACTCTTCTGGTCAAACGGTCAAGAAGCCACGAGATTCCACCCATCGCCTTAATCATGCCGAGCATACCGGACGCTAAAAGCGTGATAATGATAAGCTGCCCCATCGAATCTACACCTTGACCCATACATGAGAATATCTCAAGTGGTGAAAAACCATTAATCAGACCGAGAATGAATGCCGCTAAAATTCCGGTCACAAGCACCGACGCGACATTAATGCCTATTGCCGCCATAGCTATTACGATAATATACGGAAGTACCAGCCAATAACTGCTGTGTTCAACAGGTGTTCGCAACGGAGCTTCATGGCCGAGGATGACATAGACCACAAGCGATATAATGGCAGCAGGAACTGCAATCCACAAATTGACCCTGAATTTATCTGACATCGAACAGCCCTGAGTGCGGGTAGCAGCAATAGTGGTGTCGGAAATAAAGGAAAGATTATCACCGAAAAATGCACCGCCTATAACGACTGCAACCATAAAAGCTGTAGAATCAGCCCCCTCCCCTGCAAGTTCGACTGCAAGCGGTGAAAGTGCCACTACTGTCCCGACTGATGTACCTATTGATAAAGAAATGAGACATGCCGCTAAAAAAAGCCCGGGGACGACGTAATCGGAAGGAAAAATCTTAAGAGTCAGATCGACAGTGGCATCTACCGCCCCGATGGATTTTGCTAAAGCCGCGAAGGAACCGGCAAGAATAAATATCCATATCATGTATATGATATCGCTGTGTCCTGC
Organism: uncultured Bacteroides sp.; assembly: GCA_964555405.1. Lineage (GTDB taxonomy): Bacteria > Bacteroidota > Bacteroidia > Bacteroidales > Muribaculaceae > Paramuribaculum. Next base: position 2,938 of record CAZKSF010000111.1, read on the forward strand.
CGAACCGGAAAAAATGGAGATACGCTCTTTCAAGTTCCCTGACGGGAAAATGATTACTGACCAAACGGATGCAATCAAAAGAGCAACAGATAGCGGCATTCGATAAAAATCACCTATAACTATCGAAACGACAAGATACAGAATTAAAAAAACAGCCACGGGCGATAATGCTATCAATCCGTGGCGTGAAGTATTGGCAGGTAGTGACATAATTTTGCAGAATTAGGCTGCAAAATTAATCAATTTTACCCGAAGAAAAGCAAAAGATTTGGCAATATGATTTTTAACACTTACGTAGAGAAGGAATTAATAGATATAGTGAAGTAAGAATACATACTCCAAGAGAGCAAATCAACTTAGTAAAATCAAATTCAAGCGGATCGGCGGTAACAATAAACAGACGCGTCTGTTGAATGGCGAGAATGAGTCCGCCAAGACCAACAAGGAAACATGCTATTATTTCAGGAACACCAAATATTGACTGGCGACGGGGAGGCAAACGGTTCAAAACCTTTTTTACGAACCATTCATCGCGCGGAGGAGCAGGTGTTTCTTTTCGAAGTTGTTTCCTGATGAGTCGATCAATATCTTTGTCTTTATATTCGGATTTTTTCATATCAGCTATAATAATTTTTTAATAATGAAGAGAGTTTTTGACGGGCACGATGTAAATACGATTTCACAGTACCCGTCGGGAAGCCGGTTATTGACGATATCTTTGCTATTGAAAAATCATCAAAATAAAACAACTGTGTTACCACACGCTCGTTCTCAGGCAGATTCATCAAAGCCTGATGAATAATCTTATCGGAACTTTCGGAGAAAGAGGCTGACTCATACTCAATGTCGTGTAATTCTTCTCCGGAAACAGTTACGAGATCATCTATTGACTGATGTACTTTTTCACGCCGCTTATAACTGATGTATTCGTTATAAGCGATTCGATAGATCCAGGTTCGAAAACGAGCTATACCGTTGAATGACCTTATAGAAAGAAAAGCTTTGATAAACACCTCCTGCGAGAGATCGTTGACCAATGCCGCATTTCCGCCCGTCAGACTCATAAGGAGTCGGCGGATGTCATCGGCATAAGCCTCGACCAGCTCGCCGAATGCATTGCGGTCGTCACCCGCAATGCATCGGGCTATCAATGCTATTTCCTGTAATCGGGTCAACATTTGTCCTGTGAATCAGAAACGTTTGCTCAAATGGATTGAGAGAAATTTCGAAATTCCGAGTACAAAAAGTGAACCTCCTACAAAAAAACCCATACCTTCATTTCCTGAGCAGGCGAAAGCAAGAAACAGCATTACACCTATACCGATCAATGAGAAACTTGTGTAAAGTTGCTTCGTACGGTGCCCTCCTACAGGAGCGCCGAGTCCGGAAAGTACATTTTTAATACCTGAATTGATGGAATCGGCGACAAGAGGTTCCGATTGATTTAAAGTAGTCTGGTTAGGAATTGGCGGTGTCTGATTGTCCCCGGTTTTTTCCGCATCCTTGGGCGAGGGTGTGTCGGACACTACATACTGGGTTATATTGACCGGCGGAGCGGACGGAATTCCCGTATAAAACGATTCAGGAAGATGATATGAATCGGTTATCGCACTTTTAATAGTATTGTTACGACCGCTTTGTCTACGCCACACAGTGATGAACACTCCGGAAAGAATAACTAATAAAAGCAAGAATATAATTCCTATGACTACGATGGTTGTAGTCATGGCAAGTCCCCTACTTGAAATAGCCCCGGGATACCGTGGAGACTGGATCTCGACATATATAATTTTTGACGGTGTAGCACGCGTTATCGAATCAGCCGGCGCTATGAGTGTATCTCCATCAGTTGAAACAATCAGCGTTGAACCATTATCAATACCCGGAGTCATCACGGCACGACGCACTGACCTACGTACCTGAGATTCGAACTCATTTCGCTGCCAGGAATCGGGTTCGATTCGAGTAAGTTCATCACACGATGACAGACTAAACAGCGTTATCAGCGCAATCAGAGTTTTTAACAGTATGTTCATTTTGTTATTTATTATGATGTTTGTTGATTTTTATGATTTCATGAATTGGACGCAACTTTAAGCAAAAGGTTGCAACCCGCAATAAAAAAAGTAAAAAAATTATTTTTCGGATAATTTTAACACCTCTCAAACGTTATAAGATTAAACTCTTGCAAAAGTGCGATTTTTTTACTAATTTCGCGCACCAAAAATTCTCAGAAAGCGAATGAGACAATTAAAGATTACAAAATCAATTACCAACAGCGAAAGCGCGTCGCTTGACAAAGACCTTCAGGAAATCGGCAAAG
>CAZKSF010000112.1:0-4937 GCA_964555405.1 uncultured Bacteroides sp.
CATGAAAATCTACACAGTCTAAACATTTCGCCTGACCTGATGGGTAAATTAAATGGCCGCATTACCTGATGAAGGAGGCGCGTTTTCAATAATCAAATTATCCGGAAGAAAAATATTGTTGTTAAATCATGGCATTGGGTTTAGGTATGGAGAGATATATAAGATCGGCAAACCTTATGCTGCAGTTTATGATGTACACAATGGAGAGCGACTCTCTCTGACAGTTCCGAACTTGGATAAGAGGGTAATAGATGGTCAGTTTGGCAGCGATGATATAATTTACTGGCAAAATAATAAAGATTTCTATGTTTGCAGTGTGGGTGACAGCATCGTCAAAAAAATAAACTGGAAGCAGCAAACAAAAAAATTGTGGTATGAAAAAGAGGCTGCTCATGCTCCCTATATTCTTTGTGATACTATATATACAGTTGAAGGCGGTGAAATCAACCCTAAGGCAACGGACGGTTTCAGACTGCTTGTCGAGGTATATTGCAGAGATGTTAATGAAATAAGTCATGATGGAAGTGTAACTCTTATTCCCGATTCGGAATTCTATTTTAAAAGAAAGTATGTCTCAACCTTTGAGGTTTACAAGAGGAATCGCAAATATGATATATACAGAACTAATCGCGGATCTGATAATAAGAATACTTATATTTTAACAGAGGTCGGTAAAAACAAAATAGTTTACACCCTCAAAGTGAGAGGTTGGGTAACTATGGATAATGATGGAAACATAGTTGTCATCACCCCGCTGGGTGTTGCCGTAAAGCGCGCGGCAATTCCTCAAGAAAACGTAATTTGACTGACCCTATAAATAACAACTAAGATAAGAAATACCCTTTTGTGTTATTCCAATTCACTTCGCCCGACCTATCTTTGTACCATAATATATACTCTGATGAACAGATATAACAGAAACCGAATTTATGTACGCGAAGAAGAGCAGGAAAAGATTCGTGCTACACGCATATTGCTTGGAGGGGCTGGAATAGGTAGTATAATTGCCGAGTGTGCCCTGCGATTTGGCTTTGAGAGTATTGTAATCGTGGACGGAGATAAGGTAGAACTTACCAATCTAAATCGTCAGAATTATGTGAAAAGCGACATCGGAAAATCTAAGGTCGAATGCCTCGCAAAGCGGCTAATGAGGATAAACCCTAAAGCAAATATCCAATACTATGACACATTCATAGACAAAGGTAATGTGAAGGGGTTTCTTGAAGGGGTTGACATCGCAATTAACGCACTCGACTTCAAGAGTGACATTCCATTTGTATTTGACGATCTTTGTTCTCAAAAAAAAATCCCAGTTCTACATCCTTACAATTTCGGCTGGGGAGCATTTCTCACAATAGTAAAACCCGGAGGGTATCAACTCACAGAGGTGGCACATTCTTATAAGGGATTCGAGCTGAAAATGGCAGATTTCGTTGCACGATACTGCACATTTTGGAATATGCCAAACCGATGGCTCGATAATGTGATTGAGACATACCGCAATGAGTCAGAAGAATTACCTCCACCCCAACTCTCCGTTGCATCGTGGATTGTTGCCGGACTCTGCGTAAATGCAATGTTCGATATAATTACCGGAAAAGATGTAAAGTATTTTCCTAAGTTTTATTTCTCATCGCTGCGATGTGATCCGGCCTGAACCAATTAGATCAATTGATGGTTCTGTGCATAGGCTACGGCCTCCGCTATATTCCTCACATTCAATTTCTGAAATATACTGCGCTTGCAAGCCTTGACGGTATCAACCGACTTACATATATTATCGGCAATATCGTTCATCGTGTATCCTTGTGTGGATAGAGAAAGAACCTCACGTTCATTGTCCGTAAGTGTTATTTCTCTACATTTTTCCCACTTATGCTCATAGAGGGAGTATTGATAAAACATACCGGAACCGGACTTCTTCATAATCACATTACCTGGTTCGTTACCGGCAGCGAGGGATATTGTGCATATAGCCAGCCATATCCTACCGTCCCTAGTCAAGATAAGCGGAGTCAGCTTATGATTTACCAGTCGCTTACGCTTCCCCCTTTTTATGTGGAAATCGTAGGAAATGGTGTAGTCTCTTCTCTCTCCTATGGGAATAGTATTGAAAAGCTGGAATCCCTTGTTATTTATCTCTACCAACATTTTCAAGTCTTCCGGCGGCACATAGTCAATATAGAACCTATAGCCAAAGTCCTTTATCTTTTCTGCCTCTCCGCCACAAAGTCGAGCAATATTGTTGGAGACGTAAAGGAATCCCTTCTTGAAATAGTCTATTATATAGACACATTGGTATGTGCTCCGCTCAAATGCCCTCGCGGCCTCTATTATGAGTCCGGTCTTTTCATAATCAGCCTCAGTGATGTTCTCCACCGAATTTTGAAGTGAAAAGAAGTCACCTACTTGGATATTTGTAGTCATAATGTTGAAGTGGTTATAATAGCGCAAATGTAGCAAAGATTCCTCATATGACGCATACAATACTACACAAAAGGGTAATTATTAAACCAAAATCATTGATAATACCCTTTTGTGTTTTATCTATGAAATCTGTCTCTCATAATTTTGCGGAAAAATCAATGCCGTCTTAACTATGGAAAAAATGATTTGGTCATGCAATGACTATTCTATTATCAGTTATAAATGTAATAAATACGAAAACTGAGGTTTTTAATAATACACCACTCAAAAAACGTATCGAATCGTGAGCAATATTCTAACCCATATATATACAAAAAATGTGATTATGGTACTTGGCACTCTGGCGCTTTCTGTAACAACAGTGGCACAGGAGGTAGTAACTGATTCTATCACAAGGGCTCTTGACGAGGTCGTGGTGTCGGCACCAAAGGTGCTGCATAAGTCTGATATGGATCTCTATATACCTTCTCCCGATGCCAAAGCTATGTCGAAAAATGGTATTCAGCTTCTGCAGAATCTCAAAATACCTACCTTGACAATCAACGAAGTGTTGGGATCAGTGTCATCGCTCGGCAATGGTGTGGAAATCCGAATCAATGGTCGTATGGCATCAGTTGAACAGATGAAAACATTGGCACCCGAAGATATCAAGAGGGTGGAGTGGATTGAAAATCCCGGCCTGAAATATAAAGGCGCCAATGCGGTGATCAATCTTATTGTAAGGAATCCCGGGCTGGGAGGATCGCTTATGGTCCAAGCTATGCCGGCCTTGAATGTGCCCTGGGGACAGGGCGCAATGTCGGTAAAGCTCAATAATGGCAAGTCGCAGTGGGGGCTCGATATATCGGGTAAATTGACCGATATAAAAACGTATCGAGACTACTACGAGACATTCACACGACCTGACGGCAGAAGGCTTACCCGCGACGAGAGTCCGGTGGATGGTAAACTGAAAGGAAATAACGCAACGGCAACTCTATCATATTCATATACAAAGCCTGATACCACCGTGGTATATGCGAGTTTGTCGGGATTCAAGAACTTTTCCGTAGTCGAAGACTACAGAGGCATACTGACATTAAGCGACAGCAAGGATAAAGTGGCTGTAAGGGATAAGGATGACTTTCACGGATTCCAACCAAGCGTGTCGTTGTATGTGGAGCAACACCTGACCAATAACCGCATACTGGCCATTGACGCCGGAACGTCGTATTATACAGGCTACGCAGGCCATCATCACTTAGAAAATGATGTTGAGAGCGGGGATATCCTTACTGATATACGCACCCGGATCAGAGACCGGAATTATTCGTATGCCCTCGAAGCCAATTATACAGAACAATGGCGACGATCAAGGCTTACAGCCGGAGTGTCATACAGCGGACGCAGCAATCAATCCACCTATGAAAATCTCGGAGGTAAAAAATATCACCAAAACCAGAATCAGGTATATTTCTTTGGCGAATATATGTATATGCTTGATAAGATGACAATCACGGGTGGCTTAGGTGCGCAATACTCATCGTTTAAGTTGCGTGAGACCCGACTTGGAAACAATTCATGGAATCTTCGGCCCCGCCTTACCTTGTCATACCGTCCGGGAAATTCATCCCGATGGTACCTTGCATTTTATACCTGGCAAGTATCACCGTCTTTGTCCGAAACCAACAGTGTTGCCCAACAGATTGATGCTTTCCAATGGCAGGAAGGCAATCCTGATCTGAAAACCTACAATACCTACCGCATCGATGCCCAGTACTCATACAGTGGCAACATAATATCGGGCACTGTAGGCTTCAACTGGCAGGTGTCGCCTGATGCTATCGCACCCTTTTATGAATGGCGCGACGAGAGGCTTGTGTCGTCGTATGAAAACAGTCGTGGTCGCAGATGGTTTTCTGCCTATATATCGCCGGATATCAATGTTATTCCGGGATGGTTTAATCTTTCGGGTTATCTACGTTATGGCCTCACCACAACCAAAGGCACAGGCTATGATATCACAAGATACAACTGGAGTGGCGAGGTGACAGCCATGGCATATCACTGGGGTTTCAACCTGATTGCCCAATATAGTCATAATTCCGCCATGCTAATAGGCGAAAGAGAAACATGGGGTGAGAAAAATTCCCTTGTGATGCTATCCTACAACTGGAAGAAGTGGCAGTTTGGCGCTGGTCTCCTCATGCCGTTCAACAAATACGACCAGGGTTCGCGCTTGCTTAACCATTACAACACTAATGAGAAGCATGTGCGCCTTGCCATGTCTCCGATGCCTCTGATCCAAGTGGCTTACAATCTGCAGTGGGGCCGTCAGAAGCAGGGCGTCAACAAGCGCGTCAATGCCGACAACTCTGTTGATCAGTCTAAGACCGGAAGCCGTTGATTAAGACGATAAAATTCACCCGCCAATATGATGCTATGGACTGCGGACCGGCATGCGTGCGCATGGTGGAAATAAAGCGAATATCCTGAATTTTGAGATAGCCTCCTTAAATTCCTCCAATCCG
>CAZKSF010000113.1:0-4847 GCA_964555405.1 uncultured Bacteroides sp.
GTACGCGTCTGGGGGGCGTGTGGTCGCAAGTTCGAATCTTGTCACCCCGACTGATAGCTTGGCGTCTGTTTAACTATAAAGTTTTACAGACGCTTTTTTTGTGTAGCTCATTTTTGTTTCGTAACTTTGTTGTCATGAATACCGAGTTCGCTAATCATACCATTGAAGAATGTTTTTCAGTTCTTGACCGAACCGAAAAAGGCGGAGTTGTTCTTTCTCCCGATCTTCTGTATCATCTTGCAATGGCTGTTGAAAACGGAAACTATGGTATTAATCAGGATCATGAGAGGGCTGTAGGTCTTTGCCGCCTGGCGGCAGATAAGGGTCATCCTCTCGCATGTATGGAAATGGCATGCCTGACACCAGGCTTTAATTCCGCTGAGTCCGTGGAGTGGCTGCGTAAAGCAGCTCATGCCGGTCTGTCTGAGGCTATGGCTTGTCTCGGCATTACTCTTTTCATGGCTGATGAGAAATCGGAAGAATCAAGAACGTTCATTGAACGCGCGTTAAGTGTTCTTGATCCGGTTGCTCTCAACTTTACAGTCGTGAATGAATTGAACAAAGATAATCCCGATCTGAAATCGGCACGGGTATATGCGGCATTGGCTCTTGAAAGCGGCGATCGCACTCTTGAGCCATATATAAACAGGCTCTTTACCGCGGAGGATTGTGCTGAAGACGGAACTGTTGATCTGACTCGCATAATAAATCAAGCAGCTGAATCCGGCAATCAATTAGCCAGGATAGCAGTCGCGCTAAAGGACAATGGCGGTAAGCTGTCGGATGAATCTGTCGATTCCCCCCTGATCAGGGAGAGACAGGCGCTTAAAGCTGTATCTGAAGGTGACTTCAAGCGTGCCGCCTCCCTGTTCGAACAACTCGTTGACGCTCATATGCCGGAGTCACTGTTTACCCGGGGACTTATGTATATGGTAGGGGATGGCACCGTACGCGATCCCGGCACGGGCAAACGGCTCATCGAAGAGTCGGTTTCTTTTGGTTTCGCTCCGGCTCAGATGCTCCTTTCAGAAATCATCTCACGTGACCCTGACCCTTCCTGCGGACTTGATGCCGAAATCGTATCTCAATTATACAGTTGTTTAGCTACCATTAAAGACAGTAAGTCATGACACCTCCGCATATACATTATCCTACTGCCGAGTTGCGTGCCGACCTGCGGTATCTTGAATTGCTATCACGTCAGTTCCCGACCATTGCGTCGGCTTCTACCGAAATTATAAATCTGGAGGCGATTCTGAATCTTCCTAAAGGTACCGAACACTTCCTGACCGATATACATGGCGAATACGAGGCTTTTCAGCATGTGCTGAAAAATGCTTCCGGCACTGTAAAACGTAAGGTGAATGAAATTTTTGGATTGACTTTACGTGAAGCGGAGAAGAAGGAACTTTGTACACTGATATATTATCCACGCGAAAAACTGAGGCTCGTCAAGGAAACCGAACCCGACATAAACGAGTGGTATGAAATAACACTCAACCGTCTGGTGAAAGTTTGCCAGAGCGTCTCATCGAAATATTCACGTTCGAAAGTCAACAAGGCGCTTCCTGCCGATTTCAGCTATATAATTCAGGAGCTGCTTCATGAGACGGCTGGCGATCCCGATAAGTACGCCTATTTCAATCAGATAATATCGACGCTCATCACAACACGCCGTGCCGATGCTTTTATCATAGCGATGGGCGAGCTAATACAGCGTCTTGCCATCGACAGCCTCCATATAGTAGGCGACATATACGACCGTGGTCCGGGCGCCCACATCATCATGGACACTCTGTGCGATTATCACCAGGTCGATATCCAGTGGGGCAATCACGATGTGCTGTGGATGGGTGCGTTTGCCGGCAATGACGCCTGCATCGCCAATGTGCTGCGTATATCACTGCGTTACGGCAACCTCGACACTCTGGAGGAGGGGTATGGTATAAATCTGCTCCCTCTTGCCACATATGCTATGGAAGTATATGCTGATGACGACTTGAAGGTGTACATGCCACGTATCAAGGATACAAACCGGATATATACCGACAAGGAAATACGCATAACCGCTCAGATGCACAAGGCTATGTCGGTAATCCAGTGGAAACTCGAAGGACAGCTTGCCGAATCTCGGAAGGAATTCGGACTCGAAGACCGCAGACTGCTTCATAGAATCGATTATTCACGGGGTGTTGTCACTCTCGACGGAAAAGAATATGAACTGATTGACAAGTCATGGCCAACCGTTGATCCTGCGGATCCATACCGGCTGACTCCCGAAGAGGAGTCGATCGTGAAACAGTTGCACTCATCGTTTGTCAATAGCGAGAAACTGCGCCGGCATGTATATTGTCTTTTGCGCCACGGGTCTTTTTATCTTGCCTGTAACAACAATCTACTATATCATGCTTCGGTGCCTATGACCGCCGACGGTGCGTTCCGCGAAGTTACCGTAGCAGGGGAGACATTCAGCGGACGGAAATTGCTTGACCGGCTTGACCAGATAGTGCAGGTGGCATGTCATCAGAACAGCGATGCCGCCGACCGTCAGTACGCCGTCGATTATATGTGGTATCTGTGGTGCGGACCCGACTCGCCGCTTTTCGACAAATCGAAAATGACCACATTCGAACGTTACCTTATTGCTGATCCTGAAACTCACACCGAGGTCAAAGGCGCATATTATACACTTGCCAATGATCCGGCGGTGTGCGACCGGATTCTTACAGAGTTCGGTCTGCCGACCGAGGGATCGCATATCATTAACGGTCATGTGCCTGTACGCGCAAGTCAGGGCGAATGTCCCGTAAAGGCTGGAGGAAAACGTCTGGTCATCGACGGTGGCTTTTCGCGTGCCTATCAGACTGAGACCGGTATAGCCGGATACACGCTCGTGTTCCATTCGCGCGGTTTTCAGCTTGTACAGCATCAGCCGTTTGAATCAAAAGTAAAGGCTGTAGAAGAAGGACAGGATATTATCAGCAATACCGTCCTGACCGAATTCAAGGAGAAACGTCTGCTGGTGCGTGATACTGACAAGGGTCGTGAGCTTGCCGCACAGGTCACCGATCTTGACAAACTTCTGGCATGCTACCGACGCGGTCTCATACACGAATGTAAATGACACTTTTTATTAACCAATTAAATACTTTCAAACTAACAACCTGTTTAATTAAATGAAAAAATTATTGATTTCAGCCGTAGCAGCGCTTTCATTGCTGATTCCGGCTACAGGATGCCAGTCGTCAGCTAACGACGCTCCCCATGCGATCGCTACTGAGATTCCCCCGCGTCCGGAAGGTGCGACCGATCTTATCGGTTTTGCTGTCGATCCTATCGACACCGTACGTGTAGGCTTTATCGGACTCGGTATGCGTGGTCCTTCGGCAGTTGACCGTTACACTCACATTCCCGGTGTGGAGATCGTAGCCCTTTGCGACCTTGACACTGCTAATGTCGAGAAATGCCAGCGTATTCTTGAACGTAACGGTCTTGCTAAAGTCGACGGCTATTCCGGCGAAGACGGATGGCGCGAACTCGTAGAACGCGATGACATCGATCTCGTTTACATCGCAACCGACTGGAACAGCCATTATCCTATTGCACGTCATGCAATGGAATCAGGCCGTCACGTTGCGATCGAAGTACCCGCAGCTATGAATCTTGATGAGATCTGGGGTCTTGTCGACACTGCTGAAAAGACCAAACGTCACTGTATGATGCTTGAGAACTGTGTATATGACTTCTTTGAAATCAATACTCTCAACATGGCACAGGCAGGTCTGTTCGGTGATGTGCTTCACACCGAAGGTAGCTATATCCACAACCTCAGCGATTTCTGGGATGAATATTGGAATGACTGGCGTATGACTTACAACCGCGAACACCGTGGTGACGTATATCCTACCCACGGCATCGGTCCGGCTTGCCAGCTTCTTGACATTCACCGTGGCGACCGCATGACCACTCTCGTAGCTATGGATACCAAGGCTGCTTCCGGTCCTGCTTATCTGCGCGAACGTCGTGGTATCGAGATCGCTGACAGCGCATTCGCTAACGGTGACCACACCATGACAATGATCCGTACCAACAACGGTAAGACTATCCACATCCAGCACGATGTAGTTAACCCGCGTCCTTACTCACGTATGTATCAGCTTACCGGTACCAAAGGTTTTGCTAACAAGTATCCTATTTCGGGTTACGCTTTCGAACCGGACGCACTCAGCCAGGATTCAGTTCCCGACTATCAGAACCTGAACGCCCACAATTTCATCTCAAAGGATCAGCAGGATGCTCTCCTCGAGAAGTACACTCACCCCATCATTCGCGAAGTTGGCGAAGTTGCCAAGAGTGTAGGTGGTCACGGTGGTATGGACTACATCATGGACTATCGTCTGATTTACTGTCTGCGTAACGGTCTTCCTCTCGACATGGACGTTTACGACTTGGCTGAATGGTGTGCCCTCGGCCCGTTGAGCGCTATTTCTATCGAGAACGGAAATGCTCCTGTTGAATTCCCCGACTTCACCCGTGGAGCATGGCAGAAACAGAACGGTTTCAAACACGCTTACAAAGAATAAATGAAAATTGTGCGGGCGTGATAGCCTGCACAATACCTATTGCCCCGAGCGACTCTCAACATAGTCGCCCGGGGCTTTTTTTACAAGTAGTGCCACGCGCCCTCACCCAAACCCTTGTGGATGAGGGCGCGATGTTGTGCATCGAATTCTACATCCACCCCTCATTTCTTGAATGTGGATGTGGGCGCGATATATCGCCGCCCCTACTTTGTAACCATCCGAATTCAGCCGACTTTTTTGTGGCGTTTTTGATAGCGATCTTTG
>CAZKSF010000114.1:0-4847 GCA_964555405.1 uncultured Bacteroides sp.
ACATAATCTGGCATAAAACCTACTCTCCGAGAAACGACTCCAAGGGTATACCCACCGAGACTGATCATATCCTCGTTTACAGCAAGTCAAAAGATTGGCTACCAAAACGATTGGAACGTGATGAGGAGATGGATAATAGTTATAAAAATCCGGATAATGATTTCGCACTATGGACTAGTAGCGATGCCTTTGCTCCCGGTGCTTCTACTCACCAGGGAATGGTTTATGCAATTCAAAATCCTTTTACAGGCGAATTAGTCTATCCTACCAATGGACGTTGTTGGACATTTGGTCAGCAAGACTTACTCCACATAATGACCGGCTGGTGCGAATATGAACTTCGAGAATTGCACGATGTAGAAAAACGAGCTGAAATCTGTGGTGTTCCTGTTGAGGTCGTGCGTCCCGGGGTAAAGGCGATAATGCTGAAGAACTCGCTCGAAGAATCTCGGGAAAAAGCTCAGAAAGTTTTGGAAACAGGTCCATGGCCCCGATTTTACTTCACTAAGAATGGACAAGGAGGTATTCGTCGTAAAACTTATCTTACAGCCGTTGAAGGGAAATTGATTACGACCTTCTGGGATTATTCCGAAGTCGGTCATACTGACTCTGCCACAAAGGAAATGAAAGCAATATTCGGTGGTCGAAGTCCGTTTGAAACGCCCAAGCCATCTTCGCTCATTGGGCGTATTGTGCAGATTGCGACTAATGAGGATTCTATCGTGCTGGATGCCTTTGCCGGCAGCGGCTCAACGGCACACGCTGTTCTTTCGCAAAACAAAAAAGACAAAGGGAACCGTAAGTTCGTGCTTGTTGAGCTTATGGACTATGCGGAAGATCTTACCGCCGAACGGGTGCGCCGCGTAATGTCAGGTTATCCGTATAAAGGGAAGGTCAAGGAAGAGCTATATCGTAAGGCGTTGACCTCGTCAAATCTCTCGAAAGTTCCTCAGTTCTTGGCAGAAGCCAATTCTATTAGAGAGGCTAATGCAGATCGTTTCACAAAGATTGCCAAACCCACGGTAAAAGATAACGCGATAGTGGTGATCGGCGAACTCGACGTTGACGGCACTATGCCGGGACTTGGTGGTGGTTTCGATTTTTATGAATTAGGCGAAACACTTTTCACCGATGAGGATACTCTGAATGAGAATGTTGGCGAAGCAAAAATCAGGGAGTATATCTATTTCTCGGAGACCCGAGAGTATCTTTCGCGTCCACAAAGCGAAGATTATCCCTTTCTCCTTGATTACAAGGATGGGACCGGATATTTCTTCTATTATCTGCCTGACGGACTTACAACGCTGAGTCCTGCAACCCTCAGTATTGTACCTGCCAAAGCCGATCATTATGTGATTTACGCTGATGTCTGCACCATCGACAGAGAGCAATTGGCTAAAATGAATATTACTTTTAAAAAGATTCCACGCGATATAAACCGATTCTGACAAATGGAACTGAAGAATTATCAACATCAGACGCTTCGAGATTTGGATGATTATATCCATATTCTCAACGAGAGCCATTCGCTCACTGAAGCCTTCAACCGCTATTGGGAGGAATGTCGCGGTGTATCACTTCACAGGATCGACAGCAACTACTTGCGACCATACACAAACAGCATCAAGAATGTACCGCGTGTAACTCTGAAAGTACCAACCGCCGGAGGCAAGACGTTTATTGCCTGTAATGCGATAGGACGCATATTTCAATCTTTGCAGATCGGTGATTTCCCTAAAGTGGTCGCATGGTTTGTTCCAAGCGACACCATTCTGAAACAGACTATTGAGAAATTGCAGAATCCCGCGCATCCTTATCGTCAAGCCATTGATTCACTTTTCAGCCACAGAGTGACGGTAGTTGATAAAGAATCAGCATTACTTGGCAAAGGTCTCAAGCCCGAGCAATTGCAGTCGGAACTCGTCATTATGGTGTTGAGCGCCCAGTCATTTGTGGAGACAGTAAAAACTAAAAAAGATGCATCGGCAGAACAGAACAAACCTAAAGCATACAGGGAGAATGAAAACTTTTTTGAGCAGTCAAAACATTTTCCTCACCCCGAAAAAATGATTTCGGGCACTGATCCAACGGCACTCATACAGGTTATCGCGCAACAGAATCCGGTTGTAATTGTCGATGAAAGTCATAATTTCCGGACCGATCTCCGTGACGAGATGCTGGCTAATCTCAATCCCCGCTTCATTCTTGAACTGACCGCAACCCCGCGCGATAACAGCAATATCATTTCCTTTGTGGACGCAATGCAGTTGAAAAAGGAAAATATGGTGAAACTACCGGTAATTGTAGAGAACCGCAATTCACCGCGCGATGTGCTGAGTGCGGCAATCAGGATGCGTAACAGTCTTGAAAAACTGGCAAAGGTGAATGAGGCAAACGGAGGCAAATACATACGTCCGATCGGTTTGTTTCAGGCCCAACCGAAAACTGACGAGGATAACGTGACTTTCGACAAGATCAAGCAGCAATTGATTGCAGTTGGAATTCCTGAAAATCAGATCGGAATCAAGACGGCAAATAAGGATGAACTGAAAGGAATCGACCTTATGAGCCGCGACTGCGAAATCCGATACATCATAACTGTCAACGCCCTTAAAGAGGGTTGGGACTGTCCGTTCGCATATATTCTTGCCACCCTTGCCAATAAAACCAGCAAAGTGGATGTGGAACAGATTTTAGGTAGAATCCTGCGTCAGCCTTATACCTCTCAGCACGGAATCAATCTGTTGAATCTCTCCTACGTCTTTACTTCAAGCAATGATTTTCGCAATACCATTGACGGCATCATACGCTCTTTACAGAAAGTTGGGTTCAGTCGCAGGGATTTCCGCGACGTAACGTCCGACTCCTTAGAAGTTCAGTCGCAACATCCATTTCAATTGATGAACTCTCTGTTTTCCGACGAGACTATCAGTGAGGGTTGTGAAGAATTTCCGGCAAGAAATGTGGAATTGGACACCAATGATTTGGAGGAAGTAAAAAATGAGATCGAATCCGATACTTTGTCATCGGATATTCAACACCTGCAACTACAGGCAATAGAAGTAAGTAAAGAATACACACAGCTTATTGATGAACAATCCGGCAATGGGGAATTAGATCCTCTTGCCTCTATAACTCCGAAGGAAATGTATTATCCGGTCAACGATAAATTCAGAGAAGAAGCGGATCAGACAAATCTGCCAATCTTCTATACTAAAGTCCATCTTTCAGTGTTTTTTTCTGATGAGGAGTGGATACCTCTGAATAAATCAATGTTGTCGGAAGGATTTGATCTATTGACCAAAGATGCGGATATAGATTTCACTATAGTTCGGCCTGACGGCATAACAATTGATGTTGCCGATTCCGGTGATGCTGTACGTAAAAACAATAAGGGTCTGACTGAATTGATCCGCGAACAATATGTCGATAAATCAGCAGCCTCGAAAAAAGAGGGAATAAGCGGTCAGCTCGCAGGCATGATTAAACTTGACGATGTTCCGGAACCTGCGATAAGACGATTCGTAAAACGTGCCATTGATCGCTTCGATTCCGACCAGATTGAAAATCTGATTGATAACATTTATCACACCCGGGATGCCATAAAAAGAAAAATTGAGTTATTATTGAAAGAGCATCGAAGCAGGACCTTTACCAAATGGCTTGATACCGGACGTATTAAGCTTAAACCCCATTACACTTTTACGGATAAAATCACGCTTCGCGATGAAATGATCGGAATCGACAAAGGCTTATATGTAGCCGAAGAAAGCGTAAATGGATTCGAATATGACGCAATCGCCGCCATCGCCGAACATCCCAACGTATTATTCTGGCACCGTAACCGCGAGAGAAAAGAGTTTGTCATAAATGGTTTCATCAACCACTACCCTGACTTTATTGTAAGAATGAAGTCAGGCAGGACACTACTCATCGAAACCAAAGGAGATCATCTTGCGAATGATGAAAGTAGTGATAAGATAAGATTAGGGAAAAAATGGGCTGATCTTGCCGGAGACAAATTCCGGTATTTCATGGTTTTTGAATCCAAGGATGTCGATGGTGCTATCACATTGAAGACCCTTATTCAGTATCTCGATGAATTATAACTACTTGAGTTTCGCACGGATAACATTCATCTAACAGTAATTATTGGCTGACCGAAGAATGAGGATAGCTTTGCCAGCGTTGAAAGCGTAAAGTTGTGTTGTCCACTTAGCCACTTGGAAATCTCACTGGGACGACGACCAAGAGCGTCGGCAAACTGCTTTTTTGAAAGACCACGTTCATGCATCAGCCTGTCTATTCGATCTGAAACTGCAAACGACAAATCTATTTCTTCCTTTATGTCTGTAGGAACAGATGCTATCATTTTTCGATATGCGTTCTTTGCTTCTTTCATAACTCAAAAGTGTTGTCGGTTTCTATTATTCTCTCTGTGATAATCACAGAACCATTTTCCTTGCCTTCCTTTATCAGTTCTTCAAATTTTTGAAGATTAATGACATATCCGCGTAATGAATCATCTTCTTCGTAAGTACGCGAATTTTTCACACCACCATTTCCAAGAATAAGAATACCATTGGAAAGACGCAGGCAATATAATTGCAACTTAGACGAAAGTACTGGTAGTGCTACTACCGAATCCATCATCTTTCCTTCGGGTCGGAATCTGCGTTCCAATGCACCTTCGTCGGCTATTTTCCCAAGTATCTAGACAATTCGCAGAAGATCTCTATTGAGTTTTGCATCTTCTATGAACTTATTATAGAAACGTTCATACTCAGAGTTATCTTCAGTACTGAATTGGATGGAATAGAGAGTGCATTGATTGCCTTCTTCCAATA
>CAZKSF010000115.1:0-4323 GCA_964555405.1 uncultured Bacteroides sp.
GACCAGACCCGCCACAACCACCAGCTGAACGATGATGCGGATGTTTGTGGGGATGGTGTTGCGGATCAGCGAGATGATGACATTGCTGAATGCCAGCACAGCGATAACCGACAGTCCCATGACGAGCGCCGGTTCGAGCTTGGCGGTGACGGCAAGCACGGAACAGATGCCGAGCACCTGTACCACTACAGGATTGTTCTTGGAGAACGGGTTGAAAAACACGTCCTTGTAACTTATCTTCTCAGCCATGACAATTATTTAGCTTGAAGGGTTGACAGATAGGATTGATAGGGACTGAGGCAGTCGTCGATCATGGCTCCCACACCTTTGGAGGTGATGGTGCCGCCGGAGATGCCGTCGACATAATCTTCGTCACCGGCAGGGCGTTGGCCCGCCTTGACTACCGCTATAGGCAGGAAGCGTCCGTCCTTGAAGAGATGCTTGCCGCGGAATTCGTCGCTGAACGCCGGTTTGGCGATTTCGGCACCGAGTCCGGGGGTCTCGCCCTGATGCGAGAAGAACGCGCCATATACGGTAGAGCCGTCGGAATCGAGCGCCACATAGCCCCAGATAGGTCCCCAGAGTCCCGCGCCGTAAACCGGCAGAATATATTTGGTGTCACCTCCGGAAAGCGTGCACACGAATACCGGGAGCTGACGCTGAGCGTCGGGAAGCTTGATTTCCTTGGCAACATCGACGGCGAAAGCGTCACCGGGGGCGGAAGTGCCGTCGGCTTTGACGATGAGCTGCGAGGTGATATAACGGTCGAACTCGGCGATTACATCCGTGCCGTCGGCGACTACACCGACCGATCGGAGTATCTGGCTCATTTTATCGGCATCGGCGTTGGCGCGCTGGCGGTCGCGGAGCGCAAGCGAGGTGCATGCGAGAGCGGTGCCCACTACGGCTACAAGCACGATGATGTAGATGACCGTGTAGAGATTGCTTTGCTTGTTCATTGGATTGTCGGATTAAGAGTTTGACTCTGTCTGTGCGCGCAGGCGTGCCTGGCGGCGGCGTACATTGGATTCGACGACACACCAGTCGATGAGCGGCGCAAGGGCATTACCAAGCAGCACGGCGAGCATGGCGCCTTCGGGATAGCCGTTATTATAGGTGCGGATTATCACTGCCATCGCACCGATGAGCAGTCCGTAAATCCACTTGCCGGTATTGGTGCGGCAGGCAGTCACCGGATCGGTTGCCATGAACACGGCGGCAAAGGCGAAGCCTCCGAAAAGGAGCTGGTCGGCGGGATAGAGGAATGATGCCGGATAGGTGGGAGTGGCGAACGCATGTGCCACGGCTCCCATGATGAGACCGCCGGCAAATACCGACACCATGATGCGCCACGACGCTATACCGGTGGCAAGCAGCAGAAGGGCGCCGATGAGGATGCAGAGCACGGAGGTCTCGCCGAACGAGCCGGGAATGAGTCCAAGGAAGGCGTCCCACTGCGAGATAGGCTCGCCGATTACGTTTACAAGGGTCATGTTGCCCTCACCGGAATAGGTGGCGATCTGTCCTAAGGGAGTGGCGCCTGATATGCCGTCGGCATAGTGAACCGTACCGCCGAGACCGAGGATCGGTTCGGAGGGTATGAACGCACGGTCGCCCGACATCTGCGCGGGATATGCGAAAAACAGGAACGCGCGGGTGATGAGCGCCACATTGAAGATGTTGAAGCCCGTGCCGCCGAATACCTCCTTGGCGAAGATGACGGAGAATGCCGTGGCTACGGCAAGCATCCACAGCGGCGTGTTGATGGGGCAGATGAGCGGAACCAGGATGCCCGTGACAAGGAAACCTTCCTGGATCTCCTCGCCGCGCCACTGCGCGACGATAAACTCGATGCCGAGACCCACAAGATAGGTGACGATGATGCGGGGAAGGATGGCGAGAAAGCCGTATGCCATGAGGTGCCAGAAGGGACGGTCGGTAATGCCCGAGCCGAGGAAGTTCTGGTAGCCTGCATTATACATGCCGAACAGGAGACACGGCATGAGCGACAGCACCACGATGATCATCACACGCTTGGAATCGATGGCATCGTGGACATGAGTACCCGACGCCGAGGTGGTGTTCGGGGTATAAAGAAATGTGTCAAAGCCGTCGTACACCGACCGGAAGGCGTGGAGCTTTCCGCCCGGTTCGAAATTCGGCTTTATGCGGTCAAGATATTTTCGTAACACTTCGGTATGATTGATTAGGATGAGTGTATCGCATTATGAAAGTTCCTTGCGCAGCCAGTCGAGACCTTCGCGAACGATGCGCTGCAGCTCGATTTTTGAAGGATCGGCATATTCGCAGAGCGCAAAGTCTTCAGGAGCCACTTCGTAAATGCCGAGTGCCTCCATACGGTCGATGTCGCGTGCCAGGATGGCTTTGATGAGATATTCCGGGAGAATGTCCATGGGCAGTACGGAATCATACTGTCCCGACATGATCATGGCACGGCGTCCGCCGAGCAACCGGGCATCGGGGGCGAAGCGCTTGCCGGGGACGAGTGTGGATAAGAACGAACGGCTGCGGCTCATCTTGTCGGGCGACATGGATGCCCAGCCCATGAATTCGTTGACATCATCGCCTTCGGGAATGACGGTAATCTGACGCCAGGGAGCATGCAGCCAGCTGTCGGGTGCCGTGAGCACTCCCGTAAGCACGTTGCCGGAAATGTAACGCTTGTGCCGACCGTCATCAATAACGCCTGCATTGCGCAGCAACGAAGCCACATCGGCGCCGATCACAGTGCGAGCCATGTAGGGATGGGCAAGTTCGGAACCGGTGACCGCTACATAGGCGGAGAAATCAACCGATCCCGTGGTGAGCAGCACGCCGAGACGTGCCACAGTGACTGCATCGAGAGTCCACACCGTATCACCCTTGTTGACCGGGGCGACATTGGCGAGAACCACACCTGCAAGTCCTGCCGGATGCGGACCGCTGACCTCGACTGTCTCGGCTCCGTCGGCGGCGAGGGAGGTTCCGGGACGAACGGCAACATAGACACGACCCTTGGTGAGCGATGCAAGCGCACGGATACCACGGCGGAAAGCGTCATGATCGAGTGTGGCAAGCATGTCGCCGGCAAGAGGTGCGGAATCGAATGCGGTGACCATGATGTCGCGAGGCACCGCATCGGGTTCGGGAACTATGTCATAGGGACGCTGGCGCATCATCGACCAGATGCCGGAAACCTGCATGAGATCCCGGAGTCCGTCGGGTGTGCCGGCGGCGGCTGTGTCGTGGCGTACAGGTGCAGGCGCTTCGTCGGCGGGAGTGACCACGATACGCTCGATACGTCGGCGTTCGCCGCGCACGACCGAAGTGACATACCCCGACACGGGCGACACAAGTGCGATCCGGGGAGCGGTCTTCCCGACACACAGAGGCGCGCCGGCGGCGACAAGGTCGCCCTCGCGCACTGCAAGCTTCGGCACAAATCCATGGAAATCGGCGGGGAAAACGGCTACGGAGGCGGCGTTGACCCTTACCGGCGATTCACCGCCGGCGGGAATACCTCCCCTGAGCTGCAGATCCAGACCTTTCTTAAGATTCAGAGTAAGCATTAAAGATATTGTATTGGTTTGTTCTTTTTTATTTTAATATGCAAAGTTAACTCAAATTTTCATATTTGTTTACATATCATATCCAAAATTTGGTGAGTGGAAGTTTAAATCCAGGTGTTTGCGAAACTGTAAAAAAATGTTTTCGAAAAATTTTGAGAAAAATTTTGTAAAACCGAAAGAATGTAATAATTTTGCCTTGCATTGCGTCACACCCCCCGTGACGCAATACGTCGGAACCTGCCTTGGAAAATCAATACCATTTCCAAAAATCAAGTTGACGACCCTATTCGGAAAAACTATTTTTTTTAACACTTATAAAAACATCAATCAACCATCTAGTAATTTTAAATTATGGGAACTCAACCTACTGCTAGCCCCGCGGCAGCAAAGAACACCGGTCATAAAGTAGCCGGCATCAAGAACGCATTCCTTGTGATCATCGCCTGCTTTATTGTGGCTGTCCTCCTGTTCATTTTCTGGTTCGGACATGAATCACACTTCGAAGAAGGTCACCCGACCGACCTCTGGGGAACAATCTACAAAGGTGGATTCATCGTGCCTATCCTCCAGACTCTCTTCCTTACCGTAATCGTACTTTCAGTTGAACGTTACATCGCACTCAGCAGCGCAAAAGGTAAAGGTGCCATCACCAAGTTCGTTGCCGGTGTAAAGGCTAACCTCCAGAAGGGCGACATCGCTGCAGCTCAGGAACTCTGCAAGAAGCAGGGTGGTTCAGTAGCAGCAGTTGTAGGTG
>CAZKSF010000116.1:0-4290 GCA_964555405.1 uncultured Bacteroides sp.
TAGGACTCCCTGATTATGAGTCAGGTGCTCTAACCAACTGAGCTATGGGACCGAGCTTGGAACTATGTCTTTTGTTGCGTTTGCGAGTGCAAAGTTAGCTGTAATATTTGAATTGTGCAAATTTTTTGAGCGGAAAAAATTGATTTTTTTCAAAATGAAAACAAAATGAAACCCTAAAGAGAAACAAAAAAGCAGCTACTCTCGCGGGCAACTGCTTCGGGTGTATTAAATAGTTAATCTTTGTCTTTGCAAAGGTATGGATTATTTTTTGTATAATTGTAATGTCGGACGGTTTTTTTTGTCTTTTTTGTTAAAAAAAAGGCTTTTTCAATTGCAAATGCACTGAAAAAGCCTTTTTAGAGGGATTATCTAAGTTTATTTGTTTGCCATATCCGGCTTAACAATATCAACTGATCTTCCGGTTGCCGGAATCTGACTAGCATCCGTAACAATGGTAACCGTACGTGACGTAAACGCTGTAGCCGGTGTCTTATCAACCTGGATCACCGGAGCCTGAATACCTAAAACATAAGTACCGGGTTCGAGGGATGCAGTCGGTATCGTACATTTAAAGGGTTGGAACGGTACACTGGCAATAAGCCATCCGTCAAGCCGATAGTTCACCGACAGAATTGCAGCATTTTTAGAGTTGTTTTGCGGGGTTACCCACACACTGTCAACTCTGAGCGTATCTCCCTGTACGACATATAACTGATTGTCAGATATAGTACCTCCGGAATATTCGATGTTGAACGCAACATCAGGTAAATCATCATCATTGTCGCAAGATGCGAGGAAGATGACTGGGAGTGCCATTAATAATGAAAATAAGATCTTCTTCATAATGAAAATAATTAATTGTGTATTATATATCAGTTT
Organism: uncultured Bacteroides sp.; assembly: GCA_964555405.1. Lineage (GTDB taxonomy): Bacteria > Bacteroidota > Bacteroidia > Bacteroidales > Muribaculaceae > Paramuribaculum. The sequence goes on from CAZKSF010000116.1 coordinate 880, forward strand.
CTAAATTCGAGTCCGTCTTCACCCGCATCAATTATTATCGGACGATCACGGTCAACTTTCTGCCCAAGAATATCTTTTGACAATCGGTTGAGTACCTGACGATGTATGACTCTCTTGACAGGTCGTGCGCCGAATTCAGGATCGTAACCTTCTTCTGCAAGATATTTAAGAGCCTTAGGAGTGACTTCAAGTTTAATTCCGTTAGCGGCAAGCATCTTTTGAACGCTGCGGATCTGAAGTCCTACGATATCTTCGATTTCAGCCTCATTCAGCGGTGTGAACATTATTATCTCGTCGATACGGTTAAGGAACTCAGGTCGTATGGTAGTCTTAAGCATTTCGATAACTTCACCCTTCGTACGCTCGATGGTTTCCTCGCGATTATCGGGGGTCATTTTAGCGAAATTATCACGAATGACGTTCGAACCCATATTTGAGGTCATGATGATAATCGTATTCTTGAAGTTTACCATTCGACCTTTATTGTCAGTCAGACGACCGTCATCGAGTACCTGCAGCAAGATGTTGAATACATCGGGATGAGCTTTTTCTATCTCATCGAAAAGCACCACAGAGTAAGGTTTGCGTCGTACTGCTTCAGTGAGCTGACCACCTTCTTCATAACCAACATATCCCGGAGGCGCTCCGACGAGACGAGATACGGCATGTTTCTCCTGATATTCGCTCATATCGATACGAGTCATCATATTCTCATCGTCAAACAGATATTCTGCAAGTGCTTTGGCAAGCTCTGTTTTACCAACACCGGTAGTTCCGAGGAAAATAAAAGAACCGATAGGACGGCGCGGATCATTAAGTCCCGCACGGCTGCGGCGCACTGCATCGGCAATTGCGGTAATTGCATCATGCTGACCGATCACGCGGTTATGAAGTTCTTCCTCAAGGTGCAGAAGCTTCTCTTTCTCGCTTTGAACCATTTTGTTAACAGGAATGCCGGTCCAGCGCGAAACAACATCGGCGATATCTTCGGCATCTACTTCTTCCTTAATCAGAGCTTTTTCGCCCTGCATCATTTTCAGTTGTTCCTGTATAGTGGCATTTTCCTGTTCTTTCTGCTGAATGCGAGAGTAACGAATTTCTGCCACTTTGGCATAGTCGCCCTCGCGTTCGGCGCGGTCAGCCTCAAAATTGAGTTGCTCGATATCAATCTTATTCTGCTGAATACGGTTGATAAGATCCTTTTCAGCCTTCCATTTTGCGGTATATTCCTTTTCTTCCTCGCGCATAGTAGCGATTTCTTTCTCAATATCGCGTACCTTAGCAGTATCGCCCTCGCGTTTTATTGCTTCGCGCTCAATTTCTTTCTGGGCTATGCGGCGGCTAATTTCATCAAGAGCCTGCGGAAGAGAATCAATCTCAAGTTTAAGTTTTGACGCAGCTTCATCAACAAGGTCGATAGCCTTATCAGGAAGGAAACGGTCGGTTATATAACGTTCAGAAAGCTGTACGGCTGCAATAATAGCCTCATCGCGAATACGTACCTTGTGATGGTTTTCATAGCGTTCTTTCAAACCTCGCAATATGGCGATTGCAGAACTTTCGTCCGGCTCATTAACCATAACTTTCTGGAAACGGCGTTCAAGAGCTTTATCCTTTTCAAAATACTTCTGATATTCGTCAAGGGTAGTGGCACCGATACTGCGGAGCTCGCCACGTGCAAGAGCCGGTTTCAGAATGTTAGCGGCATCCATTGCGCCTTCACCCTTTCCTGCGCCGACAAGAGTATGAATTTCATCAATGAACAGAATAATCTCGCCGTCACTTTGAGTTACCTCATTTACGATGGCTTTAAGACGTTCTTCAAACTCACCTTTATATTTTGCACCGGCACCAAGAGCACCCATGTCGAGTGAGAATATCTGCTTGGTGCGTAGATTTTCAGGAACATCACCACGTACGATTCGTTGAGCGAGTCCCTCGGCAATAGCAGTTTTACCTGTACCTGGTTCACCGATCAACATAGGATTGTTTTTGGTACGGCGGCTAAGGATCTGTAGAACACGGCGGATTTCGTCATCTCGACCGATTACAGGATCGAGTTTGCCACTGCGGGCACGTTCGTTAAGATTGATAGCATACTTACTGAGGGCATTATAAGTTTCTTCAGCGCTTTGATCTGTAGCTTTTTTACCCTTACGAAGTTCTTCGACAGCGGCTTTAAGTTCTTTCTCCGACAATCCGGCATTTTTCAGAATAGTTGATGCCGGCGAGTTAATTTCGAAGAGAGCCATCAGCAATGCTTCTACAGTCACATATTCATCGCCTTGTTTTTTAGCGATATCAATTGCTTTCTGCAGTACATCGTTAGATGTGCGGCTCAGATATGGTTCCGAACCAGAAACTTTCGGTAAAGCGGCTATTTCTCTGTCGATCTGAGCGTCGACACCGGCTATATTGGCTCCTACCTTGGCAAAGATGAACTTTACCAGCGATTCACCTTCGGTCAGGACAGCCTTCAGAAGGTGAACAGGTTCTATAGCCTGCTGACCGGAAGAACGGGTAATTTCTACCGCTTTCTGGATTGCCTCCTGCGACTTGATCGTGAAATTATTAAAATTCATAATATAAATAGTTTTGCTTTTTATAAATTCAACAAATGCCGTGCCATATTGTTTGCCCGAGAATTAATCAAAAAAAACCGTCAGACGGAAAATCTCCGCTGACGGCTCATAAAAAATCTGTTTAAACAAGTGCTTTACTGACCAAGATAGCTCTTCAGGAGCTTGCTCTTCTGTCCTTTGAGACGGCGAATAGCCTTTTCCTTAATTTGTCGTACGCGTTCTCGTGTCAGATCAAATTTCGCTCCGATTTCTTCGAGAGTCATTTCCTGGCAGCCTATGCCGAAGAACATCTTTAGGATTTCACGTTCACGTTCATGTAGCTGACGGAGAGCACGATCCACTTCGCGGGAAAGCGATTCCTGGTTCAGTGGTGAATCAGCCATAGGAGAGTCATCGTTGGTAAGCACGTCAAGCAGACTGTTGTCTTCACCTTCAACAAAAGGTGCGTCTACTGAAATATGTCTACCTGAAACTTTTAGTGTGTCGGCAATCTTGTCGACAGGAACATCGAGACGTTCTGCGAGTTCCTCAGGCGAAGGACGTCGTTCGTTTTCCTGTTCGAATTTTGAGAGTGCCTTTGTTATTTTATTAAGAGAACCCACCTGATTGAGGGGGAGGCGGACAATACGCGATTGTTCTGCCAAAGCCTGTAAAATTGACTGACGAATCCACCATACAGCATAGGAAATGAATTTGAATCCTCTGGTTTCGTCGAATTTCCGTGCGGCTTTTATCAGTCCGAGATTTCCTTCGTTGATGAGGTCCGGTAAAGACAGTCCCTGATTCTGGTACTGCTTGGCCACTGACACAACGAAGCGAAGATTGGCAC
>CAZKSF010000117.1:0-4266 GCA_964555405.1 uncultured Bacteroides sp.
ATCTACCCAATGAGAGAAAAGTTAAGGATGTGACCCTTTTTCTTTTCTACCCTATCGGGAATTTGTCAAAGGTTAAATAAAGAAGTAAAACCAATTAAAATCAAACAACCATGGCAAAATTCAAAGTTACCTCAAAAATGTCTCTGGGAGGTTCAAACGGTATCCCTAAAGGCACTTCAGTACAAGTTATCACTCCGAACGGAGTCAACACAGTGGATGCTAATAAAATTCAAGCCGCTATTAAGGAGCAGCTTGGCAAAGACCTCCCCGCTTCAGTTTGTGTTGCCTCACATTTTGAAGTGGTAAAACTGTAACGTTGGCTATTATCTACAAGATTAAGAACGGCATGGTCTACATCATAGCAATTCGTTTGGTGTGACATATGCCGTTAAGAACCTATGAGTACTCTTGATTTAAGCGATTTTGAAAATGGAACTATGGATGAATGGATTGAGAAACGTCAATGGTTGCTCAGTACGTTCAAAGGTAAAGTTTCATCAGTTTTGATAGTGGATCCTGACAATAGGATTCATTTAGAGGAGATAGAACGGAATAATCCCGAATTACATTTAAAATGTTTTGATTTGACAGATGGTGATGAGAGTGACTACATTCTTATCGGTCAGCATCTCAATCAATTCATAGATAAGGGAGAATGTGCTTACGATGGTCTGCTTTTCGACAACATTGACTGTATAAAAGCAGATTCGAAAAACGTAGACTTGAAAGTTTTTGTGCAACAGGCTCTGAAAAGGGACAACTCTGAAAACTGCGGTTATCAGATACTTCCATTTGGTGAACCTATCCCATTTGACAAAATGATGATAGCAGTCAGATGTAAAGAGATACCCGAATACCTGAAAGGACAATCACTTCAAACGGTTATTATAGAAATGTAGCTTCCCTCATCCTTGATGAAAATATTAGAAAGACTCCGAAGCTCGAGTATGAATAACTTGTTACAATATACCTAATAATAATGACAGAAAAATGACTGATTTAATGATTTATAAAGAACGCATGGAGCAAATCATCAATTATGCCTACATGCTTTTCTGTAATCAAGTGGCGGGAGGGAGCATCAGTATTGAGAATGAAGCCTCCATGCAGCTACATCTCAGCAATATACTACTCCAACTCGGGCGTCTTAACGTCTTTTCTACCGATGAATTCTTCAATATCATCCTTGAGAAGAAGCTACATCTGTCGTCACCGACAAACAAAAGTAAGAATCAAAACGCAAGAATAGACATTTGGATTGAAATATTAAAAGACAATCAAGCTGTCTGTTCCGCAGCTATTGAATTGAAATATCTTAAATACTCTAAGGCGGCGGCAGTAACTGATGCCAGACATTCGGTCTATAAAGATCTCGAGAACCTGGAACAGTATGCTGTTGAGCATAAAAATCTGCTTGTATGCGAGATCGTTTTCTCCGACAATCAGAATTTTATAATAAATAAAGATAAAAAATTCAGTATCGCAGACGACACGATAATTTCATCATATGAAGGAGATACGACTTATGGCAAGATTGACTTGTCGTTTCAATACCCACCAATAAAATGGGATATAATAGGACAGTATAATTTTCTGAAAATCATTCCTCTCACATAGTAACTTAATCGTTATCTCAAATTGAGATATTACGGATTCGCGACATTACATAAAACTATCCTTAAACTAAACTAACCTAAAGAAATGGCAAAGAAAATAAAAAATGTAGTAGACGAACGTCTCCAACAATGGGAAGAATTTGCAACGACTCATTCTGCACAATATGCCATGATTGATGCGGATGGTAATCTTATCAGCAATAATACATACGACTTTATTGGCGATCCGGAGAATGGATTAGCTGTCTTCAAGAAGGATGGCAAATATGGTTTCCTCCGCACTGATGGCACTGTGGCTGTAGAGCCTCTATATGATAGTGTTTCCGTATTCAACGATGGTCTGGCTGGCGTGCGCAAGGATGGTCGTTGGGGTTTCATTAACGAAAAAGGCGAAATCATCGTAGATCCTCAATATGAGGATTCTGCAAGCCCTTATTTTCGCGAGGGCTTGGCTGCGGTGAAGAAAAATGGGAAATACGGATTTATCGATAAAGAAGGAAAGGAAGTAATCGCCCCTGATTACGAAATAGCCTTTAAGTTTGAGGATGGTCTTGCTTGCGTCAAGATTGATGGCAAGTATGGTTTCATCGACCGTACAGGAAACCTCGTGATCCCGGCGGTATACGACAGGGTGAAGCATGATATCTCGGCAAACATGTGGAGAGATGGATTTGCAATAGTGGAAATGGCGAATAAAACAGGACTCATTGACCGCAAAGGCGAAGTCATTCTACCTTTAGAGTATGAAGAAGTCAGTCTATTTACATCTATGGCATCCGCTAAACAGACCGTAGACGGCGAGACTTATTATGACTTTTCCGTCAAGCCGAATGGCAATGGAATCCTTGATAAAAATGGTGTTGTCGTAGAGCCAATTTATGATAAGATAGTTCACTTTAGCAATGGGCTGGCGGCGGTAAGCAAGAACGGTAAATGGGGCTATATTGATACCAAGGGTAATATTGTATTGCCTTTTGAATATGACAAGGCATCTTCATTCAGCGCTAACTATGCAAGAGTGACAAAAGATAACCGTACATATATCATTGATAAAAACGGGAATGAGATCTGTGACAAAATCGAAACATTGATGTATGACACGGATAAGCCACTCGAAGGATATGTCGCCGGAATAAAAGATGAGAAGTATGGTCTTCTGGATGAAAGCGGTCGCTTCATACTGCCATGCGAATTCGATTCCATGGAGCAATGGGGTATTTATCCCCTTATAGAGGTGCAGAAAGATGGTAAGTATGGCGTCTTTGATCTTGAAGGAAAAGAAGTCATCAAAGTCGAATTTGAACGTATTGACACACCACGTACGGAGGGAATTCCCGTAAAAGTCACTGTTAAGTTCAGAGAAAAGGAAGGTGTTATGAGTCCGGAAGGTAAATTCATCCTTAATCCTGATGAGTTTTCATCATGCCGAGTCGAGGAACAGGTACCGGTAATTATTGTCCAAGATCAATCCGGAAAATATGGATTAAGACACTATGATGGAAGCGTGATTACACAATGTGAATACGATCAAATATCAGGTTTTGAAGTTGCCGGCTATTCAATTGCTAAAAAGGACGATCTTTATGGTCTCTTGAACAGTGAAGGCAAATGGGTGATTCCAGCTGAATACGAACGCATCGAGAATATCTCGGAAGGTCTTATCGGTGCAAAAAAAGATGGGAAATGGGGCTTCCTAAACGAAAATAATGAATGGGCGATCGCTCCTGCATATGAAACAGTATACAGAGGTTTTAATAATGGGTATGCTATCGTAATGAACGACGGCAAGTATATTCTGATCAACACCAAGGGAAAGGAACTCACTAAACCCTCTGCTACTCTCCGGCTTTATGAACCGGCAGAAGGAATGATAAGATTCCTGTCGGGTAGAAAATACGGATACCTAAACACAGAAGGCAGTATCGCTATAAAACCGGCTTTTGAAGATGCCGGAGAGTTCAAATATGGATCTGCTTTGGTAAGCATTAAAGTCGATAAAAATCCTATGTGGACTTTCGTTAACAAGGATGGCGTCACTTGCGAGCCATTTGAGAATAGAGTTTTTAACATAGGAGAACTCATACCGGTGGAAAAAGATGGCAAGAAAGCCATGATTCGACCCGATGGATCGATGGCTGTGCCTTTTGTCCTTAAGAAAACACCCAATCGAATGTCTGAAATATCAGTAGTCCAATTAGCCTGATGATTATCAGTGTTATTTTGCTTATCCAATTGTTATAGGTAAATAATGTAATGAGGCACACGTTTTGAATAGTAAAATGCGATTCAAAACGTGTGCTTCGTCACATATTTATCTATTATCTTATTTCTACTCCATTGATATTTGGTGGACATTTATTCAGTGTCAACGTTATGAAAAAATCAGATATAATCTTTTTCCTACCCTATTGGGATAAGAAAAATCCTACATTGGGAGACCAGACCGGTTTTATGCTTGGTGAAATGGATGAGGAAGAAGAATGTAAAAAGATCGGTGGCGAGGTATTTACAAATGGCTCTTACTATTACTCTCAGAAAGAGCCAATGATCTTTATATGGGAGGTAATCAGTAAACGGCACCCTGAATGGGTTATCGGGGTGGAGAACACCGCCACTATACTTATCTCATACAAACGGCAAAAGAAGATAC
>CAZKSF010000118.1:0-4258 GCA_964555405.1 uncultured Bacteroides sp.
GCTGCTGCATCCATTTGACCAGCGTAACGCGAGTCGCTTAGTGCCTCGCGAGAAACGGTTGCAAGCTTTTGGATTTGCTCGGAGCTGAGCTTACCATCGTTCATCAAGTCGGCGTAAGCTTTGCGATCTTGGCTCGATAAACCGGAGAAGCTACGGGCATTGAGTTTATTGATAGATGCAGCCAGTGCGACTCTATTAAGGGCATATCCTTCACTCGAAAAAGTTTCTCGGGAATAGTTTTGGAAATAACTATTAAAATAGTTGTGTAATTATTTTTATAGTTATATATTTGTGCGAACGTATTTGGATAGTGGTTCACGATTATAAAAAAGTAAAAGATATGAGTAAAAAAGAATTGACGAAAGCCGAATTGCAAATTATGCAGATTCTTTGGCGCAAAGAGAAGGCATTTGTGAATGAGGTGCGGGAAGAAATGCCCGAACCCAAACCGGCTTACAATACCATATCCACGGTTTTGCGGGTATTGGTGGAAAAAAAGTTTGTATCCTATCATAATTACGGGAAAACCTATCAGTATTATCCGCTGGTCGGGCGGGAAGAATATATGGAGAGGTATATGGACAATGTCGTGGATAATTTTTTCAGCGGCTCGGTCAAGGCGGTTGTTTCCTTTTTTACCAAGAAGGAGAAATTGTCCAAGGAAGAGATAGATGAAATCATCGATATGTTAAACGAGAATAAGAAATAGGATTTATGGTTTTTGCTTTGGACGGTTATTCCTTGTTGCGTTTTTGCGGAGCCTCCGTTCTTTTGCTGGGGATATACTACGGATTGTATGACCGCAAGGCGTGTTTCCTGCATTGCCGCTGTTACTTGCTGCTTATGGTGTTGTTGGCGGCATCGGTTTCCGTGCTGAGAATTCCGGTGTATGATTCGGGGAGGGAGTTCGTGGTGACGCCTGTCCGGGCGGGGGAGGTGGTCGAGGACGCTTTGCAGGGGCAGGCGGCTTCCTGGCAGTCGGGAAATCCTGTTGCGCCGACTGAAAATGTCAGGCTTGCGGAAGAGGTGGAAATGCCGGGAAAGGAGGAGAAGGTTTGGGAGTCTTGGCAGACGGGAGAGGTATTGTTCTTGATTTACGGGATAGTCGCTTTTGTTTTCTTGTTGCGGTGGGTATTTGCGGTGGTCGGTATTCTTCGGTTGAAGCGGTGGGGGAGTTGCGAGGAATGGGAAGGAATGCTGGTGGTCAGAAACAATCGGGTGGCTTCTCCTTTTTCATTCTTCAAAATGATATTTGTCAACCGGAAATTGCAGGGGGAAACGTTGCGCGTGGTGCTTGATCACGAGAAAACCCATATTGAACATAAACATTACAGGGACACTTTGGTGATTGAAATGTTTTGCATTTTCTTTTGGTTTAATCCTTTCGTCTGGCTGGTGAAAAGAGAATTGATGGCGTTGCACGAGTTTGAAGTGGACCGCTATTTGTTGAATCACGGAATCGAACTATCCAAATACCAACATATCATTTTTAACGAACTTATGGGATATGGACCTGCGATTGCCAATGGCTTCCATAATTCTATGATAAAGAAAAGATTTATTATGATGAAAACAGTGAATAATATTCGGTATGGTCTTCTGCGGAAGATGATGTTGTTGCCGGCAGTTGCCGGTTTGACGGTTCTGTTTGCTTTTACGGACAAAGAAACCGTGAAGGAGCGGATTTGGCTGCCTTTTATGGAAGATGTGCGTATGGAGGAGGTTGTGGCGGTTAATCCCGCCTTGCCGGATGCGAGCCACGGATTGGCCGTCGCACAGGCAGAGGTCGCTCCGATTGCGATGCCGGACAGGCATTTGGAAGAGACGCAGGATACGTTGAAGGAATCTCCGGTTGTTGTGGATGATTCCGTAGCGCAGCAGAAATATGCGCCGTTCAGAGGGCGTGAAGGTTTTATGTTTTATCCGTTGACGGACGACCAAGTAGTGGTGTCCAGTCTGCCTTTTAAAAGCAAACCTATGATAAAGTCCATTGAGACGTACAAGTATGTGACCGTTTTAAGGGTATTGGTTCCAATTTGCAGTGATAATCATTATATGTATTTTAGTCAGGAGTTTTGTATGGAAGATTGCAGAACCTTTGATATTTATCGGATTCGCTCCATAGAACGGGATATAGAGTTGAACAAAACCGTAGTCATCAAAGGGAAAAAAGGGAAAATGGTGGAGTTTGCCCTGATTTTCCCAAAGTTGAAGAAAAGGGTCAAGAAGGTCAATATTTTTCTGAAATCTCCGGAAGAGGCGGGATTGACTCCGACAAATGCCGCTGGAATATGGAACTGGCGAGAGGTGGAAGTGTCCCGCTATAAGCCGTCTCGAATGCCTCTTATATTGAGAAGCCCTCAAATTTACTATTGATATTAAGCTGAGTGAGGGAGAAGCATAAAGAATTTTTCGTTCTTTATGCTTTTTTTGTCGATGTGAGTTTGTTTTTTCGGAGATTTCCATATCTTTGCAAACGTATGCGAATGCAAGTGAACATATCGCCTTTGAATCGTCTTTTCTTGAATATCAAGAAACGTGACGAGTTTGTTTTCTAAACTCGTTTTCCCCTTTGTTTGTTTTTTTGTCGGAAAGGATTCTCGAAAGAATCGCCTTTCTGTGCGTATATGTAAATGTATTATTTAATTGCTAATAAAATTGGATTATTATGGAATTACCTTTTGCAGAATCATTTCGGATTAAAATGGTGGAAACCATTCGTAAAAGTACCCGCGAAGAGCGTGAAAAATGGATTAAGGAGGCAAAATACAACCTGTTTAATCTCAAGAGCGACTATGTGTTCATTGATTTGCTGACCGACTCGGGCACGGGTGCGATGAGCGACAAGCAATGGGCGGAGCTTATGGTGGGCGACGAGAGTTATGCCGGTGCGCGTTCATATTACAATATGAAGAATGCCATTAAGGATATCCTGGGGTTTGACTATTTCCTGCCGACGCACCAGGGACGCGCCGCTGAGAATGTCCTGTATTCGACCATTATCAAGGAAGGGGACATCCTGCCGGGCAACTCCCATTTCGACACCACGAAGGGACACATCGAGTTCCGGAAGGCTTTTGCGATTGATTGCACGATTGATGAGGCTGCCGATACCCAGCTGGAGATTCCTTTCAAGGGGAATATGGACCCGGCAAAGCTCGAGGAAGTGTTGAAAAAATACCCGAAAGAAAAGATACCGGCGATCGTTATGACGATTACCAACAATACGGCCGGCGGACAGCCCGTTTCTATGCAGAACATCCGCGAGGTTTCCGCTCTTTGCCGGAAATACGGCGTGAATCTGCAAATCGACTCGGCTCGTTTTGCGGAAAATGCCTATTTCATCAAGACCCGTGAAAAAGGCTACGAGAACAAGAGCATAAAAGAAATCGTCAAGGAGATGTTCTCTTATGCCGATATTATGACGATGTCTTCCAAGAAAGACGGTCTTGTCAATATGGGCGGATTCGTTGCCTTCAAAAACGAGGAACTTTGGAAGAAATGCCAGATGTTCTGCATTATGAATGAGGGCTTCATCACTTACGGCGGAATGTCCGGTCGCGATATGAACGCCCTGGCGCAGGGATTGGACGAGGGTACGGAGTTTGAATACCTTGAAACCCGCATCAAGCAGGTGGAATATCTGGGGGCGAAGTTGGACGAATACGGCATCCCTTACCAACGTCCTGCCGGTGGCCACGCCATTTTCGTGGATGCCAAGAAGGTGTTGACGCACGTGCCCAAGGAGGAGTTCATCGCCCAGACGTTGGGCATTGAATTGTATCTGGAAGCCGGCATCCGGGGCGTGGAGATTGGTTCCATTCTGGCGGACCGCGACCCCGTGACCCGCGAGAACCGCTATCCGCGACTGGAATTGCTGCGCCTTGCCATTCCGCGTCGTACCTACACCAACAACCATATGGACGTGATTGCCGCCGCATTGAAGAATGTCTACGACCGTCGCGAGTCCATTACCCGTGGTTATGTGATTACCAAGGAATTTCCGATTATGCGGCATTTCACCGTGGAATTGGAAAAAGCCAAATAATTGCAGCAAACCGGGGCGATTCATACGAACCGCCCCGATTTTTTATGGAATGCTTTTTAATTGCCTTTTCAAATGGATGCCTGTCGGTTGTTTTTGACTTTATGAGGGCGGGTTATTCTCTATGTTTCTCTTGTCTGTATATAATGGGGACTTTTGGCTTTTTTTCAATGAGGGGAAGGGCAAACGAAAAATCAGTTCTTCTTGGAAAAC
>CAZKSF010000119.1:0-4206 GCA_964555405.1 uncultured Bacteroides sp.
GTTTCAATTCGTTGCAATATCCGTGTGATTTTGGTAAGGTAAATATTCAGGTTTCTTACTCTGATAAAACCTTGACAATAGTTGAATTTCCATCATCTGACCAAGCTGATTGCTTATGCGAAGTAGATGCTTCTTTTGTGATTGAAAATTTACCTGATGAAGATATTATAATAAAAGTATATCATGGTGACACTTTCGGCAATTACAATGCTGAAAAACCGAATTTTGTTGGAGATACAAAGTCTATCGCTTCTGGTGAAAAACATGAATATTCGTATTGATAATTCAGGCCACTACCTGAATAGATTACGCGCTTACACGAAATGACCTTCTTTATTCCCTCGGCAATATTGTCGGGGGACATTTTTGAAATACGGATTGAATAATCCAAAGTTTTGTAGACACGGGCAGGTTATGGATCCTGTTGTTTTGGATTGCATCGAGGTCGGAAAAGTTGATCCGACAAAACTTCCGCGCATAAGTTCGAATATGGATATATTACATGCCCGTCATAAGAAAAAAGCAGTCAGATTTTCATCCAACTGCTTGATTTTAAGTGAACCGTCTGGGGCTCGAACCCAGGACCCCAACATTAAAAGTGTTGTGCTCTACCTGCTGAGCTAACGATTCATCTTCTACTCTTAGGGGTCATATCCCCTGGAAAAGCGATGCAAAGTTAGGCTTTATTTTGCAAATGACCAAATATTTTCCGGTATTTTTTTGATTTTTTCTCACCGGAACAGATTTTTTGAAATTTTCTCTGCAAAATTTTGCTGTTTCAATTTAAAGCACTAACTTTGCACCCGAAATCAGAGAAGATTGTCTTGTGGTGTAATGGTAGCACGTCGGATTCTGGTTCCGCCTGTGGGAGTTCGAATCTCTCCAAGACAACTCAAAGGTCTCAACTTATGTAAGTTGAGACCTTAATTATTTAGAATGGAATACCGTAAGTACAATATTTCAGGCTTGGATGTTACTATACCTGTCCCCCACAGTTATTCTGACTGTGCTGAATTGATACGCTCCGACGCTTTTCGCCACAACGGACGCCATCAAAGTCTTTTCGCAGTATGGCTTACCGGTCTTACGAGAACAAGTGTCGGGTTTTCATTCTGGTTCCGGCTCGCACAGCATAAAGGATGGCTATACCCTCTTGCAAAATTACAACTCAAAAGTTATAAAAGGCGTTACGGACTTTTTATTCCACCTCGTACGATAATAGGATATGGGCTCTATATCCAACATACTCAGGGCATCATCATAAATCCTCTGTCAATAATCGGGAACAATGTCAATATCGGACAGTTCACGACACTCGGCTCCAACCTCCCTGACCGCGCACCGATGGTAGGCGACAACGTATATATCGGTCCTTCGGTATGTATTGTGGATGACAGCGAAGTGGGTTCCGGCGCCTGCATTGGAGCGGGTGCGGTGGTTGTAAAAAATGTAGAACCAATGACCACGGTAGGAGGAGTACCGGCACATCCTATCAGCGCCGGTACACACCCTGAATACATTCGTAATCCTTGGACAGCACGTATATGATCATTCGGTAAACCGGTCAAGTACCGTTCCGACTAAATCGTGCATAGCGGTTTTATAATTAGGAGTTGAGTTATGATTCATACGGTTCGCAATTATCGAGCATACCGTCATGGCTTTATGTCCCATTAACTTTGCCAATCCCTGCAAAGGCGCCGACTCCATTTCATAGTTTGTAACGCGACTGTCATCATACCTGAATGACTCTATCCGGGAATTCAAGTCGGGATTAGCGAGAGGCAACCGTAACTCGCGACCTTGCGGACCGTAGAAACCAACCGCCGAAATAGTACATCCCCGCTCCATATCGCCGTGTCCGATACGGTTTACGAGTTCTGCGTCAGCGTCCACAATGTATGGTTTCGCCCATAGGGGGTTCCAACCGACATACTCGCAAAATGCTTTCTCCATTTCAAGGTCGGCAACACTATTACGCCCGGCATAATAATTCAGAACTCCATCAAATCCAATTGATTTCTGAGCGATGACAGAAGTTCCAATGGCGATTTCAGGTTGTAAAGCACCCGAGGTACCGATCCGCACCATTTGAAGTGACCGATGCTTATCGCGGATCTCACGTGTGGCAAAATCTATATTGGCAAGTGCATCAAGCTCATTAATCACGATATCGATGTTGTCCGGACCAATTCCATGCGAAAGACACATTATAGGTTTGCCGGCATAAGTACCACCGATTGTATGAAACTCGCGCGATGAGACTTCGAAGTCCTTGGTATCGAAAAATGAAGCGACCATATCAACACGACCCGGATCACCTACAAGTATTATACGGTCAGTGAGCTGATCGGGATGGAGATGCAAATGAAATGCTGTGCCATCAGGATTAATAATAAACTCCGAGGGAGCAATAATTTTCTTTTCCATGATAAATAGATTTACTTAATTATTCACTTTGTTTTATACCGCACAGTAACGGGCGCCCGGCTTACATACCACAAGATCCTTGAATTCGAGCTCGAGCAACAGCCCGTTAAGACGCCCATGCGGAATATCAACTGCCACTGCAAGCTCATTAAGATGCGAATCGGGGTGATCAATCAGCCAGTCTATCACGCGTTGTTCTTCTTCCGTAGTTTCTACAAACAGAGCCGGATCCGGCTGTTCCTCATTTACCGCCCAACCCATTGATTCAATCAATTGGTCGGCATCGGTCAGCAACTGTGCCGAATTGGATGCAATCAGATGATTACATCCCTCACTCCACCGGTCTGATATTCTGCCGGGAAGAGCAAATACATCCCGGTTGTAGGCACCCGCAATACGCGCTGTCACAAGAGCTCCACCCTTTGATGCAGATTCCACTACTATAGTCGCGTCACACAATCCGGCTACTATCCGGTTACGGGCTAGAAAATTGCCTTTATGTACGGCATCAGCCGAAGTGTATTCGGTCAGCAACATTCCTCCGTGCCGAAGAATATCAACTGCCGCCGAACGATGTTGAGCCGGATAAATAGTGTTGAGGCCATGCGCCAGAACCGCAACCGTAGGCAGACCATTGTCAAGAGCAGCCCTGTGAGCGGCAATATCAATTCCGAATGCCAGTCCACTCACTATCATCACCCTCTGGCGGCATTTTTCCGCCAGTCTTTTTACCAGCCTTGATACAAAATCAACTCCATAGGCAGTTGCATGACGGGTTCCGACTATAGCTACAGGAATGACTCCGTTGAGGTCAGTTTCGCCACATCCATAAAGCATCAATGGAGCATCATCGCACTGGAGGAGTCTTTGAGGATAGACAGGGTCAGTAAAATACAGTGGGGTGATTCCCCTTGAAACAACATATTCATATTCTTTGGTTGCTCTTTGTAGGAGTTTCGCACGATGAGACTCTGAGAATACCCGATTGGAAAAGCCGTTGACAGCCGCCAGTTCCTCCGCCGACATTTTGAAAAAACGTTCTTCAGAACCTATGGTTTCCAAAAGACGTTCAGACACCGGTAGTAACAGTCCGCGCAAGCCGGCATAAGCCATTTTGTAGATTATCGGATCCAATCGGTCGTAACTCATATGCGGCACACCTTTATATCATAAGTATTTTGAAAAAGCCTCGGCAAGCTGGTCTCCTCGTGTGAGCCGTCCATCTTCAAGACACACTACTTCAACCCGCGCACGGGCCGAAAGAGCACCGTCAACATAGCGGAAAATCGCTTGATTAAATACAAATCGTGCTCCCTCTCTACAAATATTAAGGCAGCTGATCATCTCTTCGCCCAAGCGCAGAGGATTGACATATTCGATGTCAACACGGCGTAAAACGGGATCGATTCCGCGAGCCTGCATATCACGGAATGTCGTACCTACCTTCCGGCAGAATTCATGCCGGGTATGCTCCATATAATGGAGATAATTGGCATTATTTACGATACCCTGTGAATCCACCTCGTAATCGCGGACCCGCATACGCAACTCAAATATGTATGTATCATCAGTTTTAATCATATACGCAAAAGTAATCATATTTTTCGGTATGTAGGAAAAAAGAGACTGAAAAATTTGGCAAGTTGAAAAAAGCGTAGTAACTTTGCAGCGCTGAAGCGGATACGGCTTTATGCAATCTATGGTGGATTAGTGTAGCGGTCAGCACGCCACCCTCTCACGGTGGAGACCCGGGTTCGAGTCCCGGATTCACTACCA
>CAZKSF010000120.1:0-4079 GCA_964555405.1 uncultured Bacteroides sp.
CAAGCGCCGACTCCAAGGAAATGGCGGATTATCTGCTCGGTTATTCACCCGTGCATACCATCCGTAATGACGGCACTCCCTATCCGGCTATCCTGGTGACCACGGCTGATCATGACGACCGTGTAGTACCTGCCCACTCGTTCAAATATGCTGCCGCTCTGCAGGCTGCCGATACCGGTGACGCTCCCAAGCTGATACGTATCGATACCAATGCCGGTCATGGCGCAGGCAAGCCTATGAGCAAACGTATCGACGAGCAGGCCGACATCTACTCGTTCATATTCTATAACCTCGGTATGACACCCGTTCAACCCGAAGGCACCGCCGAATGAACAGGCGTAGACTGAATTCCATTATCATGCGTGTGACCGTGGCACTGTTTGCAGGTGCTACGGTCACAGGCTGTTTCACAGGTGTAGAGTCTACACCTAAGATTACCGATGCCGATGTGCGTCGCGATACCCAACCGCTCACGCCCGATGAAACCTATCTGACCGGAATCGGAGCCGAAGTATTGTCGCAGTGGCAACCCGGTAAATTATTTTATGTAACAGATGCGCGTATAATGCGCGCCCTCTCTTCCGACACATACGGAGGTGTCTCTCTTGCCGCGGGTGACACTCTGGTTTATCGCGGCAACCGCCCGGCATGGTCTCTTGCCGGTGAACCTGTAACCGATGTGATGTTTTCCGGTCCGGGGGGCAGACAGTACACATATAGGCTTGACCGGGAACCTGATTCGGCTGCTGTCCGTCAGGCACGTATACCGTTTACTGTCGATCTGGAGATTGTAAATGAAGCGTCAGCGCGACTACTCGGCAAACAGTTTTATATCCTTACTTCCGGTCGCCGGCTTGCGGACGGAACACTTGCCCGTTTCCGCAAATATATCCCTGTTACTGTCAGTGAGGTTGCGCCGGGTACACCCGACAATCCTGTCCGGGTACGCATAGCCGATGACATGGCTGACGCCACATATCTGTTTATCAATCCTGCGGCTCGTAATTCACGCACTGCCGGCTCATTTGCCTCAATGCTTTCGCTTACTGATCCGCGCAAACGGTGGCAGTCGGTTAGCGACAAGGTTTGGGATAACATTGTCCACAATAGGGTCGTTGCCGGCATGACACGCGATGAATGTCGGCTGGCAATCGGAGCGCCTGCCGAGGTTATCAAACAGCCGGGATATAATTACCTGCATGAGGCATGGCGCTATGATAACGGAATGTATCTCATATTCGAGGACGGGATACTTGTGAAATGATGTAATATGTTAAGGCTTACTTTTCTCGGTACAGGTACATCGACCGGTGTGCCGCAGATCGGATGCGACTGTGAAGTATGTACGTCACCGGATAAGCGCGATAACAGGTTGCGGACCTCGGCGCTCGTGGAGACTCCCGGGGGAAACCTGTTGATTGACTGCGGACCTGATTTTCGTGAACAGATGCTCCGTAACGGAGCACCTGACTTCAAGGCGGTGCTGATTACGCACAGTCATTACGACCATGTAGGCGGGATTGATGATCTTCGGCCGTTCTGTGCCATACAGCCCGATGGTGTAATGCCGATTTATTGCCGTGCGGATGTCGACCGTGATCTGCGCGAGCGTATGCCTTACTGTTTCCGGGAGCACCTTTATCCCGGTGTGCCACGGTTCGATATGCGTGTTATCCGCGAAGGCGTGCCCTTCACTGCCGCCGGTATGGAGATTCTGCCGCTTGCAGTGCGTCACATGAAGCTTGATATACTCGGTTACCGTATCGGACGCAGCCTTGCATATATTACTGATTGTAAGACAATCAGCCCTGAGTCGGTGAAAGCAGCCCGCGGAGTTCATACCCTTGTTGTCAATGCTCTGCGACACGAATCTCATTATTCACACATGAACCTTAGTGAGGCTTTGGACGTTATTCATGCGATCGGTCCCCGGGAGGCATACCTGATTCACATGTCACACCATATCGGACTGCATTCGGCGGTTGAGTCAACTCTTCCGCCAGGTGTCAGGATGGCTTACGACGGATTGACCATTGAAATACCGTCTGATTAAAACAATAAGCATTATGGCACGAGTCACTTATCTTGAACATAGCGGTTTTGCAGTTGAACTCGACAGGGTTATCCTTGTTTTCGACGATTACCGTGATCCGTCGCACGCTTTGCATCATATGCTCGACAAAGCTCCCGACAGTAAGGTTATATTCTTTATATCGCACCGTCATGGCGACCATTATAATCATGCGATCTTTGAGACCGCTCAGAACCATGACCGTTACTATGTAGTATCTAACGATGTACCGGCAAAGGACATACCTTCTACCATCAATGTAGCGGGTATGAGCGCGGGTGATGTTATCGACACTCTTCCGGAAGGTATCAGTGTGAAGGCTTATCCTTCTACCGATGAAGGTGTCAGTTTCATGGTGACATTGCCTGATGGAAAACGCATTTTTCATGCCGGTGACCTGAACGACTGGCATTGGCAGGATGATTCATCGGAGAAGGAGGTCCGGGCTGCCGATCTGGCATTTGAGAAAGCATTGCACCGTATAACGGCGGATACCGACTCGATTGATGTGGCTATGTTCCCGGTGGATTCCCGATTGGGATCCGATTATGCCCGGGGAGCGCGTAAGTTCCTGTCGGCAGTGAAAGTTGCCGACTTCTTCCCTATGCATTTCGGTGCCGATTGGAAGGAAGCTTGTGATTTCAACGCTTACACTCCGGCAGATGATACAACAACCCGTTTCCACTGCCTGCATACACCGGGCAAATCTGTGGAAGTCGATCTTTGATAATATTCAATCATACCAAATAAAAATCAGCCGTTCGGGAATGCTCCTGAGCGGCTGATTTCTTGTTAGCGCCGCAGCCACTCCTTGCGCTCATGTTCCGGGAAGCGTTCTATGGCGTAACGGAGCGTGGTGCGCGGCATCTTATTCAGGTGTGCTGATAGAAAATCACGCAGGTTATCAGGCTCTCTTTTTCCGGCTTCACGCAATATCCAGCCGATCGCTTTATGTATTAGATCGTGAGGGTGACAGAGAAGCTTCAGCGATATTTCAAATGCCGGCTTGCAGAGTCCTGCCCGGATGAAATGGAGGGTTGTCACTACCGCGATGCGTTGTTCCCACAGATTGTCACTTTCTGCAAGTCGATGTAACAGACCGAAGTCGCCGCTCGCATACAGCCATGGACCGAGGATATACTGGCAGGATAGATCGACGAGATCCCAGTTGTTTGCACGTCGGGCATGGCGCAGATAGAATTCCGCAATCGTCTGCATCCGCTCAGAGTCGGCATCTTTGCGTTTGGAGCCGGAAGCAGCTTTCATATCTTCGACCAACAGCAGAAATCCGCATAACCTCACCTCATGCCACTCGCATGACAGTAACCGGCTTATTTCATCTAAGCTGACTTGCCCGCGTGCTTCCCGCACCACCATCCTTACCTGTGGTACGCGTAGCCCTATGAAGCAGTCACCTTCGCCATATTCTCCGGGTCCTGTTTTAAAAAAACGCATCAGTTGGCGACGCTGTTCCTCATCGTGCATTTCCAGCAGTATTTCTGTAATTTTATCAGCTGTTATCATTGATCCTGCAGCAGTTAAATACAAGTATCTGTTTTATGCCACGTCGCAAAGCGACATCACACAAAAACACAACGATGAAATGCTTATGGTTATTATGCAAAGATTTTAATAATATATAATTAAATTAAAATTGTATGAATGCCGTGAGGCATGATGTTGTCCGAAACTGGGCATTACCGTAGGGAGTGCCCGGAGGATGTAACCCAAACCGTGAGTCGCGTGAGTGATGATGTTGTCTCTTTATTTCCGTTTAATTAGGCATTTTTATCAATAATATATAATGTTATTATAAATTGTGGGACATCGCTTTGCGATGTTAGATTGGTTATCAAATACTTACCTACAAATATGTGTTATCTAATCTAATATCTCATGCTGACTACAAACCGGGAGGATGTGTGCAGGCAAGGATGCCTACACTACTTGCCGGCTGAAAGCCGGAAGGACCGAGGAATCTGAAATATTTATTCTATTGTCAATCAAT
>CAZKSF010000121.1:0-4035 GCA_964555405.1 uncultured Bacteroides sp.
GTGTAGTTTGTGTTGCTCAGCGCGGTGACGGTCGCGACGTAAGTGCCGCTGTTTGTAAACTTGTTGCCCTTATTTTCGGACGGAACGCTGTCGTAGGTCAAGGTCACCGTATCGCCGCTTACACGGTTGGTTACCGTTGCGGTGACCGTCTTTTCCGTGCCGTCGTATTCCACCGTCGCAAACGACCAAGAAAGCGTAACGGGCAGGGGCGCGATGGTCCAATCCCACGTTTCGTTGTCGGAAATTACATAGTTGTCGTTGTCGAGACTCAACGCCTTAGCCGTGTATGTACCGTTGCCCGTGTTTGCGTTGCGGTAGGCGTTGTTTTGATAATCGGCAACGGAAACCGAGTCGCCGTCGTAGGCTTTTTTGTCGTTGTCGTTCGTCGCGCCGCCGTCAACCTTTGCCGTAACGGTGTACGTCTGTCCGCTATATATTAGGTTTTGGTAGTTTTCCCAAACGAGGGCAACCGGTTTAGGCGTAATTGCATACGTCGCGCTCCTGTTTGCGGTGGGCAGAACGTAGTTTGCCGCGTGTGCGCCCGTCAGCGCGTTGGCTACGGCAGTGTAACGGCTTGCGCCTACGTTAACGTTGACGTTGCCCGTGTACGATATGGAAACGTCGTCCAACGTCGTACCGTCTCCGTCGTCGCGGGCAAACAGCGAGGCGGGGTTGATTTCCGTCGTAATAACGTAGGACTTGGCGTTATATATAAGGATAGTATCGGATTTCAGTTCTGCGGTGACCGAATTGTTCGTATAGTACCACTTGCCTGTAAGAGCCAAAGTAGCGCGCGAGATTTCGAACCGCGTTTTGTCGTCGTTGTTTACGGACTTAAAGGTGTAGTTCGAATTGACTGCGGTTCCGTCCGCGTTGTAGACCTTGCCGTCGAATTCGCCTATGTACGTTCCGTAGTTAATGGTCTTTGCAAATTGAGCCGCGGTCAATTCGTAAGCAGTCGCTCCCGATTGGGCTATGAACGCCGCAGGGGAGAGTAGGGTGTTGCCGCCCGTTCCGCTCGATTCCCTGTAGAAATTGATCTTAAAGCCGACGGAGTCGGTATCAATGAGCCTCGATAAAGTCAGCTTGTCGGACTGATACTTGCCGTTGTAGACGTACGCGTCCGCGGTAGCCTCCCATACCGCGTTTATGGTGCGCGGAGCGATGGTAAAGGTACAGCTGCGGTCGGCTTCGCTTTCGGGCAGGGCGTAGTTCGCGTTGCCCGTAGACGTTGCGACTCCCGTATAGGTTGCCGCATCGGTCTGCTTGCCGCCCTCGACGGTGATCGTAACGTCGTCGGAGGACGAGGCGAGATTGGATACGGTCGCTATCAATTCATGCGGCTTGCCGTCGTATTCCGCCGTCCTGTTCGCGTGTCCCGATTCGCAAAGCTTCCATTCCAAAATAGCGACGAGAGGAATTATCTCAAATTCCGCGTTGAGGGCGCCGCTTAAGGCGTAGCAAGACTTGCGGATTGAGGTATTGGAAATTGCAACTGCGACGGTGTACGTCCCGACGTTTACCGAGCGTAAGGTTCTGGTATAAACCGTTCCGTTTACCGAACCGCCGTTATCGACCTCGACGGGGGTATCCGTAGTATTTACGGTACTTACGGTAAAGTTTAGATTAGAGCCGAAGTCCGAGCCGACCAGGTTGCCGATCTCCAGCACAACGCCCCTTGCCGCCGCGCAGTAGGCGATCGTCGCGCCGTAGTTGTATTTATAGGTCACGGTAAGTGTCCTTTGCAGGATTTTCCATTCCTTTTCGACGTCCGCACTTGACGGAACGACGTAGTTTGTATTGTTGCAACCCGAAATTTTCGTCTTATAGGTGTCCGCAAGCAGCGCGGAATCGACGTATCCGCTTTCCGTAGAATAGAAGAACGTGAAGCCCGCCGCGTCCGCGTCGTAAATTTTCCCGTCGTCTGCGCTCGCCGCGCCCGCTGTCGGCGTCGCCGCGATACTGTGGTTCCTGCCGTCGTAGGTGACGTTGAGTCCGTCAAACGCCGTGCCTACGCCCGCCCAGTTCAGCGCGGTTATCTCCTTTTCTTTGATCACCCACGTCGTCGAAAGGGTGCCTTGTATCTCGTAGTTGGCGGAATCGACGCCCGTCAAATTCTCAATGGCTACAGTGTAAGTACCCGCGTCGGTCGCGCGCCGTTGTCCGCTGTAGTTTATCGTAAAGCTGTCGCTTGAAACGCTGTTGGTCACGGTCGCGTAAACGCCGCTGTCGGCGGGATCGTCGGGCTTCGGCGAATATTCGCGCGCGCGGTAGGTCAGCTCGGTGTTGTGCCACTCTACGGCAATGACCTTTTTGGTTATGGTCCAACTCTTGTTCTTGCCGCTCTCGGGCAGGTCGTAGTTCTTCGCCAAGAAAGTCGTGCTTCCCACCGTCGCGTCCGCAAGCGCAAAATCGTTTATCGAATAGTTCGTCGCCGCTTTTCCGTATAAATTAAAGGATTTCGAGGTAGAACCGTCGGTTGCGCTGACGGTAAGCGGGGACGTGAGGTTCAAATTAGTGCCGCTAAACGTCAAAGTTACGGCTTCGCCCGAAACGATATTGCCTATCGTTAACGTATAGCCGTGATTGTACCCGTCGTAGGAATAACCGCTGCCGCCGCTGTGATATTCGTCGTATTTAAACGTAAGTATACGCGGAGTTATCGACCAAAGAATGGAATACTCGGCGCGCGCGAAACGGTAGTCGACGAAGCTGTTAAACGCGTTGAAGTCCTGAATTTTAACGGTGTACGTTCCCACGTCTTTTTCTACTCCGGACTCGCCCTTTATGGAGTATCCCGCCTTGTCCTCGTCGCAGAGCAGGAAGCCTTTAACGAAATTGTCGTACAGATATTGCAAGGTATAGCCGTGTTCCGCTCCGTCGTAAACGTAATCGTCGAGACTTTCGTTTATCGCGGCTGCGTCCAGAGTGACCTGATAGCGGTTGACAGTTACGTCCGCAGTATATGCGGCGATGACCGAAGCCTTCGAATAGTACCCGTACTCCAATGCGAGCGCAACGTACCATTCGGTCGGGTTTTCTTCGGCAAGTACGAAATTTTCGCTTTCCGTGTTCACGCTCTTTACCGTGACCGTATAAGTCCCCGCGTGGATGATCTCGGTGAGCGCGGCGGTATCGTCTTTTAGGGTAATGCCGTAGTTCAAGGAAAAATCGTCCGGCAGTTCCACCGTGTCGGTGTAGGTCGCCTTAAAGTAATCAGCGAGATTTTTCGACGAATAGGTCGTCGAAGTCGTATTGAATTTCAAATTAAGAACTCTGGGAATTATCGCAAACAGAAAATAGTCGCCTGTATAGTTTGCGCTGCCGGTAAGGAGCCAGTTCCTGTCAATTTTAATGCCCGAACCTGCGTCGTAGGAAAATTCGTACTTCCCGACGTCGACTGCGGATAGGGAAATATTTGCGGCGTTAAAGAGCAGCCCGTTCGAATACGAGAACTCAGCGTCCGATGACGTTATCGCGTTGAAGCTGTCCAAAGCGACTTCGACGTCGCCGTCCGTTTCGAGGTTTAAAACGGCTTGCTTGTAGGTCCCGTTGTAAACGTAAACGTTATTGCCCTCGGTTACCGTTATTCGGAAATCCCGCCTTGTTATCTCCCACGTTAGATACTCCGAACCCGCCTCGTCTTCCGCCTCCGAAATCCGATAGTTGCCCGATAATATCTCCAAATGGGTCTTAAACGGCGTATCCACTCCGTCTACGACGTTTACGTTCGTGTGAGTGTCGCTCCCTTCGGCGTCAATAGTCAAGGAGATGAGCGACTTGTTTTGATAAACCGAATAAATTTGCGTCGCGTTTACGAAATCGCCGTAATAAACTCGCCCGTCGTCGGTGAAAAGCTTCCCTTCGTCGGCTCGTATGAATTGCGCGCTGACGGTATGGGCGTTCCCGTCGTACGTTACGCTCGGTATCTCCGTCCCCGTGACTGCGTTCCCGTCTAAGTACCACTGCACCGAAATAGTCTTGGGCGTTATCGTAAACGACGGCGTCAATTCGCTAGCGCTGACAAGCTCTACT
>CAZKSF010000122.1:0-3915 GCA_964555405.1 uncultured Bacteroides sp.
AAACAAAGACTCCTGGATCGATTATGCTTGTGCTTTCAGATAAGATACTTGAAGAAGCCTTAGATGATAGCTGGAGATATGATTCTAAGATGTGGGTTGACTGGTCTAAATTCTCTTACGAATAATGAAGATACTCGTTACAGGAGCAAAAGGTTTTGTAGGTAAAAACCTTTGTGCACAACTCAACAATATCAAGGAAGGAAAAGCGAAGAATTATCCTGTCAAGATTGAGGAGGTGTTTGAATATGACATTGATTCCACACCAGAAGATCTTGACCGCTACTGTAAAGAAGCAGATTTCGTATTCAATCTCGCTGGCGTAAACCGACCGGAAAATCCTGAAGACTTCAAGAAAGGTAACTTTGGGTTTGCTTCAACTCTACTCGATTCACTCAAAAAAAACGGAAATACTTGTCCAGTGATGCTCAGCAGCTCCATCCAGGCTACTCTAATAGGTCGATATGCTGGTCATCCGTATGGGGAGAGCAAAAAGGCTGGTGAAGATCTTTTCTTTGATTACGCTAATGAGACAGGAGCAAAGGTCTTAGTGTATCGATTTCCAAATCTTTTTGGTAAATGGTGCCGACCGAACTATAACTCGGCAGTAGCCACCTTCTGCAATAACATAGCCAACGACCTTCCCATTCAAGTGAATGACCCATCTGTTGGATTGGAACTTCTCTACATTGATGATCTTGTGGAGGAGATGATTCTGGCACTCCAAGGGAAAGAACATCACTGCGAATTTGATGGAGTCGAGACTGTACTGAAAGATTATGGGAGATATTGTGCAGTTCCAACTACTTTCCACGCGACTCTCGGCGAAATCGTTGACTTGCTCCATAAATTTGAGGAGATGCCTAAAACTCTGATGATTCCTGAGATTCCGAATGACAGCTTTGCAAAGAGACTCTATTCAACATATCTCTCATATCTTCCAAAAGAGAAGGCAATCTTCGACTTAAAGATGAATGAGGATAATCGCGGTAGTTTCACCGAACTTGTCCATACACCCAAGTGCGGTCAGGTTAGCATCAATATATCAAAGCCTGGGATTACAAAAGGTCAGCACTGGCACAACACAAAGTGGGAACAGTTTATCGTGGTCAAGGGTCACGGATTAATCCAGATGCGAAAGGAAGGAACTGATGAAGTGCTTGAGTATGAAGTCAGTGGTGACAAAATCCAATCTGTGATAATGTTGCCTGGGTATACCCATAATATCATCAATCTTTCTGATACAGAAGATCTTGTCACAATAATGTACTGCAACGAAATCTTCGATCCCAACCATCCCGACACTTTCTTCGACCCCGTGTGAAATAGTGAATAGTTAACAGTGAATAGTGAATAATGAAGACTGATTATAAAGATATAAAATTTAAAGATAACGGTAAGCTAAAGCTCCTGATTATAGTAGGCACACGTCCTGAGATAATACGTCTTGCTGCCACCATTAACAAATGCCGAAAGTATTTCGATACAATTCTCGCCCATACAGGACAGAATTACGACTACAACCTCAACGGCATCTTCTTCAAAGACCTCAAACTTACAGATCCGGAAGTTTACATGGATGCAGTGGGGGATGACCTCGGTGCAACAGTTGGCAATATCATCAACTGTTCATACAAGCTGATGGTAGATACAAAGCCAGATGCACTTCTCATCCTTGGAGATACCAACTCATGCCTGTCGGCGATTGCCGCAAAACGTCTTCACATTCCAATCTTCCACATGGAGGCTGGAAACCGTTGCAAAGACGAGTGTCTGCCTGAGGAGACCAATCGCCGCATTGTAGATATAATTTCAGATGTGAACCTCTGCTATTCAGAGCATGCTCGTCGCTATCTGGCTGACAATGGGCTGCCGAAGGAACGCACATACGTTACAGGTTCTCCAATGGCAGAAGTTCTTCACGAAAACCTCAATGACATTGAAGCAAGCGACATCCATGAGCGTCTTGGATTAGAGAAAGGCAAATATATTCTCCTATCTGCTCACCGAGAGGAAAACATAGACACAGAAAAGAATTTCCTATCCCTCTTCAATGCAATCAATGCAATTGCAGAGAAATATGATATGCCGATTCTTTACAGTTGTCATCCTCGCAGTCGCAAACGTCTGGAGCAATCCGGATTCAAACTGGACGAGCGAGTAATCCAACATGAACCTCTTGGCTTCCATGACTACAACTGCCTCCAGATGAATGCCGCAGCTGTCATCTCTGACTCTGGCACTCTCCCGGAAGAATCATCTTTCTTCACCTCTGTAGGACGTCCATTCCCTGCAATATGTATCCGCACCTCAACAGAACGTCCGGAGAGCCTTGACAATGCAGGGTTCATTCTCGCTGGTATCGATGAGAAATCACTGCTTCAAGCGGTTGAGACGGCAATAGAAATGAATCGTAATCATGACAATGGCACTCCCGTAGACGTATATATTGGGGAGAATGTGAGCACGATAGTAGTTAAGATTATACAATCTTATGTTACAGTTGTAAATAAGATGGTTTGGAGAAAAGAATAATGAAAATACTTCTTGTTACAACCCATTTCTTTCCAGAATCATTCAAAGCCAATGATATGGCATTTGAACTTGCCAAAAGAGGTCATGATGTTACAGTGTTGACTCCAATTCCTGATTATCCTCAGGGCAAGTTTTATAAGGGATATGGAATTTTTAAACGACGAAAAGAAATTGTAAACGGAGTAAAAGTTATTCGTACTTTAGTTATGCCTCGCCGTAGCGGATCATCGTTATGGCTTGGCATAAATTATCTAACATACACATTGTTTTCAAGCATTAAGGCCTTTTGGCTTGGGCTATTTAATAAATACGATGTAGTGTTAGTGCATGAGACTTCTCCTATGATGGTGGGAATACCAGCAGTCATAATAAAAAAGCTCAATAGAATAAAATCTCATTTTTGGGTACTTGATCTTTGGCCTGAGAGTCTGACGGCTGCTGGAGGAATTCATAATCAACAGGTACTTGGATTTTTTAAGAAACTATCCAGATGGATTTATCGGAATTCCGATACCGTGATGATAAGTTCTAAGGGATTTGAAAAAGCTATTAATAAGTTAGGAAATTACAGCTCAAAAATCAAGTATTTCCCAAATTGGGTTGATGAAACTGAATACATTCCGCTTGAGAAGCCATATGAATTTCCCAAAGGCTTTAATGTGGTTTTCACAGGGAATATTGGAGAAGCACAAGATATTGATCATATATTAGAATGTGCGTCCAGACTCAAAGATTCAAATATAAATATTATTTTAGTTGGGAATGGAAGAAAGAGGGATTTTGCTTTAGAGTATATAAAAAAACACGGGATAACAAATGTCTATCTCCCTGGAGCGTTTCCAAGAGAATCTATGCAATATTTTTACGATAATGCAGATATTCTCCTACTCTCATTGAAAAATGAGCCCATCTTTGCATTGACAGTACCTGCAAAACTCCAAGCTTATATGTCATCCTCCAAGCCAATTGTGGCTATGATCAATGGAGAAGGGGCAGACTTAATTCAAGAAGCTGATTGTGGTTGGTCAGTACGAGCTGAAGATTCAAAGGGATTGGCCGAACTACTTCTAAAACTATCCAAAGAGAATCCTGAGATATTGGCTCAAAAAGGGAAGAATGGAAAGGCATTCAGCGATGAGCACTTCAACTTCAAGAAATGCATCGACAATCTCGAAGAAATAATACAAAAGTAGGAGAGAACAATGGACAAATTAAGGACGTTCATTTTATGCAACACATCATCTCATTATTTCTTTGTATAGTCTTCTCTCTTTCAATAGCAGTTTTCAGCATAGGAGCCATAGCAATCAAGAGGGGAGAGGTAGACCTCGACGCCCAATACTACAACTCCGACGGCGA
Source organism: uncultured Bacteroides sp. (assembly GCA_964555405.1). Taxonomy (GTDB): domain Bacteria; phylum Bacteroidota; class Bacteroidia; order Bacteroidales; family Muribaculaceae; genus Paramuribaculum. The sequence continues at coordinate 3,892 of CAZKSF010000122.1, forward strand.
CCACATCTACTACGAGCGCAGCCT
>CAZKSF010000123.1:0-3911 GCA_964555405.1 uncultured Bacteroides sp.
ACCACATGTCTGTAGTACGATCATAACGGTTTTCTGCTTCAAGAAGGCGTATAGGGTTGCGTACGTCACCGTGAATGTTAGCGTAGTTGCTACCGTATTTGGCGATGTATTCGGGATCCTCAGTAGTAACGCCACCGTATGAACCGTCCAGAGGATTGTAAACCTCGGCTGATGCAGGCATCCAAATCGCTGACAGGATGGGACCGTAGTAACCGCTGTTTGTGTTGGCGCCGCGGCTTTCATAGTTCATCCAAGTAAGGTCTTCGCGAACGGTTACCCAGTTGTTAAGTTTGAAACTTCCGTTGTAACGTATGCCAATGGTCTTTTTATATGTATTGACAAGTGTACCTTCATCGTTATCGTAGCTCAATGACAGACGGTTTGTGGATGATGCGTTACCGGCGTTGAGCACGACATTGTGGCGCTGATAGAAAGCTGTACGGAATATTTCATCCATCCAGTTGGTACGGGTGGTGCCTACATAGGGGTTTTTGGTTATATCCCATCCGTCCTCAAGACCAAGACCGGCATTGGCAGTTGAGAGTGTACGCATGCGGATCTGACCTTCGGCATCGAGGGGCTGAATCAGATTATATGCTTTACGGATACCATACTGACCTTCATATGAAATAGATGCAGGACCTTCTTTGGCTTTTTTTGTAGTGACGAGGATCACACCGCCTGTACCGGCTTGAGCACCGTAGATTGCTGAAGATGCGGCATCCTTGAGAACGGTGATTGATTCGATTTCACTCATTGAGGTGATAGGAGCGCCGGGAACACCGTCGACAACCCACATAGGGCTTTCGCTATTAGGTGTGCCTTTACCACGTATGGTCAGACTGAGTCCGCTGGTGGGGTCACCGCCGTTAGCTGTCACGGTTACACCGGGGAGCTGACCCTGAAGCATGCCTTCAGTCGAGGTAACCGGACGTTTAGCCAGCTGCTCAGTGTTGGAAATAACACCAACCGCACCTGAAAGGTCCTGTTTACGTGCCTGTGTGCCATAACCGAGCACAACAACCTCATCAAGGAGTTCGGCGTTCTGTGTGAGGACGAATTTTAGTTCATGAGTGTCTGCTACTAATTCAACCGGTTTATAGCCGATAAAAGAGGCGACTATAGTGACACCTTTAGTTGTGGTAAGACGGAAATTTCCATCAATATCAGTGACGGTTCCGATCTTTGAACCTTTGACCGTAATTGATGCACCGGTGATAGGTTCACCCGCATCATCCTGAACAACACCGGTAACGACCCAATTCTGGGCCATAGCTCCGATGGACAGACATAATCCCAGAATGAGGGATAATGCCGTACGTAGGACTGTAGAATTAACTTGTCTCATTGGAAAGTTTAAATGATTGATTAAGATTATAGATATGTATTAGTTTTATATTTCAATCACGGGAAGTAAGTTCCGCGGCACCGATAAGATTCGCTGCCGGGAGTTCCGCGCGCTTCACAGCGCATCCTGATGCGATTGCCTTGTAAGGGAATGTTGCAACTATTTCATCAATACCTCTTTTGAAGAGAGGCATCGATGTTGCGATTCCTCCCCCGATGACAATGCGTTCGGGAGCATAGGCAAATAGTATTGCATTGATGAGATGACCGAGATTCATGCCGAATTCGTGCCATACCGATACCGCTTCTTTATCTCCGTTTTCTGCAAGTTTTGCAAGATTCTGTCCGGTAGTTGAATAAAAATCACGGAAAAAGAGACTGCTGCAATAGTGCTCGTAGTCACTTTCACGGAAAGGAAGCGAGCCTATTTCTCCTGCCCCTGATAAAACGCCGCCATACAGGCTACCGTTAAGAATCAATCCTGCACCTACACCGGTTCCCAATGTTATGCCGACCATATTCCGGCATCCTTTCCCGGCACCATATCGAAATTCACCAAGTGCGAAACAATTGCAATCGTTGTCAATGGATACCGGTACCTTGAATCTCTCCTCAAGAATTTGTTTGAGGCATACCTCTTTCCATGCCGGGATGTTAACGGCATTATATAATGTGCCTGAAACTGTATCAACTACAGCCGGCACGCCGGCACCAATTGCTGTGACTTCAGGGGTGATGACACGTGCAATTACATCAATTATACATTTATTTACAGATTCTTCATCGCTATCGGTTGGACATAACTCCGACTCGGTTTTTACTATCTGTTGTCCATCGACGAGTGCTGCACGAATATTAGTTCCTCCGGTATCTAATGCAACTATCATTGAATATTTACCCTTTTTTGAATAAAATTTCTCCTGCAAAGGTAATAAATGTTAACAATAAAGCAATATATATATTGTGTTAAATGGACAATAGTCAGAATAATTATCAGTAGTATAGAGTATTGCATAATGTAAAAAAATGTGAAGGGGGGTTGTGTAAAAGAATAAACAGTGTGTTTTCTTGATCGAACCTGACAGTTTAGTTATTGTTTTAAGATAAACCCAACTCGATAAATATGACCGATATTACAGGAAAAGACAATCCCGGGCGCTGGGATAGACTGAAATTAAAAGCAATAAAAGTATTTCGTTACTGTACAGGCGGTGTATGGACTGACAGACGCAATAACTGGCGTGTAAACACTGTTAAGACGGTCAATCTGACCGTACGTGCAATTTTTGATTCCGACTTGCAGAGCATTGCATGTGCCATGACATACAGAACAGTGTTGGCTCTCGTACCCATGCTCGCAATGGTTTTCGCCATATGTCGTGGGTTCGGATTCGAAAATCTGCTCACGGACCAACTCTATAATTATTTCCCATCGCAACGTCAGTTGCTTGCCACATCACTTAAATTTGTGGATTCTTACCTCGCTCAGGCATCGGAAGGAATTTTCGTTGGGGTTGGTCTGGTATTCCTATTATGGACAGTGATTTCTCTTCTCGGAAGTGTCGAGGACTCATTCAATAAAATATGGAATGTAAAGCATGGCAGAACTATATACCGTCAGGTAACCGATTATCTTGGTATCATGATAGTACTTCCGGTTTTGATTATTTGTAGCAGTGGAATAACGGTTGTCCTTGACACGACACTGAAACGTCTTTTACCGTTTGACTTTTTGTCTCCGGCGTTGACATTTCTTTTTGAAGCTGTCTCATTCTTGTTGATCATACTTTTCTTTACAGCTGCATATATGCTGATCCCTAATACAAAGGTACGTTTCCGCAATGCTTTTTTCTCAGGATTTCTTGCCGCGACTGCCTACAGTGTATTGCAATGGGTATTTGTAACAGGTCAGATGTATGTGGCAAAATATAATGCAATCTATGGTTCATTCTCGTTCATTCCGTTGTTGCTTATATGGCTTCAGCTTGTATGGCTGTTTACTCTCATTGGAGCAGAAATTTGCTTCGCATCGCAGAATTTCTCAAGATTCGACTATCATGATCAGGCTGCTGACATGAGTATCCGTTACCGGCTCCGGCTCACAATTGCTGTTGCTGCTGTGATAGCTCAACGATTTGAAAATAATCGTAAGCCTTTAACAGCTACTGAATTGAGTGAGGAGTACGGATTGCCTCTCGGTATAGTGGAGCAGTGTTATACAGTTCTTCTCCGTGATGGTGTGATTATAGCTGTTGCCGGTGAAGACGGTAAGCCTGATGGAACTGTTGTTCCGGCACATGGTATTTCAAAAATGACTGTAGGTGAATTGCTCACAACACTTATATGTCATGGTGATTCTGGATTTGTAGTTGGTTTCGATGAACATTTTCCGGCATTACAACGCATAATGGAGGCGGTCACCACAGCAATGACTGAAGAGGGAAAACGAACATTGCTTACTGAAGTAGCAGGTCAATAACAAAAAAATCCGGCTTAGCCGGATTTTTCGTTAGTTCGCCCGACATGGGCATAATCTAACGGGTGAAAGTCCCGAGTGCGCCCTG
>CAZKSF010000124.1:0-3844 GCA_964555405.1 uncultured Bacteroides sp.
TTCCTGCCGATAGCCAAAGTTAGCATTTGTTAGTTCGGAATTAGCACATTATCTTTGGTACAGATTTCGTGAATGTACCACAAAAAAGTACCACAAATGTACCAGCATTTCCATCAAATATCAGCCATTGTCTCGTGCCCCGGTCTTGCCATAGCGTCCGGAGCTTGTTCAGAGTGCCAACTCTCTGATATTTGCTATTTTGTACTAAATGTTTCCAAAAGATTCGGGGCGTGCAACAGCCTCGTTGCCGGATGCGTTGGAATGGTATGTGGTACACGTGTGGTACATTTCCCGGAATTTGTGGTACACGCTTTTTCGTGTACCACATCACGAGAAATTTTAATGTATCATTCTTAAAATCTTTTACTTATGGCAGGAATACCACAGATCAAGATTGTTTTCGACCGCCGCAAGAAGGCATCGGCCGTCAACCCCGGCACCGTGGAGATCGAGGTGTCGTACAACCGTGAGCGTGTCCGTCTCTCCACCGGCGTCGCTGTCCTCAAACAGCAGTGGAGCGGCAAGGAGGTGGTCAACCACCCTCAGGCCGACCATCTGAACGAACAGATACGCCGTGTCTATGACGGTATCCATGAGAAGATGTCGTCCATAGCCTCGACAAAGGGCGAATACGACCTGTCGCTTCTCAAAAAGGTAAAGAAAACAAAGTTGCAGGGTTCGTCGGCAAGTTTCCTCGACTGGCTGGAGGAACGTATCGACATGCGCCCTGTCACGGAGTCAACACGCAAGCAGCACAAGGTGATGCTCAACTGCCTGCGCGGCTTCGGGCTGATACGATTCTTCAGCGACCTCACCCCGAAGAATATCAGACTATGGGACGATTTCATACGCAAGCGTGTGACAGCCCAGGCATCGGTTCATGGCTATCACAAACGCCTCAAGCCCTATATCGTGGAGGCGATACAGTTTGAGAAGCTTCTCGGAATGACAGTTAGTTATTGATTGTTAGTTGGTTATAAGTGTTGGGGTTATTTTATTGCAGGTTTTTTGCAGGTGGAGGAGTTGAGGCTTGGGTTTTGCAGGCTATTTTTTACCTCCAGCCGTGGGCGCGTAAGTCTTTGATGAGGGTGTGGCGGGAAAGTCCATGGGATTGAGGATGCAATATAATGAAAAATTCTCGGAGAGTGGGGAGGTCAGAAGGAGTGGAGGCTGCCGAGGACGCGGAAGACGCGGAGGATCATTCGCCGCGGGAGGTCCTGGGCGTCGTAATCGGTATTAGTCGGAACAAGCCGGTAGCAGTCTTTTTCGGGGCTTTTGCCGAGACGTTTGATGGTTCGCAGACCGTTGGTGGTTACGAAAGCGTAGACATCGCCATAAAGGAGGAACGAGTGATCCTCGATGAGCTGGAGCGCGACGACATCTCCGCTCCATATTTCGGGTTGCATGGAATCGCCGGTTACATTGCACCAGAGAGTAGCGTTTCGGTATTTAGGCATATTGACCAGGAACGTAGGGTTCTCGGAGAAAGGGAAGCCGATTTCGTTGAAACCGAGCACAAAGTCCTCATCATAGTAAGGCACCCCCTCCGAGTAACTGATCTCCGGTTTCTCATCACTGACGTACATTTCACCATTTCCCGTTAGTAGCCAATCAATATCAATCTGAGGTGTTGGCAATTCAACAATTCGCCTTAAAACATCATATCCAGGCGTTACCTCTTTCCCTCCAATGATACTGTTAAGCGTATTCCTATTGATGGATGTAGCTTTAGACATTGCGGAAACATTTCCATTGAATACTTCGGATAGTATCTGCTTAATTCTTTCATTTATAGCAGTGTTCACATTTCGTAGCATATTCTTTAATCTTAATTATTGTTAAAGCGTTGAAAAAACAACACTGTTTATCTTTGAATGTTGAAATTTCAACATATCTTTGCAGTCGAAAGCGATACAGCTCTCGCATACGTAGGACAAAAGAAGAGCCGCCGGAAGTTTGCACTCCAACCGCAACATAAACCACATGCAAATATACGACGGTTTTTCTTGGTCACAAAAAAATGAAGTAATGAATTAATAAGCAACGTAAAAGATATGGAATCAAGGAAGGTAAACAGGAAAGATTGTCGCAGGCAAGCGAGTGTGACCCGGGAGGCGATCCGTTCGATACCGGCAGGGGGAGAAAAGACCTTTGAGTTGCGAGACCGCAGCGAGCTGTTGTCGGCTCGATCGACAAAAGTTCAGGTAGAGATGGTGACTGGACGAAGGTTTCAGACCTGGTCGGGCGGGACGGCAGCGCGACCGACCATCACATTCAAAGACATAACCGGGCTCAAATAAACAGACAGGTATGGAAAAGACAGAATTGAGCGCGCGGATAGCGCAACTGGCGAGCGGCGCCGTGAGCACGGTGCGGGTAGCCGCCGAGGAATTAGGCACGGCGATGCAGCTGCTGATGACGGGCGGACGCCGGTGTTACAGCAGCCGGGGAACCGACGGCAGCTGGACATTGAGCCTGAACCGTACTGCATATTGATGTAAGTGTTGGTAATGATTCATGATATGTATGTAGAAGGAGAGTACCACGGTTGAGTGCCATGCTGTGAAGCGCCGGCACGATTGAATTGGACATGGTACAGATTTGGTTATTTACTTAGTTCTTTTGCAACGGCATCGTCGTGAGACGCTGCCGTCCATGACCGGGAAAGGTAGACGCGGGTTCGATTCCCGCACCGGTCACCAAGAGTTAACACGAATACTAACCCTTAAAAAAACAGTCCTACAATGTTGACAGAATTAGAACCGAACGTAAGCCCGACGGGGCGTTACCCGATAGGGATGGCAGCGAAGCTGCTGGGCATCCACCGCAACACCCTGCGGCAGTACACCGAGGCGGGAATGATAAAATGCGGGTTCCGCCGCAAAGGTCGTCCGATGCGCTTCTACATGGGAAGCGAGCTTATGCGCTTCTGGAAATCGACCCTATGAGACACCGTGAAGCGAAAACTAACATAAAACAGACCATAGATATGAGCAACGACAACACCACCACCGCAAAGAGCGAGGAAACGGCGCTGAGCCAGGAGATACAGGTAGCCAACCTTCGGCTGCAGCTGATGCAGACACAGTCGAATGCCGAATACAACGCGTCAGCCGCCGGGCAGATACAGCGGCAGTTCGAGTCGATGCAGCGTAGCGCGAAACCCTATGCCGAGTCGACCATCGTGCCGACGAGCTACCGGGGCAACATCGGCAACTGCATAATAGCGCTTGACCTGGCATACAGGATGAACCTTCCGGCGCTGTCGGTGATGCAGAACCTGTATATAGTGAACGGCAATCCGTCGTGGTCGTCGAAATTCCTGATAGCGACCATCAACACCAGCGGACGCTTCACCACCCTGCGATACCGGAAGCGCCTACTCGGCAAGTTAGGGGGGAAAGTGAAATACAACGGGCTGGAGTATGATCCGGAGAAAAAGCACAAGACCACGAAAGTGATGGAATTCGACGCCACCGGCATCGAGAACTGGGAGTGTGTGGCATATGCCACGGACAAAGCCACGGGCGAGATACTGGAGAGCGATGCGGTGACCATAGAGATGGCGATAAAAGAAGGGTGGTACACCAAAGACGGGTCGAAATGGGTGACGATGCCGATGCTGATGCTCACCTACCGCGCGGCAGCCTTCTGGCAGAGGATCTATGCGCCGGAGATCTCGATGGGCTTCCGGACGATGGAAGAGGAAGAAGACCGGCAGGCGGAGACAGTGGAATTCACCGAAGTGAGCCCTTCATCCGCTCCATACGCTCGATCATCATCTGGGCGAAGCGGTCGAGAGCCTGCTGGCCTGAACTGTTGGACGCGCCGTTAGTTCCAGATG
>CAZKSF010000125.1:0-3813 GCA_964555405.1 uncultured Bacteroides sp.
AATGGAGGTCACCGCTGTGAAGCTGGTGACCTCCGATGATTTTATAAATGAGTCATTTAATTTACTATCCACTCATTCAATCTGTTATTCTTAATCGCCTACGGTATTCAGTACCATCTTCAAATCTGTAGTAAACAAGACCAAACTGCCTGCTGAGTATATACTTATCAATTCTGTTACGGCTCAAGGTATCCTTAGAGAAATACTTGTATTCAGAATTTGAGGAATCGAAAACTATGCAGTCGTCGAGCATGACACTGTCAATCTCAATATCCGAGGTCTTTACAGGAATATAGTAACCCAACAAATCTGAATCTTTTATTCCGGATTTTGTGTAAAAATTATCTAAATTTGATCGCACCATAAGAGAATCATATCCGATCAATCTGGAAAATTTACAGTAGACTTGCATTTCTCTGTCTTCATGCAGTATAGTGAAAAAATAACCTAAACATGCTTCATATTTGAGCGAATTCCGCTCCCAAAGTATTCTGAACGGATCGTAGGAGTTCTCCTTATATTTGTCTGTCAGATACATGGTAGCTTCATCTCCGTTGTCGGAATAAAAAGTCTTACTGTATGAAGCAAAACCGGGATTATACCATAAAAGATCGCTATCAGACAAATGTGTCATATCCATGTACATGAAGCAACTGCGGCAATAGTAAAGGAGACCGACTCCTACTATTATTTTTAAAACACGTCCAATTCTCATAATTATCTATTATTTTTAAAATATTCCACCATGTATTTAATTTGGTGAGCAGTAAACGGATCCCTAATCATCGGAACGCCAATGTTTTTTCCAGGAGGTATCATACCGTTCGTTCTTTGTATGTTGTTGACAATACAACCACCGGGTAAGAAAGGAGATCCTGAAACTGCGATGTAATTTACAATATTGGATTCGTCTTTAAGGTTGAAACGTCCTAGATATGGAGGATGGATCCTCTTATATATAAGCATTCGTTATCTTACCCTACTCGATTCTACATATACAACAATATATAAATTTCATAAGCTGGGAGTATTAATAATCCAATTATCAGTAATTTCAAGAACAATGCAATTTTATGATTCTTTATCTTAAGACTCCAGCGATACAGGAGACTTACCGGAATATAGTATAGTATTAAGAGAACACCGCCCCCCATCATCATACATAAAGCAAATTGCAGTACAGCTCTGGTTTCATTAAAATTGTCTGCTGCTGGTGGCCTAGTAGACACAATAAATAAAACAAATAATTCAATAGCTAACAAAAATAACAGGACACTTCTTGAGAATGATGCTAACCATCCGTTATCTGATGTATAGAACGAGATAATAGGAGTTAAATATACTATTAATAATAAAATATAAATAATAATTTCCATAATCTTCATTAATATATAGTTGATAACTGAAATTATTGTTTAAATTTATTTTTACTAATTGTACCATAAAAATATATATCGTACTTTTCTCCTGACCCTGCACAGAATGAACCCAAATTTGTAAGTATATTTCTTAGTTTAGTCTGAAAAGACGTACCTTCATGCATATCAAAATCATAAGTATCTTTTATGGAATATGCTTCATTGTCGTTTATTCTATGAAGCGTGATATTACCATACACCAAAGCCGGATCATCGAAAGAAAAATTAAAAAGATTCACACCGGCCGTATTATTCTCACTCCATTTTTCAGGCCACTTTACCTTAGAGAAATCAATCTTTGAGATGTCCACATAAAGAGGCTCCCCACTTTTACTCTGATACCATTCTCGGGATTCCCGATAGGTCAGCACCCCGTCATAATCAGGACGGGAAGGGAAAGTCTTTATCTGATCATTGATAATACTTATGACTTCATTTGGAATATCTTTCACAGGAACCGCCATTTCCTGAATTTTTTCGACAGGTAATCCTTGTATAATTTCATCCATATTAACTATATGAGGCAAGCCCTTAAAACCGTTTTCATCCACACCGAGGAATTTGCCTGAGACTGAGAAGATGGGACTGCACCCGGTAGGATCCCCGAGCATCACGGGATTTCCGGCGCAGTAGCTATAAGGCGATATTCCGTAGAACTTCTCCGCCTGCGGATCGGGCGCGCCCCATACACCTACGGCGGCGTTCAGCAGCCGCGGACCGAAGTCATACTGGTTTAGGCCGCCGAGGCTGACGCGTTCCTTGCCCCCGAAGGTAAAGCGGTTTGTACCCTCAGGCTCCATCCACGGCTCCCCATCGGGATAGTAGCGTAAACAGACATTACCGGCGGATATGTTTCTCATGGTGGCTGGCTTGAATGATTTTTTCCAAAGATATATGTTATTCAAAAATAATGCAAGTGATTAACATGGGTTAACTATATTTCTGCTGAGTACTGAGCTGATTGATTCAAGAGGATGTGTGCAGGCAAGGATGCCTACACTACTTGCCGGCTTCTTAAATTTCCATTATTTTTCCTCGATCTCAGTAGGGACTTTGCGATGTTAGATTGGTTATCAGGGGGCTTGTCATCAAATCTGTATTAAACAATTCCATACTAATCAAGGAATGCCGTGAGGCATGATGTTGTCCGAAACCGGGTATGACCGAAGGGAGTGCCCGGAGGATGTAACCCAAACCGTGAGTCGCGTGAGCGATGATGTTGTCGTGAGCAACGATGTGTACCCAACAATGGTAAGACAACATCATCGCTACGCGACTCCGATTGCTGTCGTCTTTGTCCGGGCACTCCCTTCGGTCATGCCCGGTTTCCCACAACGACGTGCCTCCGGCACTGAGCCTACACTACTTGCCAGTTAAAAGTCGGAATGATATTTATTCTATTGGCAATCAACAGATAATACATACTTGTAACACGAGTGTAATCAAATTAACGTATTTTAACTTGGTAATTTTAGGGGGCGAATTAAAGTGCGTAATTTTGCATCGTCAACGAACGATAAGGGCGCTGACGAAGATAAAGACTAAAGAACAAAGTAACCCCTATACCGCGCTATGACCTCGACAGCAAACTTCCAGACCCGCCTCACCGGACTTCAGGCAAACATGATGAACTTCGCCCTGATGCTGACCTCGAACCGCGACGACGCAAGTGACCTGGTACAGGACACGATGCTGAAGGCACTGGCAAACGAGGAGAAGTTTGCGGACAACACCAACTTCAAGGGCTGGGTGTTCACCATCATGCGCAACATCTTCATCAACAACTACCGCCGTGCGGTGCGCAACGCCACAGTGGTGGATCAGACAGAGGATCTGTATCACCTGAACCTGAGCCAGGACAGCGGTATCGACTCGCCGGAGGATTCGTATGCGGCGCAGGAGATAGGTATGGCTATCGAGGAGATGGACGAGAAGTACAGCGTGCCGTTCAAGATGCATGTATCGGGTTACAAGTATGAGGAGATAGCAGAGGAGCTCGGCGTAGCGTTAGGCACAGTAAAGAGCCGTATCTTCACAGCGCGTCAGTCGCTTCAGGTACGTTTCGCCGACTACCGTTAAACAGAATAGCGCACCTCCCTCATAACAGAATTAAGAGATTTGTTTCATGGATTAGATATTGTATTGATTGGTTTGATTAGAAAGATTGATGCCCGCGAGCTGTGAAGCCCACGGGCATCGTTTTTTATATATGCTGATAATAGACCCTATTATATTTTATCAATCAACTTACGCTGTATTTCTGAAACGTTGACTGTATTCAGAACCATCTTCAAACCTGTAGTAAACAAGTCCATACTGATATTGTGTTTTATAAAGTTATATCTTTCCAAAAATCAACAATTTTATTGTAAAGCCTCCGAAGTTTACGTTTCCA
>CAZKSF010000126.1:0-3766 GCA_964555405.1 uncultured Bacteroides sp.
AAACAGCTACAACAAAGCGATAGAAAACGCTCCGGCAAAATTATATATCGTTTACGTTTCCCTATATATTCAAGGTTTGAAACAAGTATCCCTAGCCGCCGAACTCGGCTCTACTCCCGAATATGCGAAACAACTCAATAAACGACTATGCGAATATTTCCAAAAAGTTCTAATTAACTAATCAAATTTTAAGCTACGGACAATACGTATCGGACAAATAAATCCCCTGAAACGCAGTTTCTTAAAGTCCGTATCTTAACCAACTTAATACAAGGTCTTACCTACGCTTAGCTAACGGCACCACGGGCAATAAATGCGTAAGACCTAAATTACCACACCCATACGCGGGTAAAGGAGAAAAAGCCAATGGCAAAAGACAACAACAACGAACGGCGCTGGAAAGTTCCGTCCAAGCGCGCAAAGGACTACGCCGACGAGCGCAAGTCGAAAGTCCACCAACACGGCCCTAAGGAAGGCAAGGAACTAACCGACTACGAAGCCGGTATGCGGAGCGGATATCTCCAATGCCAATCCGACCACGCAGGACTTTTCAAGTACAAGAAAGCGCTCGGCGAAGGCAAATCCAAATCGGAAGCAAGAGCAATATCCAGACAGAAAAACAAGAAATAACGGAGGAAAATATGAACGGTAAAAATATCAAGGTTGAAAGAGAAAATTTCGAGAAGAACGGCAAGAGCTACTTCTCCTACTTCATTAAGGGCGTAGTCAGAAACAAGGACGTCCGCGTACAAATAATCCCGCCCGACAAAGGCGGATACGCAGTTTTGGACGTCGTATTCGGGGACAAAACGGAAGCCGAGCTCGTCGTAACGCCTTTTGAAATAAAGGACGACAGCGGAAAGAAAATCACCGGCAACACTTTTAAGGTTCGCTCCGTAGACGAAAACGGCGAGAGCTACGAATGTTCCGTAAAGCCCGCGCGCAGTTCCGACAAGAGCTTTCTCAACATGCTTTTAAGATAATAACCAACTCGCGCCCAAACTGTGGCTTTCTACTTGTAAGTCATAGTTTGGGTGTCCTAAATTCGAATGGAGGAATATCATGCAAAACGAATTAAACAAACATAAAAGACAAGACTCGGTAAAGTGGATTGCCGTATTTACCGCGATAGTTCTGCTTTTCGTAGGGGTAATCTCTTCTTTGGCAATCGCCATAAATAACGGGAAATCGAATACTCCCGGCACGTCCGACAAGCAAGCCGTAAAGGAAATAGACGAAAATACTCTGCTTGTTACAGATGGCGAAAACACCGATAACGAGGTATATAAAATGCCGAAAAGCCTGAACTTTTCCATAGCAAGAAACGCCGCAACGGCAGGTCATACCGCGTCCGTTACCTTAACGGCAACCGTTACTCCCGTGGAAGCCACGAATAAAAAGGTGGACTGGTCGGTTGCATGGGGCTCCGCGCCTACTAACGGAGATAAGTCGGTCACCGATTACGTTACCGTAACTCCCAATTCCGACGGCAGTACCACCGCAACCGTAACCTGCAAAAAGGCGTTCGGAGACGACAAAATAATAGTTACCGTTACCACCCGTGACGGCGGCTTTACCGCAACTTGTACCGTATCCTACGTCGGCGCGCCTACAAGCATCACCATTACCCCTACGCGCGCAAGCTCTAAAACGGATACTTCGTGGAATAAGAGTATCGCGGAAGTTCAAAGCGGCAGCACCTATCTATTCAGCATAGGCTTAGATAACGACTTCGGTATGGTCGGCAATGCGTTCAAACCGAGTTACACCGTATCCGCAGTAGCCTACGGCGGTATTGACACTACTCAAAAAGTTTACAACTCAAGCGGAGAACAGACGGCTACCAATACCGTAACTTACGACTTGAAAGTAGCGGACCTCTTTGAAAGCGACGGGTATCAGTACGCATACTTCGAGAAAAGCGGCGGTATGCACTCAGTTCTTAAATGGGAGTTTGAAAACGGTAAACTAAAAGTTCTCGCTCAAGAAGTAGCGTCGTCATATCACGCTCAAACGGGTTCGCGCACCGGCAGCGCAACGTGGGATTTCAAAAACTACAAGGACAACAAACAACCCTATGTCGCCATAACCGTTACCGAGAAAACCACAGGCCTTTCCGCAACCGTAAACGTCCGTACCACTTCCGGCGTAACCAAGGTCGCACTCTCGAAAGCGGACATTTCGTTTTAAGCGGAGGCGGTTATGAAAAAGCACGGTAACGCAGGCAAAATAGTTTCCGTTGTAATCGTCCTTGCGGTGCTCATAGTCGCCGTCGGCGCAATAGCTTTCTTTACCAACGGCTTTACTTCCGACTTCAAAACTTTCTACGTGGAAAGTAACGGCAAAAAAATCTTAACCGACGTTGACGGCTTCGTTCTTCAACCCGACGCGGAGAATAGGTTCGATATAAAATACACGTTCGGAAAAGTGAATAAAGACGTAAGCGGTTATTCCGTTAAAATCGTTCCCAACGTAAATAACGACAACGACTTCGACTTTACCGTGGACGGAGAAATCTGCGCCTTCGGTGCGGAAGCCGACCTCACAAAGGGCTTCGATATAACTTACGAAAAAGACTACTTCATAATATCCGGCGACTTCTCTATGCAAAGCGTTCTCGAAAGAATCTACCCCGAACAAACGGTTGCGTTTAACCACAACGACGTGAATTACGAGGTCGATAACTTCACGCTACTTATCTACTCCTACAACGGTGAAGCGGTCATTAAAATCGGGTTCCGAAACTACCAAGCAGTTGACGGCGTCGAACTGCAAGACACCTTAATATTCAAGGAAAATTTAGATGGTACGGTTTCGGCAAGCTAATCTATACGCTCTGATTTTCCTACTCATAGCGGTCTGTATCGTGTTTCTTTCGGTGCAGACCGCCGATACGGCTTTTGCGTTGAGCGACTCCTTTGACGCCACTAACGTCCTCGACGACTTAAAGTCCTCTACCGTAAATGGAAAACCCTTTGATATTCGTTCCTTCCCGTACAACGAAAACGGCACTCTAAACGTCTTAAACTTCGTAGAATTCGGGTATTCATATAAAAGTAATTTAAGGAAAAACTACGCGCTTTACGTGTATATCTACAACCCGAAAGGCCTCAATATTTCCGCCGACAGCAAGCAAAATAAGATACAAATGGCAGTTAGCTACAACGCTAAAAACGAGCCCACTCGCTACGAGAAATTCAACTTAGTATTATGCAATAAGTCCGACGGTAACTACAAGAATCTTTTCTACAAATTCAAAGTATCGGATAGGGAGATAGACGGTAAAACCTTTGCCGACAGAGTGAACTCCAACGAACGCAAATACGATATTTCGGGTATCGAGCTTTTAACTTACGGAAACCCTAACGCAACAGAATACACCGTGGGCGGCAGCTATCTCTTTACGGGTTACGCCAAAGGTTTAGGCGCGGATACCAACGCGGAATCCACCCTTAATTGCTCCGTTCAAAGCCTTGAAACTCTGGCTCTTACGGTAAATCATACCTACTATCGGACCAACGTTTCCAGCCTCGGAAAGGACCATTACAACGAGGTAAACGCCGTGTACTTTTCCGTCCCTAACCGCATTTTCGACGTATACGGATATTTGCAAAAAATACGTGCGGAATGGTGGGAGTACAAAACTAAAAAAGCGGCGGTTACTTCGAATAAAGAACTGTACGAAAATTTACTTAAATACACAGGGATAGACGTAGGCGAATACAGCGCATCCGTCCCCGTTCGCTTAGGCTACGGCTATTCGGGC
>CAZKSF010000127.1:0-3739 GCA_964555405.1 uncultured Bacteroides sp.
AGTCACTTACAGGCATGAAAAAAGGGCCACATAATTGTGACCCTTCTGTGATCCGGATGCGACTCGAACGCATGACCGTCTGCTTAGAAGGCAGATGCTCTATCCAGCTGAGCTACCGGACCGACCTTTTTCGGAGTGCAAAGTTATAGTTTTTTTGTGAAATATACAAATAAACTTTTTTGTTCTGCCGGAGACAAGAATAGCTGTATTAACATTATTTTGCACTACGCTATATGCTTATTCATTAACTTTGTAAAGATGTGGAATTCATAAAACAATTATATAGTATCTCATACCTTATGAAATTCAAACAGCTTACCGCAACTCTGCTGCTCATCTTGACAGTTATACTGTCGGGATGTAACCGTACTGAAGAGCAACTTGTCTCTTTTATTCCTGTTGATCGTCCATGTTCTGTTGGAACTGTCAATCTCGAACGTTTCTGCTCGGACTTCGACATCAAGACTACCGACGGTTCTATCGTCTGGCCTGAATACCTGAAGTGGCTGTCATCAGAAATCCCTGCTGAAAAAACTAAGGAATTCACTGAGTTCCTCGCCCCGCTTGACCGTTCATATATGGTCTATTACACTGATGCAACCGACTATATGAAATCCTTCCTGATTGCACGCATTGCCAATCGCGAGGAATTTGACATTGTACTTGCTGAACAGCGCAAGACCGATCCTGTCGCCGCTGATGGTTTCGAGTTAAGCGAATTCAATTCGTTTAATTGCATCGTGAAAGGAAACTTACTCTGGATCACACGTATGTCTATCGCTGAATTAAAAGAAATCATTGAACGTGCAGGCAAGACCAACCTCAGTAAGCTCGATGGTGTATGCAATGCTCTCGGTAACGACGGATTCATGAATATTGCCGTTATGACTGATCCGGGCACCGATCCCGACGGTCAGACAAGCGAATGGAACGTGGGCTCATTCCGCATTGACGATCAACTTCTTGCAGGCGATTTCAAATCAATGTTGGGCGACGGAAAACCGAATTCAAATGAATATCTGTCCCCCGTTTCAACCGATTTTCTCCGGTATATGCCTGAAGGGCTTAACGTTGTAGCTGCTGTCGGACGTAACGAAAAACCGGTATCTGCCGATGAAATCATACGCCGCGTGGAAATAATGCTCCCTTCCGGTCCGAACGGTCGACAAATACGTCAGATCATTACTATTGTCGCACCATATATAGCAAATATTAACGGCACGGCTGCCTTAGGTCTAAGCATCAACGGTTCGGAATCCGGTGCCGTGCTGATGGCGCGTATGGAACAGGAGCAAATCAATAACACAATTTCTTCAATTGCAAGTCAACTCTCTGCATTCGGGCTTTCTCCGGTGACTGACCCGCATACCGGAGCCGTGACCATTAATATTCCCGGTGTACTCACCCCTACCCCTATAACTGTCACGATGCGTAATGCTGATGGGAATCTGCTTATCACGACATTTGATGCCGACGGTACGTACAATAATTCTTATGCCCCATTGTTCAATGGCAAGCATGCCGGAGTTCTTGTGTCACTTCCTATTT
This sequence comes from uncultured Bacteroides sp., assembly GCA_964555405.1. Taxonomy (GTDB): domain Bacteria; phylum Bacteroidota; class Bacteroidia; order Bacteroidales; family Muribaculaceae; genus Paramuribaculum. The sequence continues at coordinate 1,549 of CAZKSF010000127.1, forward strand.
CGACAATGTTTGACAGAATTCCTTATGGATTCCGTCTCGAAATTCAGAACGAAGGTGCAGAAACCCGATGCCGTGTAAACTTTACGGGGTCTGATCGTCCCTTTACGGAGACACTTGGCGAAATATTCCGCCTGATTTACGAACAATGATCTCAAACATTACTCTCGAAAGATTACGTCTGCCTCATATTGCCGATAACCCGCAACGCCCGAGTGGAATATGGGGCAGAATTGTAACTTTCGATAAGGGCACACGTTATATCGTCCGGGCTGAATCGGGATCAGGCAAATCATCGCTTTGCGATTTCATTTTCGGAAACCGTTGTGACTACTCCGGCAAATTACTGTTTGACGGAACCGACACTCGTCATTTCACCCCTGAACGTTGGTGCGAGCTGAGACGTAGCTCTATTGCCTATCTGTCGCAGGAGGCACGCTTGTTTCCTCATCTTACTGTCGAGGAAAACATCGAGATAAAAAATCGCTTGACGGGTCATCGCTCTCATCAGTGGATAACACGTGCTCTTGAACAACTTGAGGTTGCCGACAAGTTACATTGGAATGTCGACCGGTTGTCGGTGGGTCAGAGACAGCGTGTGGCGGCAATCCGGGCTTTATGTCAGCCCTTCGATTTTCTGTTATTCGATGAACCTGTGAGTCACCTTGACAGCGAGCGTGCAATAGCCTTGGCTACACTTGTCGATGAAACCGCGGCTACCGAGAATGCTGCCGTTATCATAACATCTGTCGGATCCGACCTACCGCTCCCGGCTTTAAGTATTACTCTATGAGCAAACTATCCATCACCTCGCTGCTTCGGCGCAATGTCAGTGCCGCACAGATCGCAGGTTATATCGCCGCCTCTCTTATCGGTCTTTCTATTATGGCGATAGGTCTGCGGTTCTGGTCCGACACTACTACCGGGAATGTTCAGGGATCATTTCTGGTAATCCAGAAAAAACCGGCAGATATACTGTCATCATCCGGTTCTGATGCCGGACGTTTCACCGCTGAAGAAATAAACCTGATTGATTCTCAGCCATGGGCTGCACGCACCGGCGAGTTCACCACTGCCGATTTCGATGTATCGGCAAGTGTCCGCGGCGCCGGTCGGGCTCTCTCTACCGCATTATTTCTTGAAGCTGTTCCCGATAGTTTCATGGACATCGTTCCTGACGGCTGGAGTTACACTCCGGAATCCTCCGATGAACTGCCCATCGTACTCCCACGTGAATATCTGTCACTCTATAATTACGGTTTTGCTCCGTCCCGCGGGCTGCCTCAGATTACCGAAGCCATGGCTTCACTTGTACCGATAGAGTTGTCGGTAAGCGGTAATGGCATACAGCAGACCTTCCGCGGGCATATAGCCGGGTTTTCTTCAAGGATAAACACAATTGCTGTACCTGCTGAATTTATCCGTTACGCAAATAACAAATTCGGTACATCCGACAACCTTAATCCTTCCCGACTTATTGTTGAAACTGTTTCACCGGGTGATCCTACAGCTTTGCAGTGGATAAATGAACATGGCTATGAAACAATTACCGATAGTGCTGTCGAACGGCTCGGTTCACTTGCAAGCGCAGGAGCAGCAGTCACGGTCATCGCCGGATCGCTCATCCTGATCCTTGCTCTTTTCATTCTCACTTTAAGCATACATCTGCTCTTGTTCAAAAATCGCCGTATACTCTTCGATCTTATGCAACTTGGCTATACTCCGGCACAAACAGCCCTGCCATATATGGTAGCGGCAGCCACTGTCAATATTATTGTTGCAGCGGCGGCAATAGCAATCGCCTGCTTGACGCGTAATATTTGGATAGACGCCCTGAGCACCGCCGGCCTCCCTGGAGGGTCTCCAATGTTATGTATAGTAATCACTTTCGCCGTTGCACTCCTACTTACACTTATCAATTCAATGACAATACGGCAAATGACCCGGCTTGCATTCCGCAAACAATAAATCGTGTTTAAACACCACAAGTACTACAGGCTGCCAGCTTCTCAACCAATAGATTGCAAAGTATTAGCAAAATATACAGTCTATAATTACACGATGCCCGGGGGCTTCACAGCTCGCGGACATCAATCTTTCTAAACCAATCAATCAAACCAATCAATACAATATATACAATATCTTATCGGTAGTCGGCGAAACGTACCTGAAGCGACTGACGCGCTGTGAAGAT
>CAZKSF010000128.1:0-3682 GCA_964555405.1 uncultured Bacteroides sp.
TCCGACAGGCGATCAGCCTGAGGCTATTCAACAGTTGGTGGATGGTATTAACCAAGATGGCAGCGATCGACAAAATGACAAAAGACGGCACTTTCGACAATCTGTCAAAACGTGAGAAACTTCAGATCACCCGTCAGCGTGCTAAACTTGAAAAGACCCTCGGTTCTATCTCTGACCTCGGTCGTCTTCCGGCTGCTATTTTCGTTGTCGATGTACTCAAAGAGCGTATCGCAGTAGCAGAAGCTAACCGCCTCGGTATTCCGGTATTCGCTATGGTCGACACCAACAGTGATCCGAATAATGTCGATTTCGTCATCCCCGCAAATGATGATGCCAGCAAATCGATCGAACTTATTCTCGACACTGTATGCGCCGCAATGGCTGAAGGTCTCGAAGAACGCAAAGTTGAAAAGGTTGATTCCAAGGACGATGAGGCTCCCGCACGCCGCGAACGTAGCCGTGTACGCCGCAACAACCGTTCTGAAGAAGCACCTGAAGAAACAGTTGCTGAAGAAACAGTGACTGAAACTGAAGAGACTGCCGCCGAATAAACATATTATTAACTGAATAAGACAAAATACAGAATATGGCTGTTACAATGGCAGAAATCACCAAGCTGCGTCAGATAACCAGCGCCGGCTTGATGGACTGCAAAAAGGCTCTCGCCGAAACTAACGGCGACATCCAGGCTGCTGTCGAGATCCTCCGCAAAAAAGGTCAGGCTGTTGCCGCAAAACGCGAAGATCGTCAGGCTTCGGAAGGATGTGTTCTCGCTAAGAACGAAGGTAGCTTCGCTGCTATCGTAGCTCTCAAGTGCGAAACTGACTTCGTGGCTAAGAATGCAGGCTTCGTTGCTCTTACCCAGAAAATCCTTGATGCAGCTGTTGCTAACAAAATCAAGACTCTTGACGAACTCAAGGCTTTCGAACTCGACGGACGTACTATCGAAGCTCTTATCGTTGAGGAAGTAGGCAAGACCGGTGAAAAGATGGAAATCGGCGCTTACGAATGTCTCGAAGCTCCTTCAACCACCAGCTACAATCACCTTGGCAACAAGCTTTCTACTATCGCAGGTTTCAACCTCGAAAATGTAGACTATCAGGTTGGCCGCGACGTTGCAATGCAGATCGCATCCATGAATCCTGTAGCTGTAAGCCGTGAGGATGTTCCGCAGTCGGTTATCGACTCCGAAATAGCAGTCGCTACAGAAAAAACCAAGCAGGAACAGGTACGTAAAGCTGTTGAAAACGCTCTTAGCAAAGCTGGTATCAATCCCGCTCATGTTGACAGCGAAGCACACATCGAGTCAAACACTGCTAAAGGCTGGATCACTCCGGAACAGGCAGAAAAGGCTCGTGAGATCATTGCAGAAGTTTCAGCACAGAAAGCAGCAAATCTTCCCGCTCAGATGATCGAGAATATTGTTAAGGGTCGTCTTAACAAGTTCTACAAGGAATCTTGCCTTGTTGAACAGGAATTCGTTAAGGACGGTGACCTTACAATCGCTCAGTATCTTGAGAAGAATGCAAAAGGTCTGACTGTAGTTTCATTTAAACGTGTAAATCTCAACCAGGACTAATCACCGGGGTTGCGACCACAATAAAAGGGGAGACGGCTTTTATATAGGAAGTCGTCTCCCGTTTTATTTATGGTTTATCGCCGAAGCACCAAAAAATTTTGGAAATATCACCTACAAATTGTAAATTTGCAACAGAGAAACTTTTTAAATTATATAACAAATGTCAAAAGTAACAGTAGTAGGCGCCGGTAATGTAGGCGCAACATGTGCCAATGTACTCGTTTCACAGAGCTTGGCAGACGAAGTTGTTCTTATCGATATCAAGGAAGGTGTTGCAGAAGGCAAGGCCATGGATATCATGCAGACTGCAAGCATCCTTAACCTCAACACACGTCTGACCGGAGTTACCAACGACTACTCCAAGACTCATGACAGCGATGTTGTTGTAATTACTTCAGGCGTTCCCCGCAAACCGGGTATGACTCGTGAGGAACTTATCGGTGTAAATGCAGGTATCGTTAAAAGCGTAACCGAGCAGGTTCTCACTTACTCGCCTAATGCTGTTATCATCTGTGTAGCTAACCCCATGGACACCATGACCTATCTTATCCACAAGATCTCCGGTCTTCCCAAAAACCGTATCATCGGTATGGGTGGCGCACTTGACAGCGCACGCTTCAAATATTTCCTCAGCATCGCTCTTGAAGCAAACGCAACTGAGGTTGAAGGCATCGTAATCGGCGGTCATGGCGACACCACTATGATTCCTCTCACCCGCTATGCAGCTTACCGCGGCGTACCTGCTTCACAGTTCGTAAGTGAAGAAGTTCTTGCAAAGGTTGCAGCCGATACAATGGTTGGTGGCGCTACCCTCACCAAACTTCTCGGTACTTCAGCATGGTTCGCACCGGGTGCCGCTTCTGCTCAGTGTGCCGCAGCAGTTATCAGCGATCAGAAGCGTCTGATCAGCTGTTCAGCCCTGCTTGATGGTGAATACGGTGAAAAGGATCTTTGCATTGGTGTTCCCTGTATACTTGGTCGCAACGGTATCGAAAAGATCGTGGAATTCGAACTCAACGACACCGAAAAAGAACTCTTCCACAAGAGTGCAGAAGCAGTTCACAAGACTAATTCAGCGCTTCCCCAGGCATAAAACTTATAGAATTGATGTTTAAATCACTATTACGTTTTGCAATACCGGCAGTTGCTGCTTTATCTTTGGTTTCATGCGGTGGTAACACCTCTACAAAAAATTCTGAAACAAAAGATACAGAAACCGCGACTGAACAAAGCACGGTCACTACCCCACAGGCAGGTGTTGTAAATACTATCGCTGACGGCACGATGATTCAGCCTGCTGATCTTCCGATACTGATAGATTTCAGTGCCGTGTGGTGTGGTCCTTGCAAAAAGTTCGCTCCGATCTTTCATGCTGCTGCCGAGGAATACAAGGGTAAGTTCTATTTCTATACGGTAGACATAGATAAGTGTCCCGAAATGGCAAAAACTTATAGCGCCACTTCTATTCCTCAGGTATCTGTACTTTATCCCGATGGCAAGATTCTAAACAATGAGCCGGGATTCATGGATAAAGAGCAATTTGATGCATTCCTTGCCGGTATCTGATTTTAAAGAATACATTCTTAATAAAACAGGAGATGAACTTAACCAATGGTTCATCTCCTGTTCTATTTATCTTCTGTTGATTCGGCATGTCGGCTGATCTCACGTAACTATAGGATATTCCGGATGCCTCTGGAACCATACTACAGCGTAAGGACATGTGGCAGCAATTTGGTTACCGTCCGCCAAAATTTTATCTGCTGCAAGTTTTACCAGTTCTCCGGCAATCCCTTGTCCCCTTAGCGAATTATCTACATAAGTATGATTAATTGTTGCGATTCCATCTTTAGAAGGAAAAGTTACCTCCGCTAATAATTTTCCGGCGGGGTCAGTCGCATAAATTCGGTCAGATTCTGTAATGTAATTCATTGTTGAAAAAGTTAATATTATGGCATAATAACATTATTCGTCCTGCGTTAGTTGTCATGAATCACAAAATACAGTACAGTTTCTTTCATTATGAAGCCCTCATCCCCACAAAAGAATTCCACATGGAGTTTGAAAGCCTCAAACAGCCACCTAACACCTTCAAAGAAATTG
>CAZKSF010000129.1:0-3600 GCA_964555405.1 uncultured Bacteroides sp.
ATCTCGAACAGAACAAGGTTTAGTTTAGCATAATCAATGCATCCTTTCTCATCCGGTGCTGAGTTTGCCACATGAGTGTTTGAAATGGAGCAGATGAAATTGTCAAATCCTTCCATCTCAAACATTTCCACCACCTCACATTCCATTGTTAGAGGTGAATCCTCGATCACGGGTGTGCCACCTTCTCCGATATGATAATCGAACACTGTGGATTTATCGACCTTGTCGCCACTGACCGAACCGACATAATCGGCTTTCGGGAGAAGCGCTCTGTCAACGAGGTTGACTGATACCTTTTTCGATGCCTTGATCGCAGGAATAGTATGGTGCTTGCTGAACATGCTGAGCATTATGCGGTTATGTCCGATGATGCCTACATGGTCAATCTGTAGCCATTCGGGTTTGTCGCCGTCCATAGTTCCGACTACTGTAACCGGCATTGGGTAAAGAGCTAATTTACTCCCTATGTTTTTCTTTTTCATATCTTATTTGTTTTATTTTCAATATTAAAACGCATGTGCGTCGGATGGGGTTTACCGGACATCCCGTGGATTCATACCTCAAATACGGTATTATGTACCCGGATTGTGGAATAGGAAATCGGCTATTCGGGTCAGGGATTGATGAAGGTCTTTTTACCGTTGATAATATAAATACCGGATGCCAACGGACGGCTGACAATAAGGTTGCCGTTGAGGTCGTACACTACATCTTTTTGCGGTTCATCGCCCATGATATTGTCAATAATAGAGCTGTCGGTGAGCGATATGGTTAGCGATATACGGTTGTTTCCGAGAAACTGACGGAGATTGGCAATCATCGCACTGTCTATTTTGCCAAGTGGGGTATAACTCCATGAGTTGGTGCCATAGAAAATTACCATATTGTTGCCTTGATAGAGCATGATGTCACCGGGTGAGGTAGTGATATGTCGGTTGGACGTTGTGAGCGATTGTGGAAGTGCGCCGACTTTCTCAAATCCGCCATAATCGCTCATTTCTATGGTCAACGGGCTTTTGTACAGTAATGCAGCCAATTCTCTTGCCGCCTCCGTATCGGAAAGAGTGGCAGTCATCGTTTCGCTTCCTGTTGAAAGAGTTATTTTGGTCTGTGCCATTGTTGCGAATGTTATCAGGGTTAAAAGAATTGAAAAGATTGTATGCTTCATAATCTCAGATGTCTTTCAGTTGTTTTGCTGGCATAATTTGTTATCCGTATGCAAAGTTAGTAATGATTATCTCCCTTTACAGACCTATATCAAGGGAATACATACCCTAAATGCAGATAGACAAATACAATTAAGAATAATTGGTAATTTTGTAGCATGGAACAGCAACTAACAACAGTCAGACTGGACTCTGTCGATTCATATAATAAACTGTATGGACTGGAAACCCACCATCCATTGGTGACGGTTATCAATCTGAATGATGCCGCCCGCATAGTCAACCATGTGGCAATGGATTACGGCGTGTATGCAGTTTTTTTGAAAAACGGGGTGAATTGCACACTCAAGTATGGACGTCAGACTTACGATTATCAGGAGGGAACGGTAGTAAGTTTTTCCCCCGGTCAATTGATAGAGGTAGAGACGGATATTGACGAAGTGGCTCCGGATGTAATCGGATTGATGTTTCATCCGGATTTGATCTACAAGACTCCGCTCGACGCCAAAATAAATGGCTATTCATTTTTTGAATATTCGCAACGGGAGGCACTGCACCTTTCATCGGAAGAGCGCAGACTGTTTATGGAATGTCTTGAAAAGATTAAGAACGAGATAGACCGACCTATTGACAAACACACCGCAGAGATTATCTCAAGCCTAATCATGGTGCTTTTGGATTATCTGACACGCTTTTATGAGCGACAGTTTATTACACGCCGTAAAGTCAATTCAGATATGCTGAGCGTATTTGAGGAAGCACTGCACAATTTTTTCTCATCAGGAAAAGTCACGGAGTTGCCTACAGTGGGATATTTTGCAGAAAAGGTGAACCTCTCGCCCGGATATTTTGGAGATATGGTGAAAAAAGAGACTGGTAAAACTCCACAAGAGTTAATTACAATCCATATTGCCGAAATAGCCAAAAGCCGACTGACAACTTCGAATGATGACATCAGTGTAATTGCCTACGACTTGGGATTTCAATACCCACAGCATTTTTCGCGTATGTTCAAACGCATCACCGGAGAAAGCCCGAAACAGTTCCGCATTCGTACATGCACATAGGCTTCAATATTTCATGTTACCGTCGCACTTCCAACTGCATCTCGATGCACTCCCATGTTTCGCCAAGACACTCGTAGCTCTCCGGTTTAGGCATTGAAACACGATGGAAACCAGCTGCCATATAACAGTGGATTGCAATTTAACGCTCTCTATTGATATGTCTGGCATAATAATCTTGTTTTGTCATTAGGTAGAAATGCTCGGTGCGCTTATCTCCGAGTGGTGAGACAACATCGTGGGTGGTATGATGAAATCTGAATCCACACTTTTCGCAGACTCGCTTCGATTTTTTATTTCCCTCGTAATATCCGCACCACACGCCTTCAAGGTCTAATTCATTGAAACACCTCGCAAGAAGTGCTTTGACTGCCTCAGGCACGAGACCTTGACCCCAATAAGGTTTGCCAATCCAGTATCCGATTTCCGCCTCTTGTTGCTTCATCTCGGCAGTATGCAGACTATTGGCAAACATAATTCCGCAACAACCGACAGGTTCATCTGTTTCTTTCAACACAATGGCATAAGTCTCGGGAGCAGCAAAAACAGTACGAATAATTTCAAGGCTGTTTTCAACCGAAGTATGTGCAGGCCAACCTGCGATTGGACCGACATCAGGGTCGCTTGCGTACTTATAAAGGGCTTCGGCATCCCTCTCACGCCATGGTCTGAGTGTTAATCTCTGAGTTACGATCATTTCGATCATAGAAGTAATAATTTGAGATTATGGTCGCATATTATTGTCGGGGTAAACTCTATTTAAGACTTGCGATAAGCATAATCAGATATTCTTTTTGATCTTACTTTTGGGGAACGGCAGAACGTCCCATAGTGCAGCCACAACTTTCAATGCAGTTGACCGGTTGGATAAATCGAGTATGTACGCTTCTTTGGCTCCGGAATAGGGTGTCCCGGTTTCTGCATCTGTCATCAAAGCCTCTATGCATGGTAGTTTTTTGACATAAGCCAGATTGTCACAGGCGGTAATCACGCATTTCTCATTGACATAGATCACGTAGTCACCCATCATTTTTCTGCTTCTGACTTCTCCGAGCGGAGAAAGCATCTCACAAAGTTCCTCTATAAAGTCTATTGAACATGCCATATCAATTACTTGAATAATTTGCAGAACCCCTGCTTGTTAAACTGGTAATACATCTCCACACGTTCAGGTGTGTCATTTTCGAGAAGCAAAAGAAGCTCTTTTGCAAATTCAAGAGCTGCAGAGCCGTTTGCTGTCACTATTCCTCCATCGGATACTGCCTGTTCATGAATGTATCCTTCTACGTTGGTGTAATTCTCTCCACCCCATAATTTGAGCTGTTCAAGACCGTTTCCGGTATGCCTCACTCCGTTAAGGAATCCCCCTT
>CAZKSF010000130.1:0-3548 GCA_964555405.1 uncultured Bacteroides sp.
GAGACACATACGCCTTTTTCAGTTCCGGTTATGAAAAGGATTATGAGATGTATTCAAAGGTATATAAGAATGTAGCGTTCTTCCCTGCTCAAAAAACTCTATATATAGGCGATTTAAGTACGATTATTAGGGAGATAGTAAGTAAGACATAGTTGACGTTGTCGGAAACAGCTCAACTCCGGCTGGTCAGCCGGCAAGTAATGCAGCCATCCTGGCTGCACCCCCCACCATGGTACCTTACAGGCTAGGAAGCCTGTGGTACTTGCATCAGCGGAGTGGCGCAGGTACGGGGTTGTCCGAAACCGGGCATGACCGTAGGGAGTGCCCGGACTAAAAACATCATCAATCGGAGTCGCGCAGCGATGATGTTGTCGGAAACAGCTTATCAGCTCCGGCTGGTAAGCCGGCAAGTAGTGCAGCCATCCTGGCTGCAACCCACCATGGTAACTTACAGGCTGGGAAGCCATTCAGAATTGTGCATCGTGCATTCTCTTACTGAACCACCACGAGAGTGATGCATTGCGTTAAAGTGCTTTTGATTGGAGGACTTAAAAAAACCGATGGGATTAAGACTTTTTCTCAAGTCCTCACCCCATCGGTTTCTTAAATGTGCCTCCTAATCTTATTTAATAGATATCTTATAAGATTTAATACCGTCACTTATAATATATAAGTCAGGTGTCAGACATTTGATTTCCTTGATCAGCATTTTTGTATGTAAAAGAATGCCATCAATACTATAAACGTTCCATTCTTTTAGCTCATCAACCATAATACTTTCAATACCCGACTCTCCGGTAATCTGGCAATCAGCGTAAACACCACTTCCGTCAACCGCTGAAGCTCTTACTATTGTCTGACCGGCTGTCAATATTTCCAAATAACCGGTTGAAGATATTGAAGCGATATTTGGATCTTCAACACTCCATTCAATATTCTTATTGGTCGCATTATCGGGTAAGACAATGACTGAAAGTTGTAAACAAGTCCCTTCCACATCTTCAACATAGGCGGGAGTAATTATAATTTCTTCTACTAATATGGGATTTACTTTTACCGTACAAGTAGTAGTTAAACCGTTCGAGGTAGAGGCAGTAATGATTGCATCACCAATTGAACGGAGAGTTACTAATCCATTATAAACAGATGCAATTTCATCGTTTGAAGATGTCCATGTCACGGATTTATCCGTAGTATTATCGGGTGAAATTGTAGCTGTCAACTCGAATTCATCTCCAACGTTGCCTTCTATAGAAGTTAAATTCAGAACGATGCTTTCAGCTAAAACCGGAGTAACAGTAACATGACATTCAGCAGTAAGATCATTTAATGTCTTTGCCGTTACCGTTGCTTCACCGATATTAATCGCTGTAACTAAACCATTTTCAACTGTAACAATGGATGGGTCTGAACTTGCCCATATTATTTCTGTTTCGGTGGTATCGTCCGGTGATAAATCAACTGTCAAATTATACGTCTCATCTACTTTTAATTGAATATCTGTAGCATTTAAAGAGATTCCTTCGGCGAAAACCACAACATTAATGTGACATTTGGCAGTAAGACCATTATGTGTTGTAGCCACTATATCGCACTCCCCTCCACCTACAGCTGTAACAACACCATCTTCAACTGTTGCAACCGATTCATCCGTAGAAGTCCACGTAACATTAGGATCATATACATTATAAGGATTGACATTTGCAAGAAGTGTTATAGTTTCTCCTTTGTGCAACGTTGCATTTGTTTTATTCAAAATTATTGAGGTCGCAGGTTGTACAACAGTCACTTCACATTCAGCAGTCTTATTATTGAGTAATAGAGTATACACTATCGTCACTTTGCCCGGAGCAACTCCCCGTACGATACCGAAGTCAACTATTTCAATCACATCCGAAGAATCAATATTCATATACAAGTATGAATTGATCGAAGGATTGATATTTGGATAAATGTTAAGGGTTTCCCCTACGTTTATCGTAACGTCGGAAGGAGTGACAGAGATTTCATAATCAGTGTAAGGCAGTACCAGTCCGAATAATTTAGAAAAGAATCCCCAATTTTGATTGGTTTCATAATTAGTTTTATTTTCATTGGGAACAAACACTTGTAGATTGTCATATTGATCCTGAGTAAATCTGCCAATTGACGGAGGTTGAACCGCATTACAAACTAACTGGAAAAGTTGGTTTGCTGAAGACGGCTCAAACCAAGATAGATCAGTTACATTCTCTCCGATGATCAGGCTTCCTAAAGATCCGAATGAGCTGAAAGAATTATTCTCGACAATTAGATTTTTCCCAATATACAGATTTTGCAAATTATCGGCTACTTCAAAACAGTTCTCGCCAATCTTCACGTTCCCTTCTCCGTCAAGAAAGGTAATTTTGCGTAGGTAATAACTCCTATAAAAGCATTTTTCACCAACACTTTCAATGGATGAAGGGAATGTAATTTCTTTAATATTGTTAGTAGCTCCAAAGCAGTATTCCCCAAGTTTTTTTAATGAAGAAGGAAGCGAAATTTCCTCTATACCGTCACAATAGTAGAAAGCATTATCATCTATTTCTTCCAATCCTTCCGGGAAAATAAGAGAAGTCAATGAAGAACATCCATCAAACGCACACCAACCAATATACTTTAACGTTGATGGGAAATTGATCTCTTTCAAATTCTCATTATATCTGAATGTACAGGTTTCGATCCTTTCTATTCCTTCCGGTAGATTTATATATTCAAGTTTCCTACATCCGTAAAAAGCATTGCCATCTATGAAATTAATGGTAGAAGGAAGCGTCACAGTTACGACTTTCATATTATCCAAGAAACAGCGGGAAAAAATACTTGTTACCGTGTATTCTGTTTCATTAATTTGGACTTTCTCCGGGACAGTAACCTGAGAATCAGATCCTGTATAGGAAGATAGTCCGCACGTTTTTCCTTCCTCGTCAATTATTATAAATTCCATATTCTCGAAGGTTTGAGAATACGACAGGAAAGGAATGAGAAAAATAATTGATAAAAGTAATCTCATGATTGATAAGGATTATGGGTTAAATGCAATATAGCCTAAGTTATTGTCCCCCCCAATAAAAGATTGGTAGGTTACGACACAAAAGTAGTGGATTTATTTAATCCGTACAATATTTGAGATAATTTTTTATCCGCAGATAAAAGGGTGGAAAAAATTCCTGCTTATTATATAAATATCGTGCAGGTAATTTCGATTATGATGGGAGTCTTTGCGGATGTTGGAATTTTTCATTAAATTTACCACACATTCAAATATCAGGAATATGCCCTCTTTAAACTGGATAGGAAAAGAAAAGATTATCACCCATCATGCTGATGTGCCGTTCCGCGTGCTGGAGCATAGATATGGTTTCGATAGTAAGTGCCCCGAAAGCACTGCTCCAAGCGGAACAGGGAATAAGATAATTCATGGCGATAATCTGGCTGCATTGAAATCACTGCTTCCTGAATATGAGGGTAAAGTAGATTGCATCTACATAGATCCACCTTACAATACGGGCAATGAGAAATGGCGT
>CAZKSF010000131.1:0-3488 GCA_964555405.1 uncultured Bacteroides sp.
TATCAAGGGAGTATTGGATATCTATGGTACAACGAACTCCTTATTAGATATTTACTTTATGGTATCGATGATGTTTTTAATACTTTGTATTGTGTCATTATATCGTTTTAGTTTCACGAAAAAAACATCATAATTTCATATTTTATTCAAATATTCATGATAATGTCTTTAAGGAGGGAAGAAAATGAACGAAAATGTATTTCGAAGAGTAGAGAAAAAATATCTCTTAACTAAAAAAGAAAGAGACATTTTCCTAAAGGAAATAAATAAATATATTGAAAAAGATCAATTCTTTGAAAGTAAGATCTGCAATATCTATTTCGATAATATAAATAATGATTTAATAGTAAGTTCACTTGAAAAACCTCTTTATAAAGCCAAATTAAGACTTAGAAGTTATGAAGTACCTAAAATGAATGATTTTGTCTTTTTAGAAATAAAGAATAAATTTAAAGGAATTGTTGGAAAACGAAGAATTAGATTACGTTTGAAAGATTTTTATGATTATCTTGAAAATGGAGTAATGGATTCATCTCAGATTATGAAAGAGATTGATTATTATTTCAAATATTATGATTTAAAACCATATATCTTTGTAGCATATGATAGAGTTAGTTATCGAGGAATAGATGATGAATCTTTAAGAATAACAATTGATTCTAATCTTAGATGGCGAAAAGATAATTTAAGATTAGAATTAGGTAATGAAGGGGAAAAGTATTTTGATGATGAAACTTTCATTATGGAAATAAAGGCGTTAGATGCAATGCCTTTATGGCTAGCACAAGTTTTATCTAAAAATAAGATATATACAACTTCTTTTTCAAAAGTTGGTAATATATATAGAAAAATTGAGGAGATGGAAAAATGTTAGATAGTTTTTTATTAAATATCGAGAATAATATTAATTTATATGGGGTACTGATATGTGTGTTAATATCAATCATCTTAGGATTTATCATAGCATTTACTCATAAGTTTACGACTAGAGCTAGTAAGAATTTCTTAATAACTCTAACAATGCTTCCTTTAATTACCCAATGTGTTATTTTACTTATAAATAATAATTTAGGAATGAGTATTGCAATAGCAGGAACATTTAGTTTAGTTAGATTTAGAAGTATGCCAGGAAATAGTAGAGAGATCTTAATGGTATTCTTTGCTATGACGATTGGTCTTGCTACCGGCTTAGGATTTGGTATCCTTGCAGCTATTATTACAGTTATCGGATGCTTATTAATTGTTTTATTAAGCAAGATAAATATCTTTGATAGTAATATATGTGAAAGAAAGTTAAAGATATTAATTCCAGAAGATTTGGACTATACGGAAGTATTCGATGAAGTATTAAAGAAGTATACTAAGAGTTATGATTTAATACAAGTAAAAACTACTAATTTAGGAAGTATGTTTGAACTTAATTATGAAATACTAATTAATAAAGGGATAAATGAAAAAGAATTTATAGATGAATTAAGAGTTAGAAATGGTAATCTAAAGATTATCTTAACTCATCCAACTGATTTTACAGAATTCTAGGTGAAATAGATGAAAAAAAGAGATTATATAATTATTGTTGTTATTTTTATAGTATTAATAGTCGTAGGTGTCTTCTTATATATCGGATATAAGAAAACTGAAGAGAATAGTGATCCAAGTATCAATATTTTAAATACCGTAAAGACAAGAATTGCTGATGTTGATTGGTCTAGTTATACGACTCAAGATGTTAAGTTAGATAAAACATATACGATAACTACTGAAGGCATATTTCATCTAACTGGGGAGATAAAAGATGGATTTATTAAGATAAATACTAAGGGTAAAGTAAAATTAATATTAGATAATGTTAAAATAACTAATTCAGAAGGTCCAGCAATTTATGTTGAAAATGCTAAAAGAGTTGAAATAGAACTTGCAGATAAATCGACTAATACTCTAAATGATAGTAAAGAGTATAAGGGAATAGATGCTGATGCTTGTATTTATAGTAAGGATGATCTAGTAATTACGGGAAATGGTACTATAAACATCAGTGCTAATCATGGACTAGGAATACATAGTAAAGATGATCTAAAAATTAATAGTGGTAATATTAATATAAAGTCAGTTGATGATGGAATACTAGGTAAAGATTCTATTGAGGTTGTTTCAGGTAATATCAATATTGAAACCGAAAAGAATGGTTTAAAATCTACGAATACTAAGGATTATGACAAAGGATTTATTATCATTAGAGATGGTAATATAAACTTAAAGAGTAAGTTAGATGGAATTCAAACTGAATCTGTTTTATATATCGAAAATGGAAATATTAATATCAAAACTACAGGTAATCCCAAAGAGAAGATTAATGGTAAATCAATATCTTCTAAAGGTCTAAAGGGTGAAAGTATCGTAATCGAATCGGGTAATATTAATCTTGATACGATGGATGATGCTATTCATTCTAATGATTATGTAACTATTAGTGATATATCTTGTAAGATTAATACAGGTGATGATGCCATTCATGCTAATAAAAGGATAACTACTGATGGCGGAAACATTGAAATAGAAGAGAGTTATGAAGGAATTGAAGCTGACCAAATTATTATCAATAAGGGTAATATTAAAGTCAATGCATCAGATGATGGAATAAATGCTGCTAGTTCCGAAAATGACAAAGATGATACATTCCATGATGGACCTAAAAGAGGAAAAGATATGGGTTCATCTTCTCTGGAAATAAATGGGGGAGATATCTATGTAAATGCTTTAGGTGATGGAATAGATGTCAATGGAAGTATTACCATAAATGGTGGAAAGTTAATCGTTGAAGGCCCTCAAGATAACGCTAATGCTGCAGTTGATTTTGATAATGAACTTATTATCAATGGTGGAGAGATAATTGCTGTTGGATATAGTGGAATGGCAGAAGGAATATCAAAGAATAGTAAACAAGTAGGAATTTTGATTAATACTGATGATACATATGATGAAAAAATTATTCTAAAAGATAGTGCTGGTAAAGAGATAATGAGTTACACTCCTTCTAAAAAGTATAATTCAATATTGATATCATTCCCAGATATTAAGGTAAATAATGAATATTCATTATATATTGGAAAAGAAAAAATCGAAACAATTAAGGTCGATAGCGTAGATACTGTTATTGGAAATAATCGTGGTGGTGGAATGATTCATCGTCAAAATAAGGGTGGAAGAAGATAAAAATAGTGACAAGTAGAATAATTAATTAAAAAAAATATATAAAAGTATGATATCCTTATAATAGGAGTGTGATAGTATGGCTTGCTTATATAAAAACGACAACGATAAGACATGATGGCGAAAATATTATCCACGATTTCGTAAATCTATATAATAGTATATTTCCATTAAAAATAGAGAGTGAATATGTTTCTTTAACATATTTGGTAAATAATTATATCGTTTTATGTAATAGACTAGCAAAAGCTGACTTAGCATCAAAAAGAGCTACTATT
>CAZKSF010000132.1:0-3476 GCA_964555405.1 uncultured Bacteroides sp.
ATTATCTCATTTTTATAATGGATTTCGCATGACTATATTTTGGCTGAATAGTTACTTACTCTCATCCTGAGTCCGGTCAATTTAAAGGCGCGGGACACCTCGATATACGACATGCCTTATTCTATGACTGCTTCTTATCCCGATTGGAAACACTTGCTGGTCAACACAGGTACATTAGTAGGTGGTGGTGCAGCCACGCTCGTAATCCTCGAAATGCTTCCTGAAGAGTCTACGGCATGGAATCGTGCTCAACAGAAGCGGTACTCAATGTGGGAACGATACAGGATGCACTTCCGTCAGGGTCCTGTATGGGACAAAGACAAATTTATTTTCAACGGCGTCTTGCACCCCTATGGCGGAGCCGCTTACTATATGAGTGCGCGGTCATGCGGCTTCAATGTCTGGGGATCTTTCCTCTATTCTTTCTGTATATCCACTTTCTTTTGGGAATATGGAGTTGAGTGCTTTATGGAAATTCCATCAGTCCAGGATCTGATTGTTACCCCTGTTGTCGGTTCAATATTTGGCGAATGTTTTTATCTCGGCAAGAGAGCGATTTTACGAAATAATTATCGCCTTTGCGGCTCACGTTTTTTAGGATATTTCGTTGCCTTCTTACTCGATCCTGTAAATGAGTTGATCGGATATTTCAGAGGCGATCAACGGCGTTGGTGCAAAGAGCACATCCGTCCTAAAGATACCGGTCTAAGAGTCTCTCCTACAATAGGCCCGGACAATATGGGTCTTAGCTTTAATCTTACATTCTAACTAAAATCCCAGCATTATGTCTCGTATTTTTTCTATTGATCGCAGAATCATTTCCATATCTCTCGCTTTATTTTGCCTCCCCTTTGGTGCAATGGCACAAAGGACCGAACTCCTCCCCTTCGGTGACTTCAACTCCTGGATTATTCGCGACATCAAGGAGTCGGCAATTATTGGTGGCAATGAGAAAAGATTATATGAAATCGGACCGAAAGCCGTAATTCAGGGAAACGTACCTTATGTTCCTGATCGCAGCACTCCTTGGGCAACAAGTAATGTTTATGCCAAGGTGTCAGGTGTTTCGAAAGGATCTAATGCAGTTTATCCCTATAAACGTTCCGAGAATAATATGGCAGTGAAATTGTGTTCTCAACTCGAAAGTGTCAAAGCTCTTGGGCTAATAAATATGGATGTAATGGTAGCCGGATCCCTCTTCCTCGGTAGAATGTTTGAGCCTATCAGCTCAACAAAAAAACCATATACCAAAATGGAAGTCGGAATCCCTTTCACCGGACGTCCCGATGCATTTGTTTTAGATTATAAAATTGATCTGCCTTCTATCGACACCCGTACTCGTTCCACAGGTTTCGGGAAAAAACAGATTTTACCCGGACGAGACACACCGGTGGTTTTCATCCTGCTCCAGCGTCGTTGGGAGGATGCCGCCGGCAACATACATGCAGCGAGGGTTGCCACCGGTGGAGAGATTTTTAAAAAAGCCACCGACTGGGTTAATGGTCACGAAATTCCTCTTTTCTACGGCAATTGCTCTGCTCAAGCGGGTTATGAATGGCTTGGGTTAAGAAATGGTGACCGCGCCTATTATGCTCGGAATTCAAAAGGAAAACTCGTTCCTGTAATGGAAGAAACATGGGATTCACCTGATGCAGTGCCAACCCATGCTGTTGTTATGATAAGTTCAGGCAACGGCGATCCGTACATTGCAACTCCGGGGACAACCCTATATGTTGATAACGCCGGTTTCAAATATAAGTAATACCAATTTGATAACGACTTACACGAATTGCTTCAAAGCCATTTCGTGTTTCTTTACGAGATTGGTGTAACCCATACGCCTCCCTCGTTCCAGGTTATGATGAAGGTCGTTGATTTTGACTGCGATGGCTAACTTATTGCCGGATTTGGCAATGTTCCTCACATACTCCAGATAATCGGTACCATCCTCATGAGTTAGCAGTCGAAGGGCATCCACTATATGAGAAGAAACTCCGGCACTAAGCAGGTCTTCGAAGGTATAAGCCGTATCTTCAACCACATCATGAAGAAAACCAACGCATTGTTCATCGGGTGTCTTGCCCATCAGACCAACCGTAAGAGGATGGAGTATCACCGGATACCCGTCAAGATCTTTTTGTCCGCAGTGTGCTTCAGTGGCAATCTTCAGGCAGAGATCGATCATGATTGTTTTCAAGTTTTAATTGTCTTTTATTCAAAGTCAGATGGGTAGACATATATGACATTGAGGACGGATGTTCCCGCATCATTATTGTAAACTACGGGCTGGATAATAGCCACGCATGGATAGCTAAGCGGTTCGACCTCATCAACTGTTGACCAAAGCCAATCATCGTCAGTAGCCTGCTGACGCAATGAGTCGTAGTCATCTTTGCTGTGAAGAACGTTCTTGTCAAGTTCTTCAAGAGTTAAGTTGGACATAATTATTATTGTATTAAAAATATTTCTTGTTAAGTTTATCGAGGAGTTTTTCATTCAATTCAATGCCCGACCCATCGCCAATCACGGAATCACAGTCGCAGTAAGGGCATAAGGCAGTCTGACCGTTATCAATATAGTCATCTATGTCTTCCGCCTGGTATATGCGCTCACAATAAATGCATCCGCAATATTGAGAATGCTCAATTTCTTCACGGTTATTGGCGGTATGGAGATGAGCATCTTTCAAACGGTCATCATCTTTTTCAAGTCTCCCATTAATAGAGATTGGATATCCTTTAGGGATGAAACTGTCCGCACTCAATGTGCATTTTTGTCCCATATAAAGAAATGTTACATTCTCTGTATATCCGGTCACTTCTATCGGAACAGAGACAGTCAAGTCATTATCTTTATCTCTCAATTTGAAGGATGCCACTGTGCCGTAGCGATTAACGAGTTCGAAGAAATAATGATTTCTACCGCCTCCGGGGGCATCGAAAGTATATGTACGTGTGTAACAGAATTTATTCATCACTATCAACGATTAGAATTGCATTAATCTGCCGGGCGAGAACATTAATTCCCTCTTCGGTATCAAAACGAAGGTTGGGTATATAGGTTGTTGTGTTGAATCGCTTAATATGTTCTTCAGGCAGATGCGACTCTAAGGAATCTTCGGTAAACCACCCGTAGACGGGTTGGTTTCCACGCTTGAGATTGCCTCTTTCCGCCATCATACGTGCCATATTTACCTCATCAACGTTGAGATAATACGAGAAGAATGGTCCGCTTTTATCAATGCCTCGACATTCATATCGGTCTTTATCTTCTCCAAGGCAATGTTTCATCCACTCCCATGAAGTCCAGTCGGGGTTTACCATTATACGCGGACAGTTAGTGACACGTCCAACCAGCAAACATCCGGTTTCAAGTGTGACAATGAGGTCGAAAGGTTTGACTTTACAACGCCTTTCCAATCCTTGTCTGGATTTTTCTAACGTATTGCCGGGAACGAACACGGCAACATAGTGACC
>CAZKSF010000133.1:0-3473 GCA_964555405.1 uncultured Bacteroides sp.
TTGCTAAATCAAAGGGTTCTTCTAACCACCATCATCTTGTAAAGGCTACTATCGCCGCTCTTGACGAGATGCGTTCGCCCGCAACTATAGCTCAGAACCGCGGTATTTCAGTAGATAAAGTGTTCAACGGTTAATCTTCTGACTACAATGGCACAGATCAAAATCAAACAGATAAAGAGCCGCATCAATTGCCCGGCAGTGCAGAAGCGCACTCTCGATGCACTCGGCCTTAAAAAGATGAACCACACCGTGGTTAAGGAAGATACTCCCTCAGTTCGGGGTATGGTTAACAAAGTTCATCATCTCGTTGAGGTGACTAACGCTTAAACAGAACATCAACTATGGAACTTAATAATCTCAAACCTGCTGTTGGTTCGGTTACTCGTAAAACTCGTATCGGTCGTGGTCCCGGTTCCGGCAAGGGTGGTACATCTACCCGTGGCCACAAAGGTGCTAAGTCTCGTTCGGGTTACAGCCGTAAGATCGGTTTCGAAGGCGGTCAGATGCCTCTCCAGCGTCGTCTTCCCAAGTTCGGTTTCAAGAATATCAATCGTGTGGAATATAAGGCTATCAACCTTGATCTTCTCGAAAATCTGGCAGCTGCAAAAAATCTGCAAAAAATCGGTATCGAAGAACTCCGTGCAGCAGGCTATATTTCATCGAAGCAGTTGGTAAAGATTCTTGCCAACGGTGCTTTGACCCGTGCTATCGCTGTTGAAGCAAATGCTTTCTCTAAGGCAGCTGAAAAAGCGATTACCGAGGCAGGTGGCTCAATTACCATAATCTAATCATAATGCGTTTTATTCAGACACTAAAAAATATCTGGACAATTCAGGAATTGCGTGAACGCATCCTCATTACACTCTTGTTGGTACTCGTGTACCGACTTGGGTGTTATGTCGTTCTGCCGGGTATAAGTCCGTCAGATCTGGATGCGCTCGCCAATTTTACTAATAAGAGCGGTCTTATGCAGTTGCTCGATATGTTCTCGGGTGGTGCATTCTCTCAGGCTTCGATCTTCGCATTAGGTATCATGCCTTATATCACCGCTTCAATCGTTGTCCAGCTTGTCGGCATGGTTTATCCTCCGTTCCAGAAACTTCAGCGTGAGGGTGAAAGCGGTCGGCAGAAGATGAATCAGTACACACGTTATCTGACTGTACTGATATTACTTGTTCAGGGTCCGACTTATCTGATCAACCTTAATTATCAGGTTATGCATGCGGCATCCGGCAATGTAGCGCCGCTCACCGGCTGGGCAATAGCCTATCTTACTGTAATACTGGCAGCAGGATCAATGTTTATCATGTGGCTTGGAGAGCGCATAACCGATAAAGGTATCGGTAACGGTATATCCTTTATAATTCTTGTGGGTATTATCGCCCGTCTTCCGCAGGCTCTTTATTTCGAGTTTTACAGCCGTATGCCGGGTTCTACAGGTTCGCAGGGTGGTCTCATCATGTTCATCGTGGAACTGGTCATTCTGTTTGCTGTTACTGTCGGAGCTGTGTTACTCGTTCAGGGCACACGCAAAGTCCCCGTTCAGTATGCGAAGCGTATTGTAGGCAACCGTCAGTATGGCGGAGCCCGTCAGTATATTCCTCTCAAGGTGAATGCCGCCGGTGTTATGCCTATTATCTTCGCCCAGGCAATTATGTTCATTCCTATCACACTCTCCGGATTTAACGGAGGCGATGGCGGAACAGGCTTTTTCAGCCGCATTTTCCATGCCTTGAGTGATATAAACGGTTTCTGGTATAATGCTATTTACTTCCTTCTGATCGTTGCGTTCACTTACTTCTACACTGCAGTAACTGTACGTCCAACTCAGATGGCTGAAGATATGAAGCGCAACAATGGTTATATCCCGGGCGTGAAACCCGGTAAGAAAACCGCCGATTATCTGGATTCGATTATGTCGCGTATCACATTACCCGGCTCTATCTTCCTCGGCATCGTTGCCATTCTTCCGGCATTTGCCCGTTTCCTCGGCATCAGCCAGAACTTTGCCCAATTCTTCGGTGGAACATCCCTTCTGATTCTTGTAGGTGTTGTCCTCGACACCCTGCAGCAGATTGAGTCGCATCTCATGATGCATCATTACGACGGTCTGATGAAAGAGGGAAAGATCAAGGGTCGTACTACCGGAAGTGCATATTGATTAACCTTGTTTTGTAGTAGACTAAGTCATTAATGATTTATCTTAAGACACCTCAGGAAATTGAAGGCATGCGTAAAGCATGCGATCTTGTGAGCCGCACACTTGGTGAAGTTGCCAGGTGGGTGGCTCCGGGGGTGACTACTCTGAAGCTTGATACAATCGCCCGGGAATTCATAATGGATAACGGTGGTAAGCCGGCTTGTCTTGGCTACGGTGGATTTCCCGGAACTTTATGTATTGAAGTTAATGAAACAGTCGTTCATGGTTTTCCTTCAAATTACGCCTTACGAGAAGGTGACATTATCGGCACCGATTGTGTAGTGGAGTATGAAGGTTTTAACGGCGATTCCTGTTATACTTTTGCAGTCGGGGATATTCCTGCTGAGGTAATGGCTTTGTGCCGCACCACCAAGGAGTCTCTGTATAAAGGTATCGAAGCTTGCAAGGTCGGTCACCGAATCGGTGATATTGCCAATGCTGTCCAGACATATTGCGAACGTCATGGTTATACGGTAGTTCGCGAAATGTGTGGTCATGGCATCGGTCGAAAGATGCATGAAGATCCTAATGTCCCTAATTACGGACGGCGTGGGATCGGACCGGTCATCAAAAACGGTATGTGTCTTGCAATAGAGCCGATGATTAATCTGGGAAGTCGCAACATCGTTATAGAGAATGACGGCTGGACTTGCCGGACTAAGGATCGTAAGCCGTCGGCACATTACGAGCATACAGTGGCTATTGTCGACGACACCACAGAGATTCTCACAACATTCAATTATATAGAAGAGGTTCTGAAAGAAAAGTCAATCTGAACAAATATATGGCAAAACAGGCTGCAATCGAACAAGACGGAACAATTGTTGAAGCACTTTCCAACGCTATGTTCCGTGTAGAACTCGAGAACGGACACGAAATAACGGCTCATATTTCCGGAAAAATGCGTATGCACTACATCCGTATCCTTCCCGGCGACCGTGTCAGGGTCGAGATGTCACCCTACGATTTGTCCAAAGGTCGTATCGCGTTCCGTTACAAGAACTAAGTCAATCAAAAAATACAATATAAAATGAAAGTAAGAGCATCTGTCAAAAAGCGCACAGCTGACAGCAAGATCGTACGACGCAAGGGTCGTTTGTACGTTATTAACAAGAAAAATCCCAAATATAAGCAGCGTCAGGGATAAATTTTGTACTTTTGCAAAAAATTTAGAAGACTAATATGGCAGTTAGAATCGTGGGAGTTGACCTCCCCCAGAACAAAAGAGGAGCTATTTCCTTGACTTACATCTACGGTATCGGCCGTAGCGCTG
>CAZKSF010000134.1:0-3407 GCA_964555405.1 uncultured Bacteroides sp.
CACTTTAATTCGCCCCCTAAAATTACCAAGTTAAAATACGTTAATTTGATTACACCACTGTTACAAACATACATTACTCCCTGAATAACAGACAAATATTTTTCTACGTATAGCAGACAAAATCATCACTTTTCGTAAACAGCAAATTAAAGGAACTTATCGATAATCGCATGATAGAGAAAAAAGGTACCGTATACAGCATGACCGAGCATGGAATGGCTCTTTACCGGGTAATGGAAGAATTATGCTGTTAAACCTAATACATTGTCATTGATTAACTATAAAATTGAACTATTAAAATATTCACAGTTCAACAGTATGCTTTACAAAATTTTGGCTAATTTTGTAATATATATATCATTACAATGAAAAAAATAATTTTAATCTTCATTACACTATTGGGATCAGTTATTGCGTCGGCAGTACAAATCCAGCCTGGATACTTCACGATCGAAGGATATGTAAAAGATCTGGTTGACAGTGCTGTAGTAACTCTGAAGGCGCCAATACCGAGAGGTTATATGACTATTGCGAGCGATACGGTGACTGATGGACGTTTTCAGTTCAGCGACACACTGTCGACACCATCAAAGATACTTTACATCACTGTGAATACCAGGGGATATAGCCAATCTCCACTACACGTTTGGGTTTCTCCCGGAGATACAACCCGAATAGAAGGGAGTGGCAAAATACCTGTGAATTGGAATGTAAGTAGCCCTGTTCCTGAGCAGGAGAGTTTCCGTAGGATATATGAAGCTCAACTACCGGAATATGAAGAGGTGCTGAAAGTAGGAATCCAGGAGTCGCGTCTGCTTGATTCGCTGTTCATAGATCTGAAAGGTGATAGCCAGGCTTTCGATAATATCTTCGGGCAAGTGAAGAAACTGAGAGAATCAACCGAAGAACTTGACTCGATCGTAACCAGAAAGAAAATCGCCTATATGCAAACATCTCCTGTTGACTATGAGTGGCTTAATGAGTTTTACTACCTCGTTTTAGGTCTTAAGGGAAATAACGACACTGATTATCACGCACTCATAAGAAATCTGGGCGAACGGATCAAAGGGAACAATTCGGACAAAGCTCGGGCAATCAGTGATATGCTCTCAGTGGAGAAACCGGTGGGAAAGGGTGATATAATGGTGGACGGAGAACTATGGGATATAAACGGTAACAGACATAAGTTATCGGAATTCACGGAAAGCGGCAAATATATATTACTTGATTTCTGGTCATGTACTTGCGGACCATGCGTTCAATCAATGGAAGAAATGGAGATGATGGCAGAACTCCATAAGGATAAGCTGACCGTTATAGGAATAAGTCTTGATGACAAAGCAATATGGAAAGAAGCTCTCGAGAAATATCAGCCATCAGGTGAACAGCTGAACCAACTGCTCCCGGAAGGCATGGGTTTATCGCCACGCTACGGTGTGACGGGGATTCCGCAATATGTGATGATAAATCCTGAAGGGGTTATCGTCGACATGTGGTCCGGTTATGGAACAGGACATCTGAAAAAGAACATTGAGAGAAATTTCTGACAGTATTTCTACACTATTATCTTTGTGGTTTATGTCTATGATAAATCCAGTATATTATGCTGATGACCGGCGCTATGATAATGGTATGAAATATGAAAGATGTGGTAGAAGCGGTATATTGCTACCACGCATTTCATTAGGTCTATGGCAGAATTTCGGTGATGGTAATCCTCTGTCTGTCATACGCGATATGCTTCACTTTGCCTTTGACCACGGCATCGTATGTTTTGATTTAGCCAATAACTATGGTCCGCCATACGGTTCTGCAGAAGATAACTTCGGTCGTATAATGCAAACTTCCTTCAAGCCTTACCGCGATGAAATGATTATAACTACTAAGGCTGGATATGATATGTGGCCCGGACCTTACGGCAACTGGGGTTCACGAAAATATCTTTTCGCATCACTGCACCAGAGTCTCAGAAGAATGAATCTGGAGTATGTGGATATTTTCTATAGTCACAGATTTGATCCGGAAACACCTATAGAAGAAACCCTTCAGGCGTTGGTTGATATCGTACGCCAGGGAAAAGCCTTGTATGCAGGTTTATCCAGATGGCCGTCAGATGCAACTGAATTTGCTTATAATTATCTCGCGGCAAATAATGTTCCATGTCTGATATACCAGGGTCGTTATAATATGATTGACAGGAATGTGGAAAAATCCGGAATATTGCAGCAAGCTGCTGAGCATGGAGTAGGTTTTACTGCGTTTTCTCCTCTTGAGCAGGGAATTCTTACAGAACGTTACCTCAACGGTATACCCGACGGCTCCAGAGCTTCAAAAGGCATTTTTCTCAAAGCTGAAAAAATCACACCTGATTTAATTGATACTGTCAAAAGATTAAATGCTATTGCTGCTCGACGCGGACAGACACTCGCTGAAATGTCTCTCTCATGGTTATTGAAAGATGGTCGTGTAACATCGGTAATTGTCGGATGTAGCTCTGTAAACCAACTTAAAGCAAATATTAGTTGTCTGAATAACCTAAATTTCAGTCAGGATGAATTAAATGATATTGATAAAACGCTCGAAAACACAGTTAGTCCAAAATGATAATAGCTGACTACATATAATTAAATCATCAGAGGTCACCCGCTTCACAGCCGATGACCTCCATGTCTTTAACCAATCAATCAAACCAATCAATACAATATCTAATCCATGAAACAAATCTTCTTCATTCTTGTCAACGCCCTTATCGTTCGTTGACATTGCAAAATTACGCACTTTTATTCACTCCCAAAAATTATAAAGTTAAAGCATGTTAATTTGATTACACCCGTGTTACAATCTGATATTACTCATTGATTGACAATAGAATAAACAATTCAGATTCCTCGATCCTTCTGGCTTTCAGCCGGCAAGTAGTGTAGGCATCCTTGCCTGCACACATCCTCCCGGGGTTCATCAGCAATCTCAGAGTTAAACACTTCTTATTCCAAATAAAAGACATACCATACATATTTTAAATCAATCAAATCGGTACTCAGCAGAAATATGGTTAACTTATGTTAATTTATTGCATTATTTTTTTAATAACACGTACCTTTGGAAATAATCATTCAAGAACAGTCACCTATATGGACATCTACGGAAATGAACTTGGAATAACTCCTATAGGTATTAATCCAACAGATGAAGAAGTTTTACAAGCATATCCAAACAGATGAAGAAATTTCACAAGCATATCCAAAATAATCAATAATTATAAGAAATGAAAACTATAGCAAAAAGTATTATTTTCTGCGTGCTACTGATGTTATTATCAGGATGTATCACACACTTCAGGTCTCCTAAGCATCCTGATGCAAAATCTATAGCTGGATATTATTACTTGCCTGAGAATTCATTAGCAA
>CAZKSF010000135.1:0-3400 GCA_964555405.1 uncultured Bacteroides sp.
ATTTCAGCATTCTCATGAGAGTAACGACAAGCTCATCAGGCTACCAGCTCTACCCTTACCCCGGCAATCCCGATGGTCTGACAATAGTGTACTATGCTGTAGACACAGCTGGAGCCATACGAGCCAGGGTCTATCCAGGCTCTTCGGAAGGAGAGTTTTTCAGAGACAGCAAGCTTCAGCATCCATACGAGGCTGAAGAGGGAATCGAAATCAAAGGATTCGGATGGGCCACAGTGCCGGTAGATGCCAACTGGAGTGCGGGCAAAAGATATGTTTACACTTTAGACTACTCCGCAGGTGTCGGCGTGCATGACCCTGAGGATCCCAAACCCGGCACACCCATCATCGAACAAGGAAAAGTTCCCTTCTCGGTAGGAATTGAGGAATGGCATCCGGCCGAGGATTATGAATCAAACTTAGACGTACCTAAAAATTAATATTCTTAGACAGACAGCTAATTTTCAAACATAAAAAACAGACTTAACAATGGCAAACTATAATCTCGCTTTCCCCCTTTTCGGCCTCCTTCTGATGGCCGCATCATGCTCACAAGAAGATCTCGGCAACAGACAGAAATACGCTCCCGGCGACAGAATCGAATTTCGCACATCAATGCCGGAAATCAGCACACGCGCCTTGGAGGCAACCGGTGATAATATCAATGAATTCCAGGTAAGTAGTTTTATTGAGAAGGCAGATGGTCCATTGACGCCCTATTTCCTCGACAAGAGCTTCGAGAAAAATGCTTCAGAGGGTAAATTCTTCTCCCTTGACCCGGAGTGTGTATGGCCTAATATCACAGATACTCTGCGTTTTGTGGCTTTCGCTCCTTCTTGCGACAAGATGCGCACAAATGGAGGATTCAATAGCGAGGATTTCTCCTTGACTGGAAAGGAAGATTTCTCAACTGCTTATAAGTTGTCCAACTTCAAGGTAGCTAAAGACATAGCTTCACAAGTTGACTTTGTGGCAGCTAACGGGAAGGGAAATCTTGAGGATAATGATGATGAGCCTATTAAACTTGACTTCCAGCATCTGTTGAGCCGTATCAACATCAATGCTTGGGGCGCATCTCCAAATTTCAACATTGAGATTGCGGGCGTAAGACTTGGCGGAGTTGGCGTAGAGGGTGACTTCAATTTCAATCTGGCAGCTAAGGACGAGAATTCTTCCGCCGGCAACTGGGCATCATCTATCGGCAAGGGAACTGTCGAGTATATATACCGCGAAGGAGACACCTTGGTGGTGCTCGACAAATCGGAAAATTCTCCAAAAGAGGCAACTAAGGCTGTTTCAATTATGGGTAGCAAAGTTAATGATAGCCATGATAATTCAGCTATGCTTCTCCCTTCAAATTATACTGAATGGAAATACAAAGAGAATGCTGCAAATGGGGAAAACAACTGCGAAGGTATGTATTTCAGTGTGCTTATGAGAGTTACAGATGACACTTCCTATGCTCCCGGCAGCCTCCTATATCCCTACGCAGACACAACCGAAGAGATGGAGGTGATCTACTTGGCCGTGGATAAGGCCGATGGCAAGACAGTGAAGATCCGTGTATATTCCAATAATGGGAAATATTATACCGACGAGAAATTCACAACAGAATATGATCTGGAAGGAAATGGGGCTGAAGTGAAAGCGTTCGGTTGGGCTGCACTTCCAGCAAAATATAATTGGCTTGCAGGCACCGAATACACATATACTCTCAACTATACTGGCGGCGTCGGACTGCGTCAGCCCACAGATTCTCAGCCAGGCGAACCAATCATCAGCGACCGTGTACTCGTAGATGTCACTGTAAAGACATGGGCAGTTGCTGAGCCATCTGGTGTGAATGTACCGAGAAGATAAACCGAAGAGGTTATTGGGTAATGGGGTAATAGGGTTATGGGGGAATAAAGTAATCCATAACCCATGATCTACTTTACATTATGAGATATGAGAAGTTTCTATAAAATAAAAACGACATACTTATTAGGATCGTTGCTGCTACTCTCTTCTTGTTCGCAGGAAGAAGCTCCGGCAGTGAAAGGAGCTGGAGGGGAACGGGTTATATTCCGAACCGCCCTTCCGACTCTCTCCACCCGTGCTGAGATCCTAAAGGACACGACCCTCTCCTACTTCCAGGTCACTGCATTCAATCCTTCCAACAACAAACTCGTCTCTGGCGTAAAACTTAATGAGCATTTTAAAAATCAACGAATCGATATAGCGGAAGGTGGTAACCAACATTCTTCCGATTCGTGCATTTGGCCCGAAGCGGGGATGGAGAGTCATGAAGTCACTTTCTTTGCTTTCTATCCTGAGCTTCACGATGGAGCTGGACTGGAAAACAATACGACGGTAGCTGGCACAACGGCTAATTATAATTATAAGTTGACTGATTTCCATGTCAACCCCCAGATTGGGGAACAAGTGGATTTCATCACTGCCTACACCACCGGCAATATGGCAGATAATCTTTTCTCGGGCATCATGCTTCCCTTCTATCATCAATTGAGCCGAATCGAAGTAAAAGCATGGAGCGACAACAAGAGCTGCGACATTGAGATAGCCGGAGTCCGCATCGGAGGCGTCGGAGTGAAGGGGACATTTGCATTTAAGCCTACTGAAAGCGGAGGAGAATGGGATGGAGCTCCTTCTGAAAGAGGGATTGTGGAATACATCTTCAAAGAGGGAGACGAAATCGTAAGGCTTGCGAAAGGGGCTGCAGAAACTTCCAGTAAGGATGGAGCAGTATCCATCATGGGGAGCAAGATTGGGGATGAAGAAAACTGCGCGATGCTGATTCCGTATAATTATGCCACAGGTTGGAATATTGCTGCGGATCGCAAGAACACCGCTAAAAATATGTATATAAGCGTGCTTTTGCGAGTTGATGATGCAACTGATACAGCCGGGATCAATCCTGAGAACCGCCAGAGATATCCTTATACCGACCTTTCACAAGGAAAAGATGCTCTTACTATTCCAAGAGTATATCTTGCAGTGAATAAAGAGACTGGGAAAGTTAGCCAGCGGGTTTACAAAGACGGCGAATCCTATTACGCTGACGAGGATGGCACTACTGAGTATGAGATTAAGGAGAGTGAAGAGATCAAGGAATTCGGATGGGCTGCCCTTCCCGTCAAAGGCAACTGGGCACCCGGAAATATATACACCTATACTCTCGATTATACCTCTGGAGTGGGTCTGCATGACCCGGAAGTGGCTACTGCATCGCCCGCTGCCGGCGACCCAATCATCAGCGACAAGGTTGGCTTCAGCTATGAAGTCAAGGGTTGGAATGAAGGTGGAGGCAGTGAGTTTGTAGTGCCAGGATCATGATTAAGGGTCAAGAACCAAGAGTCAAGAACCAAGGGGTTAAGGGAACTGAGTCGCTACATAAGTTAGG
>CAZKSF010000136.1:0-3394 GCA_964555405.1 uncultured Bacteroides sp.
ACAAGAAGAAAGCTACAAAATAATAAAATAATATGGCAAAAAAGACAGTCGCAGCTAAGAAGAGAAACGTTAAGGTCGACGCAGCAGGTCAGCTTCACGTTCATTCTTCATTCAACAACATCATCGTTTGCTTGGCAAACAGCGAGGGTCAGGTTATCTCCTGGTCAAGCGCCGGTAAGATGGGCTTCCGTGGCTCAAAGAAGAATACTCCGTATGCCGCCCAGATGGCAGCTCAGGATTGTGCAAAGGTTGCATACGATCTGGGACTCCGCAAGGTGAAGGCATATGTGAAAGGTCCGGGTAACGGTCGTGAGGCAGCTATCCGTTTCGTACACGCAGCCGGAATCGAAGTAACCGAGATCGTTGACGTAACTCCGCTTCCGCACAACGGTTGCCGTCCTCCCAAGCGTCGTCGTGTATAACGCATCGGATTATATTGTTTCTACTTTTTAGCGACAAAACCAAATTTCTAACTTGAACTGCGTCCGGCTAAAACAACGAAATCCCCACGTGAAATTTGACCATATATCAAGCACCTCTCTATGGTCGCGGCTGCACTAAGGATTGCCATGTAAGACGGATACGGGTTCGAAAACTTTCTTGAAACACAAATGGCAAGATATACAGGTCCTAAGACCAAAATCGCCCGTAAATTCGGTGAGCCTATCTTCGGTGAAGATAAGGTCCTTTCAAAGAAAAACTACGCTCCTGGACAGCACGGCCAGAATAAGCGTCGCAAAACTTCCGAGTACGGTGTGCAGCTGCGTGAAAAGCAGAAAGCCAAATATACTTATGGCGTTCTGGAAAAGCAGTTCCACAACCTTTTCGACAAGGCATCGCGCACCAAGGGTATTACAGGTGAGGTGCTCCTCCAACTCCTCGAAAGCCGTCTCGACAATGTAGTTTATCGTCTGGGTATCGCTCCTACCCGTGCGGCTGCCCGTCAGCTCGTGCTTCACCGTCATATCACCGTCAATGGTGATGTTGTTAACATCGCTTCTTATGCTGTAAAGCCCGGTGATGTTGTAGGTGTACGTGAAAAATCAAAGTCTCTCGAAGTTATCTCCGATGCTCTCGCAGGCTTCAACCATTCCAAATATCCCTGGATCGAGTGGGATGAGTCGATGAAAGCTGGTAAGTTCCTTCATGTTCCCGCCCGCGAAGATATTCCCGAGAACATCAAGGAGCAGTTGATCGTCGAGTTGTATTCTAAATAATAAATGACAAGTTCCATATGGCTATATTAGCATTTCAGAAACCTGACAAGGTCCTCATGTTGGAGGCAGACAACCGCTTCGGTAAGTTTGAATTCAAGCCATTGGAGCCTGGTTATGGAATCACTATCGGCAACGCTTTGCGTCGCATACTGCTGTCGTCACTAGAAGGTTATGCTATTTCCTCGATAAAGATTGATGGCGTTAAACATGAGTTCGACACTATTCCCGGTGTTAAGGAGGATGTCACCAATATCATTCTTAACCTTAAGAAAGTCGAACTCAAGCAGATCGTTGACGAAGCTGATGCTGAGAAGGTTGCAATTACCGTTAGCGGCAAGGATGTTTTCACTGCCGGTGATATAAGCGCAGCCCTCACCAACTTTGAGGTTCTTAACCCTGATCTTATTATTTGTCATCTTGACAGCGATGCTTCGTTCACAATCGAACTGACCATTAATAAAGGTCGTGGTTGGGTTCCTGCCGATGAGAACGATGTCGATCGCGATGATATTAATGTTATCGCTATTGACTCGATCTATACGCCGATTAAGAACGTTAAGTACACTGTTGATAATTTCCGTGTCGATCAGAAAACTGACTACGACAAGTTGACAATCGAGATCACAACCAACGGTTCTATTCTACCGAAGGATGCTCTTAAGGAAGCCGCAAAGATCCTCATTCATCATTTCATGCTCTTCTCCGATGAGAAGATTACACTCGAAGCTCCGGAAGCCGAATCCGGTGAAGAATTTGATGAAGAGGTACTTCATATGCGTCAGTTGCTTAAGAGTAAGCTTGTTGACATGGATCTATCAGTTCGTGCTCTTAACTGTCTTAAGAGTGCTGAAGTTGAGACACTTGGCGACCTTGTACAGTTACCCAAGAATGATCTGTTGAAATTCCGTAATTTCGGTCGCAAGTCTCTGACAGAGCTTGATGAGCTGTTAGCCAACCTGAACCTGTCGTTCGGTATGGATATTTCCAAATATAAATTAGATAAAGACTGATAACTAACGATGAGACATAATAAAAAATTTAATCACTTAGGTCGCACACAGGCTCATCGCGAGGCCCTGCTTGCCAACCTTACCATATCGTTGATCATGCATAAGCGCATTTTCACGACACTTGCTAAGGCAAAGGCCCTCCGCATGTATGCTGAACCTCTGATCAACCGGGCAAAGGAAGACAGCATGGCTAACCGCCGTCTTGTTTTCAAGTATCTCCAGAATAAACAAGCTGTTACCGAGCTCTTCCGTGGTGTGGCTGAAAAGATCGCAAACCGTCAGGGCGGTTATACACGTATTCTTAAGACCGGTCATCGTCTTGGTGACAATGCGTCTATGGCAATGATCGAGCTCGTTGATTACAACGAGAACATGCTTAAGGATAAAGGCGCTGCTAAGAAAACCCGTACACGTCGCTCGCGTTCTAAGAAAGCTGAAACTACTGTTGTTGAGGCAACTGCCGTTGAAACAACAGAGACTGCCGAGTAAGATTTACGACATCTTATATAAATTTCAAAGCACATCCGGCCGATACCGGATGTGCTTTGGCGTTTTTAAGGTTATTTTCTGTTTTTTTTCTTCTCTGTATGACGATATTTTATTAACTTTGCATACACCGACACATTCGGATAATTATTGAATAATCGTTCTAATCTATAACCAATTTTTAAGCATCTTACGTTATGAAGATTGTAAAAATCGTTGGCCGCGAAGTACTTGACTCACGTGGCAATCCTACAGTAGAAGTAGATGTAATTCTTGAATCAGGTGTACGTGGACGTGCATCTGTTCCCTCCGGCGCTTCCACTGGTGTTAACGAAGCTCTCGAACTTCGTGATGGTGACAAATCTCGCTACATGGGTAAAGGTGTTCTCAAGGCTGTCGCTAACGTTAATGGTCCTATTGCTGACGCACTCGTGGGTATGAGCGCTCTTGATCAGATCAAGATCGACGAAGCTATGATCGCTCTCGATGGTACAGAAACCAAGTCGAAACTCGGTGCAAACGCTATTCTTGGTGTATCTCTTGCCGTAGCTAAGGCTGCCGCTGAATATCTTGATCTTCCCCTTTACAAGTATATCGGTGGTGTTAACTCTTATGTACTTCCTGTACCGATGATGAATATCATCAATGGTGGTGCTCACTCTGACGCTCCTATCTGTTTCC
>CAZKSF010000137.1:0-3339 GCA_964555405.1 uncultured Bacteroides sp.
TGTTTCCGATATTTGATAAGCTTGAGCAGTAGGCAAACGCGAAGTCTGGCAGTTCGGTCATATATTTTCCCAGGGTGATCCCCGGAAGATTCTTGCATCCTTGAAAGGCACCGGTTCCCATTTTGGTAAGAGAATCAGGAAGCGTCAATTCATTATTTGCTACGTCACAGTCAACTTCCGGACAGTTCATGCAATTTTGGAAAGCATAATCTCCAATCGTGGAGACCTTCTCTCCCATTTCAATCGTCCCGAGATGTCGGCAACCATCGAAAGCATGCTCACCAATTGATATGACGCCATTCCCGATTGTGACCTGAGTCAAACCATAGAAGAAGACCCCTGTTCTTAAATTTTCATGCATGTAACAATCAGCAAACGCATAATCCCCGATACTTTCCACACTCCCGGGAATCGTGAATGTAGAGAATTTCTTGCACCCTTGAAAAGCATGGCTTCCAATCGAACTTACCCCATCGGGGAGTTCGGTGAGTTCAAGCGATTTACACCCGTAGAAGGTGTAGGGATTCACTTTCGTGAGCTTAGAAGGCAACTTGATGGACTCCAATTTGTTGCACTTATAGAAAGCCGAATCCCCTATTTCAGCTACATTATCCGGAACTATGAGTTCTACCAACGCTGAATCATTCATAAACATGCTGCAGCAGACCTTAGTCAAATCATCCGGAAGAGTAACCGATTTAAGTTTGGCACAGTTGCGGAATGCACCGGAGCCAATTACTCCTGCGGAGCCGTTTATAATCACTTTTTCAAGTTGCGGATTGTTGGCGAAGGCGTTGAGACCTATCGATGTCTGCCCGCTATGGATTGTCACAGTGTTGGTATGCCATTCGTCCAAATACTTATTGGTCTTTTCTTCTCGATCAGCGAGATCAAATCCAATATTCCAATTTGCCCACCAACTATCATAGTTGTCAAATAATGATCTTGGATAGAACCACTGCAGATTATCCAGATAAATCCTACCCTCGTTGAGCCGAGGTGTATGATCTGTGATTCTATGGAAACAATTGCTGAAGGCATTTTCCCCGATACTTTCTATTGACGAAGGAATATCCAGTCTCATCAGATTGCAGTCGGCAAACGCATAATTACCAATGCGTCCTTTTTTTGTGGTGGTCGGGTTCGGGTTTTTGAGACCACCGGAAGTCAATTCCTCGCCTATGGTAATCAATTCCAAAAATTGGCAACCTGCGAAGGCGTAGTCGTCAATAACACAGCCCGGATTCGGTATTTTTACCTTTGAAAGTCCATACTCCCTCTTATTTTTCTCTTGTTGGATGTTTACGAAGTAACAACCTTCGAAGGCGTGTTTACCGATATAGTCCACACTGGCAGGAAGTAACAGATAATTTTCCAGTCCCGACTGCCTTCCGCCATATCCATAAATTGGATAATCAACATTTCTGACGAAGTCGGCAACTTTCAGCGGCCACTGATTCCCCTCCGTAAAATGACCGGTAGTGAGGTTATGGCAATTTTTGAAAGCATAGTTGCCGATATGTTGCAGGTTTTTGGAAAACTTGACATACCCTATGTGATGAAGGACCTTATTTTCGCACATATTGAAGGCATAATCCTCTATTCGGATAATCGAGTCGCTCATTATCACCGACCGTATTTCCGGGCAGTCATCAAAGGCCATCTTACCGATGGCTCTTACGGTATATTCTATGCCTGTTACCGAATCGGTCACAATACCCGGGATGACGATATCTTTCAATTCCAGATAGGACGGTTCGAACACGACCTCTACGGTCCTGTCCTCTTCAGACAGAATATTGTAGGTCAAGGTGACAGGCTCATTAAGATACATCAATCTCCAGCCCTCAATTTCTGATTCTCCAAGATCATACACTGAATACTGGTAACCCAAGTTATAAGGAAGGTCCTCTTTTGCCGGATAGGAATATTGAAATTTGCCATCGGTTGCCGCTGAAATTGGAAGCGCAAACGAAAGCAATGCTATAATTATGAACAGTAGTTTTTTCATATAACGTATTCTAAGATTCATGTAATAATGATTTATGCCTAAACTTTTTAGAAACAACTCCTATATTAATATGCAAAGATATAACAGAATCATTATTGCAACTAATTTTTTCCATTTTTTTTGCTTTTTATCGTACATTTTGGCTATAGGCGTTGCAATTTTCGCATCAATTTTATTCCCATTACCCCACACCATCGCGCCCATATTGGGGGCGCTCGATGCGGGGCCATAATTACACCGCGGCTCCACCGCTATATGGGTGTGGATCAGGCGGGCTTGACGTCGGGGAGGTTGTTAGGATGGGATTCCCAAACGAGGGCGCCCGCAAAGGGCGCCGATTTTTTAGTAGCCGTGGATGCCGAGCGCAGCGGCATCCACGGTTAGGGGTGACAATAGCGTGATGGCGACCGGTGAGGTCGCCGATTCTCGGAGCGATGGTCGATTCGTGAATCAGCGGCCTGCGGGCGCTGATATGTGTACGGCCTTTGACCGTGGATGCCGCTGCGCTCGGCATCCACGGCTACTGATTAATCGGCGACCTGCGGGCGCCCACGGATCGTATCTTTGGGGTAATACCATCGTTACGCCACAACGACATCGGATCGTATCTTTGGGATGACGCCATCGTTACGCCACGACGACCGCGGACCGTACACGACCA
This sequence comes from uncultured Bacteroides sp., assembly GCA_964555405.1. Classification (GTDB taxonomy): domain Bacteria; phylum Bacteroidota; class Bacteroidia; order Bacteroidales; family Muribaculaceae; genus Paramuribaculum. The sequence goes on from CAZKSF010000137.1 coordinate 2,673, forward strand.
CAACGGGACGATACAAGAAGAGCCCGCATCGGGGGATGCGGGCTCTGTATGGTTTTGCTTAATCGGGTGTGGATCAGGCGGGCTTGACGGCGGGAAGGTTGTGGGGACGGGCTTCCCAGCCGAGGGCGCTTGCGCCGAGCACTGCGGCATCGCTCTCCTTGAGTTCCGACAGGATGATCTTGGTCTTGCCGCGGAACACCTCGAGGATGTTGCGCTCGAGCGACTCCTTGATGGGCTTCATGAGCAGATCGCCCGAACGTGACAGGCCGCCGAACAGGATGATGGCCTCGGGGCTTGAGAACGCGATCATGTTGGCAAAAGCGGCACCCATGATATTGCCGGTGTATTCGAATATCTCCTTGGCAAGAGGATCGCCGGCCATAGCAGCGTCATATACGTCCTTGGAGGTTATATCCTCGATAGGAAGCTCACGGAGCTTCGAGGGTTCCTTACGTATCTCAAGGAATTCGCGGGCGGTGCGTGCCACGCCTGTAGCCGAGCAGTAGGTCTCGAGACAGCCTGTGCGACCGCAACCACAGAGTCGGCCGTTGCTGCGCTTAACGATTACGTGACCGAGTTCGCCGGCGAATCCGTCATGACCGTACACGAGCTGACCGTTGATGACGATACCTGAGCCGACACCGGTGCCGAGGGTAATCATGATGAA
>CAZKSF010000138.1:0-3288 GCA_964555405.1 uncultured Bacteroides sp.
CAGTGATGCGTCCGATGGTGATGGAATTCACTGCCGATGCAGCCACCCGCAACATTAGCGACCAATATATGTTTGGAAATGCCTTCTTGGTGGCTCCGGTGTATAAATACAATGCACGATCACGTGAAGTCTACTTCCCAAAGGGTGCCATCTGGTATGATTTCTACAACGGCAAGGTAGTGTCGGAAGGTGGCGAGACTAAGATAGCTAATGCACCCTACGACCGTATGCCTCTCTTCGTTCGCTCAGGAGCAATCGTACCGTTTGGTCCGGAAATGCAGTATTCTGACCAGAAACCGGCTGATGTAATCAACCTCTACGTCTATACAGGCGATAATGGAGAGTTTACACTCTACGAGGATGAAAACCTCAACTACAACTACGAGAAGGGAGCCTACGCCATGATACCGATGAGCTATGACAATGCCAGCGGCACGCTGACCATCGGAGAGCGTAAGGGTGAATTCCCGGGTATGCTAAAAGAGCGCACTTTCAATGTCATCAAAGTGTCGCCAGAGACTCCGGTGGGATATTCACGCGAAGCCAAGGGGCAGAACGTGAAATATTCCGGCAAAGAGGTGAAGGTGAAAATCTGAAAAATAAATAGGATAAATCATGATTAATCATGTTAAATCCTGATTAATCATGATTTATCTTGATTAAACTTGATTATACTCATACACAATGAAAATCAAGATAATCTTGATTGGGCTGATGGTGCTGTTAGGAGTGAATTTCACTTTTGCAGCACGCGATAGCCGCGCAGTGTCGTTTGATAAAGGATGGAAGTTCTCGCTGGATAATCCGGCGGGAGCTTCCGACCTTAATCACGATGACACAACATGGAGAAACCTCAACTTGCCACACGATTGGGCAATAGAAGGGAATTTCAGCCAAGACAATCCTTCCGGAACCGGTGGCGGAGCGCTGCCGGGTGGAATAGGATGGTATCGCAAGTCGTTTACATTCACTCCTTCGATGAAGGGGAAAGATGTATATATCGACTTCGATGGGGCCTATATGACCACTACTGTCTATATCAATGGGCATGAGCTGGGCACCCGCCCCTACGGATATGCATCTTTCAGTTATGACCTTACTCCGTGGCTCCGCCCGGGAAAGAATGTGATTGCAGTTAGGGTCGACAACTCGGAGCAGCCAAATTCCCGTTGGTATAGCGGATGCGGTATCTACCGCCATGTGTGGCTAAGGATTCTTGAGCCGGTGCATGTGAAGAAATGGGGCACTTTCGTGCGCCAGGACAATGTGACTACTCAAGCCGCCCAGCTCTCAGTCATCACCAATGTCGAGAACACCGGAAAGAAAAAGACCAATGCCACTCTTGTGACCACCATTTACTCCCCCCAGAACGCAGTAGTGGCTTCTACTTCAACCACTCTCCTACTTGAGCCAGGGAATGAAAGTGAAGTGACACAGAATCTTACCGTCAGCAATCCTGACCTATGGTCGGTGGCTTCCCCTTCCCTTTACACTGTTGTAAATGAGATAAAGGTAAAGGATCAGACTATAGACCGATTTGAGACCAAGACAGGCTTCCGCTTCATGGAGTTTGATGCCGAAAAGGGTTTCTCGCTCAATGGCGAGCGCATGAAAATCAACGGAGTGTGCCTGCATCATGATGCCGGGGCACTCGGCGCAGTGGTAAACAAGGCTGCCATCGAGCGGCAGCTGAAGATAATGAAGGAGATGGGAGCCAATGCCATCCGCTCTTCGCACAATCCTCCTGCACCCGAACTCCTTGAGCTATGCGACTCAATGGGACTGATGGTGATGGACGAGACATTCGACATGTGGCGCAAGAAGAAGACTTCGCACGACTATTCACGCTATTTTCCTGAATGGCATGAGCGAGACCTTACTGACCTTGTGGTGCGCGACCGCAACCACCCGAGCATCATAATGTGGAGCATCGGCAATGAGGTGCTTGAACAGTGGAGCGATGCCAAAGCCGACACCCTTTCTCTAGAAGAAGCGAACTTAATTCTCAATTTCGGACAGAGCAAAGATATGCTTGCCCAAGAGGGTGAGCCATTGAGTGTCAATTCATTGCTGACTATAAAGCTCGCCGATATGACCCGACAGCTTGATCCAACGCGCCCTGTGACGGCAGGATGCAATGAGCCAAGTCCCGGAAATCACCTTTTCCGTTCAGGCGCACTGGATATAATCGGTTTTAATTACCACGACGATTGGTTTAAGGATGTGCCAAAGAACTTCCCCGGCAAGCCATTTATAGTGACGGAAAGCGTCTCAGCATTGCAGACACGAGGCTATTACAGGATGCCATCAGACAGCATGTATATTTGGCCAGAACGTTGGGACAAGCCTTTCTACGACGAATCTTTCTCCTGCTCTGCCTACGATAATTGCCACGTACCTTGGGGAAATACCCACGAAGGGACAATGCGCCATGTGGAAGACAACGATTTCATCATGGGGCAATTCGTATGGACCGGATTTGACTATATCGGCGAGCCAACTCCCTATGGGTGGCCGGCAAGGAGCTCATATTTCGGGCTGGTAGACCTTGCAGGGAATCCTAAAGACTCGTACTACATGTATCAGAGCCGTTGGCGTCCGGATATCGATGTGCTTCACCTCTTCCCTCACTGGAACTGGAAGGAAGGGGAAGACGTGGATGTGTGGGCATATTTCAACAATGCAGATGAAGTGGAGCTATTCTTGAATGGAGAGTCGCTGGGATCAAAGACACCGGCAGGGGATGCATATCATGTGTGGTGGCGCGTTCCTTTCACTCCCGGCACATTGGAGGCAGTAAGCCGCAAGGATGGGCGGGAAGTGAAGCGCACTTCAATCTCCACAGCTTCCGAGCCTTATACACTCAGGCTGACGCCGGACCGCACTGAAATCAACGCCGATGGCACCGACCTTAGTTATGTGGCAGTGGAAGTGGTAGATAAAGACGGCAATCTCTGCCCATGGGCTGAAAATGAGATTTTCTTCTCAGTGGAAGGAAGTGGATTTAATGCCGGAACTGACAATGGCAGCCCAATCTCCTTGGAGCCATTTAAATCCGACCGCAAAAAGGCCTTCTATGGCCGTGCCCTCCTCATAGTCCAAAACAACGGCGACGAAGGGGAAATCCGAGTGACAGCCACCTCCCCTGGCCTCCAAAAATCCACTACCACAATCACTTCCAAATAAAAAAGAGGATCTGAAGATCCTCTTTTTTATTTATCTATCTTTAAACCTTAAACTTTTAAACTCTTAAACCATTTAAACTATTTCAGCACTGCCGAGACCTGG
>CAZKSF010000139.1:0-3288 GCA_964555405.1 uncultured Bacteroides sp.
AGTTTCGTCAAGAATTGACAGGCGTGGTTCAGGAACCGCCATCTGGTATATCTCGTTACGTTTCTTTTCACCATCTTAAAAACCTTCGTTCACCGAACGTGAAGCAAGTTTGTTGTCAAGTTCTACAATCGCGCGTTTCTGGCGCATCATCTTTAAAAATTCGCTTGCCGAGAGGGGTGGCTCATTGAAGTACTTGCGTTTTGCATTAACGGCAGCGCGCATGAAATTGACCATCGAGACGCCGGGAATCTCCACAGGATACTGGAAAGACAGGAAAAGCCCTTCGTGGCTACGATCCTCCGGCGATAGTGCAAGCAGATCTACACCATGAAAATCTACTGTTCCTCCGGTCACGGTGAAAGCCGGATTGCCGGCGAGTACTTCGCTTAATGTACTTTTGCCCGACCCGTTCGGACCCATTATGGCATGTACCTCACCGGGACGTACCGTAAGATTGATACCTTTGAGAATTTCTTTACCTTCCACACTGGCGTGGAGATCATTGACTTGAAGCAATATATTGTCCATAGGAGCTTATTTTCGGTTAAGTATTGATCATCCCACCGATCCTTCGAGAGTGATCTGGAGGAGTTTCTGGGCTTCGACTGCGAATTCCATCGGAAGTTTGTTCATCACTTCCTTGGCGTAGCCGTTGACTATCAATCCTACCGCCTCTTCGGTGGGGATACCGCGCTGATTGCAGTAGAACAGCTGGTCTTCGCTTATTTTTGATGTAGTGGCTTCATGTTCCACTACCGCTGTATCGTTGTCAACATCAATATACGGGAATGTATGTGCGCCGCAGTGAGAACTTAGCAAAAGCGAGTCGCACTGGGTGTAATTTCGGCATCCGTCCGCTTTAGGTACCACACGGACAAGTCCGCGGTAACTGTTCTGGCTATATCCGGCGGAAATACCTTTGCTTACTATGGTGCTTCGGGTGTTTCTGCCTATATGAATCATTTTTGTTCCGGTATCGGCCTGCTGACGGTGATTGGTAACTGCCACGGAGTAAAATTCACCTGTAGCGCCTTCCCCGGCAAGTACACAACTCGGATATTTCCATGTGATTGCTGACCCGGTCTCGACCTGTGTCCACGACAGCTTGGAATAATCGCCACGGCAGAGTCCGCGTTTTGTCACGAAATTATATACACCTCCGCGACCGTCGCGGTCACCCGCATACCAGTTCTGGACGGTGGAGTATTTGACCTCCGCCCGATCCTCTACAATTATTTCCACAATAGCAGCATGCAGCTGATTTTCATCGCGCATTGGAGCTGTACATCCTTCCAGATAGCTGACATAAGCATCGTCATCGGCTACTATAAGTGTACGCTCGAACTGACCTGTACCCGATGCATTTATGCGGAAATATGTCGACAGTTCCATCGGACAACGTACCCCTTTCGGAATATATACGAATGAGCCGTCGGAGAATACCGCCGAATTGAGGGCTGCAAAAAAATTATCGGTGTAGGGAACAACTTTTCCGAGATATTTACGCACAAGTTCCGGATAGTCCTTTACAGCTTCGGAGATCGAGCAGAAAATTATACCGAGTTCAGCGAGTTTTTCACGATGGGTAGTCTTTACGCTCACCGAATCCATTACGGCGTCGACAGCCATTCCCGACAATACTTTCTGCTCTTCCAGCGGAATACCGAGTCGGTTGAACGTATCCAGAATCTGCGGATCTACTTCGTCAAGCGATCCGGGAACATCCTTTTTCTGACGCGGTGCGGCGTAGTAACTGATAGCCTGGTAGTCTATTTCCGGGATATCAAGATGTGCCCAGGTAGGCATTTTCAAAGTAAGCCAATGACGATAGGCTTTCAGACGAAACTCAAGCAGCCACTCCGGTTCATTCTTTTTGGCGGAGATATATCTGATCACTTCTTCACTGAGTCCCACAGGAATTATATCTGTATCGACATCAGTAGTGAACCCGTATTTATAATCTCCTGACGTTACATCGTCTATAATATCGCGGTTTTCGTCATCCGTATTATGTTGTTGTGGATCGGTCATTGTCTTTTTTATATTGGGTAAGAACAACGTTTTCGTATAGTCAATAGTTTAAAAGTCCCATCAGCCATGGGAATAAATTCATTATAAATCTCAATATCGAGCCTCCGAAAATAGCGGATGAGGAGAATACACTGCTTTCAGGCGCAAAGAAGTACCATATGTTCATGACCACGCTGATTCCGAGCAGCCATTTCAATACCATCAGAAGCGCTCCCCCCAAGCGGTCAAGAAAGCTGAGTCCTATCACCTTGATTATGCCCCTGACCAAACGTACAATAATGAAAACAGCGATCCATACGGCAAGGAACACTATGATACAACCCATTATTTCCTGCACTACAGGTGGAAGTTCGGCTCCTTCCGGATTGGTGGTTCGAAGGATAAGTCCTACTTGAGCTCCGAAGAGACGGGCGGCTATAAATCCGGCAACCACACCGGCTGTCGAGCCGATCTGCCGGATCGCTCCTTTGGTAAAACCGGTTATCGCTGCTACACAGATAACCAGTATAATGATAATGTCTACGGCGCTCATAATGATAGGAAGCTTTTCAGTATGAATTTATCACACAAAATTACATAATTCCTACTATTTGTCAAAACAGTTTATCGACAACCGTTAAACCGAAAAACTCACCTCATAGTATTATATAAATTAATTTTAAATTGTCTAACATCGCAAAGCGATGTTAGATTGGCTATCAGATACTTGTTCTCCAATATATATAAAAATTCAATATCCATCAAGGAACCGCTCCGCACGCGGAGCGGTGATGTTGTCTGAAACCGGGCATGACCGGAGGGAGTGCCCGGAGGATTATCAATAATATATAAATATATTATAAATTGTAGGGACATCGCTTTGCGATGTTAGATTGGTTATCAGATACTTGCCTAAAAATTTGTGATATCTAATCTAATATCTCATGCTGACTACAAACCGGGAGGATGTGTGCAGGCAAGGATGCCTACACTACTTGCCGGCTGAAAGCCGGAAGGACCGAGGAATCTGAAATATTTATTCTATTGTCAATCAATGAGTAATATATGATTGTAACACGGGTGTAATCAAATTAACGTATTTTAACTTGGTAATTTTAGGAGGCGAAATAAAGTGCGTAATTTTGCATCGTCAACGAACGATAAGGGCGCTGACAGAGACAAAGACAAACGAACAAAGTAACCCATAAATATTAAATATACCGCGCTATGACTTCGACAGCAAACTTCCAGACCCGCCTCACCGGACTTCAGGCAAAC
>CAZKSF010000140.1:0-3219 GCA_964555405.1 uncultured Bacteroides sp.
CCTCCTCGGATTGTGCACGTTCCATAATTTCTTTAATCAATTCTTCGTTTGCCATTTTTATCAATAGTAATAAGGAAGTAACTCATTTTCTAATGACTATTTGGTAAAAAACCCGACTGACTTTGTAGGACAATCGGGTTCGGAACTGGTTGTAAATGAATGATGCAAAGAACTACAACCGATTCTGCATAAATGCGTAAAGCCTCAATACTGGTAAAGACCTAAATTAGTCGCTTTATCCAGCCAGTTCACTCTATTTGTCAACCACTTCACAAGAGTCTGATAATTTTCAGGGAACTTGTCGGTGCTTCCGAGATTATACTTGCTGTCATAGCGTCCGCTATACCATATGACACCATTCTGGGCTGCAGTTACACGTATGAGATTGGAATATTCTTCCATGAACTTCAACATCTCAGGCCATATTTCTGCTTTAAATTTTGTCCACTGTGCCTCATACTCCTGCTTGAACTCACTACTCCTCAACATAGCTTTAAAGAAGTTCGACCCTACCGTGTTACTTCCAAACAGATATCTGTCATATCCCGCAACACCCTCATGTCCGTCAAATGTAAAAGCCCAGTCAAAATCCCATACCGGACCCATCTTAAACGGAACGCCGGTACGTTCCTTGTAAAGATACACACTCTTCGGGTGATTCGGTTCCCGGTTGCAGCAGACATTAAATACCAACATGTACTTAGCAAGTGACTCAATATCCATCTGGTTTGCAAAATCAGATGAAGGTTCGCCATATATGCTGAGGGTATTTTCCAGCGCATGGAATTCCGCTTTCCATATCTGGAATCTCTGATTTGCGGTCATAGAAGGATCATCTTCAGCAAGTTCATCAAAATCAGGATCTTTAACCATTACAGGTACACTGAACTTATTAGAATGGAACCTATAAGGTTCATCATAATTTGTATCAAGTTCAAAAAGAATACCTTCTGTTTCGTCTATATCGACACTTGCTCCATTAATACCTATTTTTTCAGTGAGCAAATATGACCCTCGATAAGTTCCGTTCATCACAAGATTGACCGGAATAAAATGATTAGTGTACTCCAACCCCAGCAACTGAGCCAATTTGAGCGCAAAAGAGTTACGCATCAACGTACAATCGATGTAGTTAGCCAGCAACACGTAATTCTTAGCCTTAGTCATTCCGCATATCGACTGTTTCTTTGAGAATTTCAGACGATATGGCTTTTTATCCATATTCCATGTAGAATTGCCACGACCTTTTATTGTTACAGCTGTGGACTCAAAATCGTCATACTCACCCCAGCCATTCACACTGACGGTAGCATTCAGGTAATTATCCTTAATCACAACTTCTGCCCCATTTTCTATATCGATGTAGATAGTTGGCACATTTGTTCCAATTACAACAGAATCGACAGAGTTCATGCTGAAAGTTTCCGTCTTACCATTTCGCTCCACAACCAGGCGGTCGAACAATGAATCGCAAGCAGCCGAAGAAACATGTTTTATTTCAGACACTTCTTCAATCAGTCCGGTTGAGACCTTATAGTTGGACTGGAATATGTGTAACCATTGATTTTGAGCAGATATTGAAAATGCCGAAGTCAACAACGCTGCAAAAAGAGAAATCTTTTTCATAATGATACAAATAATCTAATCGACACACCGTTAACTGTGATAATATAAGTTCCTGAATTTTTAAGGAGACTCAAATCGATTGCAACCGATCCGTTATCAGAAACTTTCGCTCTAACCACTACACGACCCGACAAATCGGTAAGTGTAACAACCGCACCTACTGAAGCACGATCAATTAACAATGTGCTTCCTTCGAGCTTAAAAACTGTTTCAGACATTTCGGTCTTGTCGATACCAGTGACATCAAAGCCGACATTTCCCCAATTATAATGTGTGGGATTAATCACTCCGACCACTCCACCATACGTTGATATTGTACCGCGTACCGACACTTCTTGTCCACGGTTGGCAGGATTTGATGACAGATTTAGAGCGGGACGCAATGGTGATTCAAATACCAGTTGTACCGGTACACAAAATTTAGGATCATTCACATCCGCTTCAGGGGCGAGAAGGATATTCGCGGCTACATGTCCGGATGTCGAGAAGTTTGCATTTTGCATAACACTCGATCCACTGAATGACCCGACAATAAAACCTTTTACCCAAACGTCCGAACCTGTTGCACCCTCTATACATGAAGCAGTGTTGAACGGCGCACTCCAAGTTCCGTCACCTTCAGGATAATAATGTACCGGGCCCTCGCCGGGCATAGCAGGATTCCAATCGGAGGAATACCGCCAGCTTGAAATGTCTTTCAAAGCAAACTTGAACTGGTACTTCGGAGAATTGACACACAAAGAATCAGACGTGAAACTCAGTCTCTGTTCATCCGAAAGATTAACTGTCATTACAGAGCTACCGTCGGAACCAGACAGTACAAGACTTCTGAAACCAATATCTCCGTAGGCTTGAAATGAAGTAGCAGTCATTAGTGCTGCCAGTAAGGCTGCTACGTTTTTCTTTTTCATGGAAAATATTTTAATTGATTTAATGAGATACAAAAATATAAAGCAACAGCCGGGCTATAAGCCGGGTTATGTCGTCCGGATGCTTCCTGGACGGTAGTTTCTGACGAAACAACCGTTTCGGGCTGTCACAGACGTCACGTCATTTATCTACGCTGTAAGTCGCCTCACAGCTCCAGCAGCCTACCCCCCGGCAATGGGCGAGCAACCCTTAAATGCCGGTATACTTGGCCTTGCAATCCATAAGGCATGCGGCGCCGAATGTTACCATCCGACCCGGTGGTCTCTTACACCACCTTTTCACCCTTACCGGAAATTATCTTCGGATAATAACCGGCGGTTATTCTCTGTCACACTACTCTGCCGTCGCCGACAGCTTTCCGTTAGAAAGTATGGTGCTCTATATTGCCCGGACTTTCCTCTTGCCGCACTCGAAGTCGGCAAGCGACGCGACGTCCGGCTGTCACTTGTTTCGCAAAGTTAGCAATTTTTATTGCAAAATCTCTCCCAAATAGCAATTATTTTAAACGCAAAACTAACTTGGAGCCATATCAGCCAATTCAAATGTTAAACAATATTAACGGATTAATTTTTTTTGAATAAAAATTTGTTCAGTATTGCTAATATTTATAATTTTCCGTCTTTGACACTTTACGACTTAACATATTGAAGCACATCGTCTTAC
>CAZKSF010000141.1:0-3173 GCA_964555405.1 uncultured Bacteroides sp.
TGAAGAAGAAGTCTTCTTTGGAGGGGTAGTCGGGCCAGATGTCTTCGATACATTCATAGGTATCGCCTTCATCTTCCATTTCCTGAAGGTTCTCGATTACTTCGAGTGGCGCGCCGGAGCGCATTGCGTAGTCAATAAGCTCATCCTTGGTAGCAGGCCAGGGTGCATCCTCAAGTTTTGATGCTAATTCAAGTGTCCAGTACATAGGTATAGTGTTTTTGTAGTTTACGTTTTTTGCGCCGCAAAATTAGTAAATTTACTTATCCAAACAACTTTTTACCCAAAAAATTTCAGTCTGCCCAGTGTTAATATTATTGAAACGTGCGACAGCAAATAACAGATCACTCAGACGATTGATATATCGTAATACGGACTGATCGACATGTTCTTGAGAATCAAGCAATAAAATGCAACGCTCGGTACGGCGGCAAACAGTTCGTGCAATATGTGCGTTACATGCGGCAACAGTGCCTCCGGGTATTACGAAAGATGATAGTTTTGGAAGCAGGTTGTCGGTGGCGTCAATAGCTTCCTCAATAATATGAATATCTTTATCCGATATTGGGTTAGCTGTCATTGAGGCGAAGTCGCCGGAAGGATCGGTTGCAAGATATGAACCAACGTCGAATAAACGACTTTGAATGGCAGTCCAGAAAGAGTCAGGATTAACAACCGGTAACTCAGAGGATGTAGCAGCAACAAGTCCGATCCAGGAATTGAGTTCATCAACAGTGCCATATGCATCCAGTCGAGGGGAGCTCTTGGCTATTCGGGTTCCGCCAACGAGAGAAGTTGTACCATCGTCGCCAGTCCTGGTGTACAGAGGACTCTTTTTCATAATGATAAACGTTGAATGTAGAAATTAAAGAAATTGTAGTTCAATATATTTGAGATTCTAAGTAACAGTTCTGCATCAATACTATCCTTATGGAAGATTTTGTAAACCGTGGTACGGTTACAATCAAGTTGGTCTGCAAGCCATACGACAGATCTTTTCTGGTTGCGCAATTCTTCTTCGATACGTTTGCCGATTGACTGGTGGGTGAAAGCATCCATAGATTCACTTAAAAACAGGTATTATAAAAAAGGCGGAACCGATATTTCCTATCCGTAGTCTGAGGCACCGCCAAGCGCCGTGTCCACTTAATAGGTCGTATCGGTCCGCCTATGGTCACGGCGGACAGATCTCGACTTTTTCCCTGTGGACAAAGATGATTTTGGCGGTTTGACAGACTGGGGAATAAAAAGCCTGAGCTCTTATCTGAAAATTTGGAAAAATAAACCGATGTCGGGAATCTCTATTCCGCCGGAAGTATTTTTGATATTATTATGATGGCAGCAATGATGTCAGATAATGCACATACACTGATGTATCCTAAGCAAAATTATATCAAATAAATCATGTGATAAAATAATTTCTCACCATAATAAAAAGGAACGTGAGTAATTAAGCAAATTTAACATTGTTACATTACGAATTCAAGCAACAGCGGGGTAAGCAACGCCGTAAATAATCCGTTAAGAGTCAACCCGAGTGACGACCAGGCACCATAGCGGTCGCCTCCGGTCTCGATAGCAGCCGAAGTACCTACTGCGTGAGCCGCTGTTCCCATTGAAAGACCCTGAGCCATGGGGCTGTGAATGCGTCCAAGCTGCATAACCTGAAATCCGGTCATCCCGCCGAATATGCCTACACATACCACTACTGCGGCAGTAAGTGAAGGGATTCCGCCTACAGCTGCCGTTACCTCCATGGCTATCGGTGTGGTGACTGATTTCGATGCAAGCGACAGAATGACTTCACGTGACGCTCCAAGAAACCGGGCTATAAGCACGACTGACAGAACTCCGGCAATACATCCGCCGAGTTCTGCCAGAAGAATCGGTAACAACTGTTTACGGATAACTGAGAGTTGCTTATATAGCGGCAGACCGAGTGCAACGACAGCCGGTTTTAGCCAAAATTCTATCAGTCCGCCTGCCTCATGATAACTTTCAAAAGAAATGCCTGCAAGCAAAAGGAAAGAAATAATAGCAACGACGGACAAAAGAATTGGGTTGAAAATGCTGAGATGGATTCGCCGGTTCAACCTCTGAGCTCCGATGTATACCGCAAAAGTGAGAGCCAGTAACAGATAGTTATTTTCGAGATATGCCATGTCGGGAATGGTTTGAGAAATATCTGCGGGTGAAGCGACGTGTCAACTGATGAATTTGTCCGGTAACGATGAATACAATAAGAGTACTTGCCAATGTAGCTATGAGTATCGGAAACCATTCATCCCGGAAAATGTCGAAATAAAGCATTACTGATACCCCGGCAGGCACAAAGAAGAATCCAAGGTTACGTACAAGAAAGTCGGATACCTGTTTGACTTGATTTTCCTTAAGCCATCCGAGCTGAAGAGAGGCGGCAAGCAGTAACATTCCGATCACACTTGACGGTATGGGAACCCCGGTGAGCCATACAATAAGCTCGCCTAACGCAAGGTAGACAAAAATCACACCGATCTGCAAGATTAGCATATTAACAAACATTTGATGATTTGAGGCAAATTTACGTTTTTATTTTATAGAATCGAAGAACTGATGCTAAAAAATGTCAAATCAATTTCCGTAGGTCAACCAATAAGGGGTGTCGGGTGTTGTGCCCTTCGGATGAAAGGAAAGGACGAAAAAAAATATAAAGAAAAATTTCCTTAATCTGGTTTGAGAATAAAAAAAAGTAATTAACTTTGCATGTGGAAAACAAGACAGCTTCCGCTCCTTGTCTACCACTAAAGAACGAGATAAAATTAAAAACTAACCAATACTTTTCAAGTTTAACAAAAATGAGTACAATTGATTTAACTCAGTATGGCATCACCGGTGCAAAGGTGATCCACAATCCCAGCTACGAACAGCTGTTCAAGGATGAAACCAACCCTGAACTTACCGGCTATGAAAAAGGTCAGCTGACCGAACTCGGTGCAGTTAACGTAATGACCGGAATCTATACAGGTCGTTCGCCCAAGGACAAGTTCTTCGTAATGGATGACACCTCGAAAGATACTATCTGGTGGACAACTGAAGAATACAAGAACGACAACAAGCCCATTACAACAGCTACCTGGGATGCTCTCAAGAAAATCGCTGACAAAGAACTTTCTGACAAGACTCTTTACGTTGTTGAC
>CAZKSF010000142.1:0-3130 GCA_964555405.1 uncultured Bacteroides sp.
TAAATATCACTCGCGGAGCCTTTCCCCACCAGATAGGATAACCGAGAAAAACCACGTCAAATTCACCAAGATTCCCGGGCATGCCTTTTATCGCCGGGCGTGAGGAAGGATTATTCTGTTCGCGGTTTGCCCGGCAATCTTTATTGTAATCAAGATCGGCAGAAGTATATGCTTCCCGAGGCTCTATACGGAATAGAGTGCCGGATGTGAATTCAGCAATATCTTCAGCCACTTTTGTGGTGGTGTTGGTACATGAAAAATAAGCTACAAGAACTTTACCCTGTCCGGTTGTAGGATTAGGTTCCGGTTCAGGAACCGGTGACGGCTCTTCCTTCACTTCCGGCTCCTCATTCGCGTGGGAGCACGCGCACATGGTGAGGGAAAGTGCCATAAGCAAAGTCAATGTAATTATCCGGAATGTCATTTGTCAAAGTTTTTGTTGAAAAAATCCACGATTTGGGCGAATGGAATAATCTCCTTTTGATCGTATAGGTCGGTGTGGCTTGCACCGGGGATTACAACAAACTCTTTGTTTTCGCCTTTGAGTCTGGCGAAGGCGTCTTTGCCGAAATAGAATGAGTGGGCTTTGTCGCCATGTACGATCATCACGGCATTTTCGATTTCTCCGGCACGGCTCATCAAGGGGAAGTTAATCCAAGGAATAGGTGAAGTGGCGTTACGACCTCCGTTAGAGTTAAGAGAACGGGAATGATAGCCGCGCTCTGTCTTATAATATGCGTGGTAGTCCTTGAAGAACTGAGGAGCGTCATCAGGCAATACGTCGGGCACTCCGCCTCCAAGTTTAGGAATTCCTGTCCGGAAATCCTCGGTGCGCTGTTCGGCAAGCTTCTTGCGCAATTCATTGCGCGCTTCGGCAGAATCGGCACTGTCGAAATAACCGTTTGCATTCACGCGGCTCATATCATACATGGTGGAAGCAACGGTGGCTTTGATACGAGGGTCAGCGGCTGCCGCATTTATAGCAAGTCCGCCCCAACCACAAATACCGATGATGCCGACGGCTTCGGGGTTAACCATCGGATTTGTTACAAGGTAATCGACTGCGGCACTGAAATCTTCAGTATTGATATCGGGCGAAGTCATATAGCGGGGTGTGCCACCGCTCTCTCCCGTGTATGAGGGGTCAAAAGCAAGAGTAATGAACCCACGTTCTGCCATTTCCTGAGCGTAGAGACCCGCTGCCTGTTCTTTCACCGCACCGAAAGGTCCACATACCGCAATTGCCGGAAGAGGTAGTTTTGCATCTTTTGGAATATAGAGGTCAGCCGCAAGGGTAATACCGTAACGATTGGGAAACGTTACTTTAGAATGGTCAACTTTTTCACTTTTAGGAAATGTCTTATCCCATTCCTGAACGAGAGTAAGGTTTTCTGTCTTTATCATATTGTCTGTAATTTGATTTTGTGCGTTTAACGAAAGTGCGGCTACCAAAGCAACTGCTGCTCCTATGAGTTTCTTTTTCATGAGTCAAACTTTACTAATTATTTTTGCAGGAATTCCTCCAATAATGGTATTGGGGTGTACATTCTTGTTAACTACAGCTCCGGCAGCGATAATTGCACCGTCACCGATGCTGACTCCCGGAAGGATTGTAACATTGGCTCCTATCCATACTCGGTTACCGATATTTACGGGAGCGCATATCATATCACCACGCCGTTCAGGATCTTTTGAATGGTTTACGGTGCAAATCGTGCAGTTATGTCCTATCAGACAGTCGTCACCGATTGTTATGCCTCCCCAGTCTTGAAAAGAACAACCCATATTTATGAACGTGTGCCGACCGATAGTGATATTCTGTCCGCAGTCGGTATAAAAAGGAGGGAATAGACCAAATGTTTCATCAATATGCTTGCCAGTCAGTTCCGACATAAGGTGACGTAATTCATCCGGTGAATGATACGCACTGTTGATTTCAGCAGTGAGACGCAATGCACGCTGACTCATTGAATGCATTGTCTGATGTATCTCGCTACCGGCAACGATGAGATTGCCTTCGGCTGCATATTCGAGAAATTCTGTATCTGTCATATTCTGTTTGATTTTAATACTGCAAAATTACTTCAATACTTCCTTGGCATTTATACCTATGTTACGGATAGAAGAACCAAGATTACGGAATGTTGGCTATGGCTTTGGAATACTGAGTTTTCATTGCTAATTTTGCAGGGTAGAACACAGACAGATATGGAAATATTTCAAGCAGACAGTATAGAGAAATACAACCGGTATTTCGGCTTCGAGACACGCCATCCGTTGGTCGGAATAGTTCATTTCGATGACACCGTCCATCAGCCTACCCACTGTATGCACTTTGGTTTTTATGCTCTATTCCTTAAGAAAACTACAGGATGCCGGATAAATTATGGCAAGACAAGTTACGACTTTGATGACGAAACGGTAGTAAGCTTTGCTCCCGGACAGACGGTGGGAATTCATCGTTTGGAAGATGGTCCCGCTCCGGAAGCAATCGGGTTGCTGTTTCATCCCGATTTTCTTAACCGGACATCATTGGCACAGAAAATGAGTCAATATTCATTTTTCTCGTACGCATCCAATGAAGCTCTCCATCTCTCGGCAGAGGAACGCACCATCCTGCAAGATTATATGGATAAGATCCAGCGTGAGTTACAGCATCCTATTGATCGCTTCTCCAAGTCTCTTATAATTTCCAATATCGAAGTCATGCTCAACTACTGCATGAGGTTCTACGAGCGGCAGTTCGTCACCCGAGAAGAGTTAAACAATGATGTCCTTGCCCGTTTTGAGGTTCTGCTTGACGACTATCTGCAATCGGGGAAAGGCATTACCGAAGGTATCCCTACCGTAAAACATTTCGCTGATAAAATATGCCTTTCATCCAACTATTTTGGAGATTTAGTAAAGTCGGAAACCGGAAAGACTGCACAGGAATATATTCAGTTGAAAATGATAAACCACGCCAAGAGCGCACTTCTCGACCCGGAAATCTCCACCAAACAAGTTGCCGAACTTTTAGGATTCCAGTATCCCCATCATTTCATCCGCTTTTTCAAAAAACAGACCGGTCAGACACCAAAGGAATACCGATTAGCTATGTCTTGATTAAAATCTGTAAATAATGGCAAGA
>CAZKSF010000143.1:0-3047 GCA_964555405.1 uncultured Bacteroides sp.
AATCACTGCTAAATTCCATGACAATCAACAAATTATCTCATTTTTATAATGGATCTCGCACGACTATGTTTTGGCTGAATAGTTACACATTAAATAATTCGCGCCCACACCTGGGATGGTCACGTCATTTCAACTATACTCAGTGCCGGAGTCTCTATCTTCACTCCGGCATTCCTTGATAAGTATGGAATTATTTAACACAGATGTGAGAACAAGTGTCTGATAACCAATCTAACATCGCAAAGCGATGTCCCTCCTGAAGTCGGAGGAAAAATAATAAAAATGGAGATTGAAGAAGCACTCGTATAATAATACTCAGTGCCGGAGGCACGCCGTTGTCCGAAACCGGGCACTCCCTGCGGTCATGCCCGGACAAGGACAACATCACCGCTGCGCGGTTCCTTAAAAAAATACAGAGAAAAGAAAGTGCATCCCATTCCGGAGAGAAACACGGCAATGAGATGCACAAAATAATGTTATAGGGTAACGGATATCAGTATCAGAAAGCAACTTTGAATGTAGAGTCACCTGCTTCGATCAGATAGATACCAGAACCAAGACCGGTCTGCACCTTTCCGGATACACCTTTGCCACTGTAAACAGTACGTCCGGTGAGATCATGAATTGTGATATCAGTCTCGGCGTTAATCAAGAGAACGCCACCCTTAAGAGCCTTAACAATTATTCCATCCTTCGCAACTTCCGATAAAGATGATGGATCACTGTTCTTCAGATCGGTAAACACATAAGAAAAGAAGCCATAGTCATAATACGGACTGTCGATAAAATATGATGCAAAAAGTCCACCGCTTACAACAGAGAAATCATAACTTGCCACACCATGTCCGGTCAGGAACACATCAGCATAAATGGGATCCCAAGTTTCAGGGTCATAGTCAACTTCAATTTTACCCATCAGGTTCTCATCCATCCAGTCAGCAACGCCGGGATTATACACAGCAAGGAAATCCTTAAGGGAAACAAAATCCTCAGCTCCGGGTTTGTAAACGAAAGTCCGCGGAGGAAGACCTCCACCCCAAAGACTACTTACAGGAGTAGCACCAATAACTACGCCATCCTTCAGGATCTGTGAAGCAATAATCTTGGAATCAATTTCTCCGGGGAGAATTACAAAGTCTCCGCTTGCCACATCAAACTGGTAATTCTTATAGAATTCTTCCATCGCCCAGTAATCACCCACCTCTTTTTCGACAACGGTGGAAATGAAAGTCTTACCGTCGGCTGACAAGGTCATTGCATTCTGCAAAAAGTTGGGCGATGAATCCAGGATTTCGTTAAGAGCATCGTAATAGGCTGAAAATTTTTCGTTGTATTCCTGCGCTTTCTGCTCATATTCAGCCACCGCCGCATTATATGCCTCACTCTGTTCTTCTGTCATGAAATCGGAATACTCGGGATACGGATCCATGTATCCTGAAGCTTCCCAGGCTTCCATCGCAACTTCCCATTCGGCATACTCCTCTTCCGACATATAATCTCTCGCTTCAACAGGAGAATACTCAAAGTCTCCGGGATCCTCAGGCAGTTCGATACCGTCAGGATTGAAAAGTGAAGCAGTAGGGAGAGTGTAACTCCACTCATTATTGTTGTCAAGGGTGTAGACAATAGGATAAATATACCGTCCGGAGTAATCGATCTGCTGTCCGACAATCACTTTACCGTCATCACTTATCCAGACTGCCGACGAATACTGTGCAACCTTTCCCAAAAGATCGGTCTGCGGCGCGGGAAGAATAGTGATAGCCGTAACATGACCGTCACTCATTTCGAAACATGCCGGCAGATACATGCAGCCTTCGTAACCCTGTTGATTATCGGGATTGGACACAACTCCACAAATACGTGTACCGTCGGGCGTAATTCCATGGAATGAACTGTAAACATAACATTCAGGCAACTCGGCTTCGATAACCTCTCCATTATATAAAACGGATGCAGTCTCACCAAAATATCCGACTACAATACCCTGATCATTTACGCAGTTACCGCTGCCGGCACTGAACATACCACATTCAATCATGCGGTTCTCTTCGGTGTTATAAACCAACATGGTGCCTGTACCACTGTCATTCGCTATCCATTTGCCGCCGGGGGAGATAGCGATGGAGTAGAACTCCGGAAGAATGATCGGCTCCACCGCTGATGCAACACCAGCAGTTAAAATTCCGGCAATGCCAAAGAGTAAAAATTTCTTCATAGGTGATATTATTGATTTGTTAAAGTTTGAAAGAGATTTGTGATAATAAGCAATAACCTTAAACAGGGTTTGCACTATCACTGCAAAGTTAATAATTTTTCTGAAAATATAGCAAAAAAAGAACCGACCGATGTCACATAAAAATGACACCGGTCGGTTCAATTACTTTTTAAGACAGAGACTCTATTAAGCCTTTACTTTGTCAACGATTGCCTTGAAGGCTGCGGGATTATTCATAGCGAGGTCAGCGAGCACCTTGCGGTTGATTTCGATACCTGCCTTGTGAATCATGCCCATAAGCTTGCTGTAGCTCAGATCTTCGAGACGGGCAGCTGCATTGATGCGCTGAATCCAGAGAGCACGGAAATTACGTTTCTTCTGCTTGCGGTCACGGTAAGCATAAGTAAGACCCTTTTCCCAGGTATTTTTGGCTACTGTCCACACGTTACGGCGGCATCCGAAATAACCGCGGGTGAGTTTCAGGATTTTCTTACGACGAGCTCTTGAAGCTACATGATTTACTGATCTTGGCATTGTAATGTTGATTTTTGACTGGCAGCGTCCCCCGCCGGCGGCGAAGACTCTTTATGTGCTGACCAATCGGTTAGTAAAAATCTGGGATTATAAAATCACGCTGTTGTTTTAAGTTCAAAAGATCACTTAAGCGCGAGAAGCTGGAGTACATTCGACTTGTCTGAAGCAGCAACAGTCGAAACATGCGTCAGGTTACGCTTCTGCTTCTTGGTCTTCTTGGTCAGAATGTGACTTTTGAAAGCATGTTTTCTTTTGATCTTTCCTGATCCGGTAAGGGCGAACCTCTTTTTGGCAC
>CAZKSF010000144.1:0-2976 GCA_964555405.1 uncultured Bacteroides sp.
CACGTTTGCGCGCTGAAATCGTCGCGAGGGCAGTCCTCGTCGCCCGCAAAAACGCTCACCGCGAGCTTTTCGACGGGGATACCGAGTACCTCGGTAAGCAGCGTGTAGCTAAAGGTTATGCTTTCCTTTTTAAAATAATCTCCCAGCGACCAGTTCCCGAGCATTTCGAAAAAAGTGCAGTGCGTCGCGTCGCCGACCGAGTCTATATCCCCCGTTCTTACGCATTTTTGCACGTCGCAAAGTCGGTTGCCCGCGGGGTGCTTCGCGCCTAGCAGATACGGCACGAGCGGGTGCATACCTGCGGTCGTAAACAGGACCGTCGGGTCGTTGTCGGGGATAAGGGACGCCGATTGAATGATCGAGTGTCCGCGCTCGGCAAAAAAGTCGAGATATGCTTTTCTTAATTGTTTGGTATCCAATTGTTTCATTTTAGGTTCTCCTTAGTCGGGTTTAGCTTCTCAGCATAAGCTGTATGAGCGCCCGTCCGTTGTTTAAATAAAGTCCTTTTTGCGCCTCTTCTTCGGTAAACGCCAACCCGCATTGCGCCGGGCGGCGCGAATTATAGACGAGATAGGGTACGGGGTCGGAAACGTGCGTACGCAGGCAGAGCGGCGTGGGGTGATCGGGCAGAACCGCGATACAAAAACCTTCTTCCTCGTCCTTTAAGGCGTTTACGATATATCCTACCACTTCGTCAACCTTTTCGACGGCTTTAACCTTGCCTTCGGCGTCGCCTTGGTGTCCGCATTCGTCGGGAGCTTCCATGTGAACGTAAACGTAGTCGTGGGTCTTTAACGCTTCTACGCAAGCTTTCGCCTTGCCCTCGAAGTTGGTTGTAAGCGTTCCCGTCGCGCCCTCAACCTCGATAACGTCCATTCCCGCGCCTACGGCAATGCCCTTAAGCAGGTCGACCGCGCTTATCATTGCGCCCTTAAGTCCGTATTTTGCCTCGAACGACTCAAGCGACGGCTTTGTACCCAGTCCCCAGAACCAAATAGCGTTGGCAGGGTTCTTTTCTTGTTCCGTCCTTGCGGCGTTTACGGGGTGGTCCTTTAAAAGTTCCACGGATTTTTCGATAATGCCGCGGTAAAATTCTCCGTCCTCGCCCTGCGGCAGATATTCGCCGATTTTTTTACCCAAAATATCGTGCGGCGGGGTGAATTCTACGTTTGCAAGCTTTCCGCGAAGTATTGCGCAGTTCCTGTAGCTTGTTCCCGCATGGTATTCCATGCCGTTGCCGCCCAAATTTTCCTCGATAGTCTTAATGATCTCCGTCGCTTCCTCGGTGGAGATTTCGCCTGCCGAGTAGTCGACCATAACGCGAGACTCGAACGCGCCGCTTTCGTCGGGTTCGGACAGCGTAACCGTGTTTATGCGGAACACGGAGTCCTTTTCGGTCATAGGCACGCCGATGGACAGCGCCTCCAACGGACTTCTGCCCGTGTAGCAAACGGCAGGGTCGTAGCCGAGAACGCTCAAGTTCGCTACGTCGCTGCCCGGTTTTAACCCGTTACCGACGGTTTTTATAAGTCCGACCGCGCCTTCTCTTGCCAAAGCGTCGATATTCGGCTTTTTTGCCAAATCAAGCGGAGTGTGGAAGCCGAGAGGACCTTTTCTGTAGTCCGCCATTCCGTCGCCCAAAATAACGATATATTTCATATTTTAACCTCGCAAATTTATCGCACATACGCGCGCATATACTAATATAGCAAATAATAAAAAAAATTGCAACAAAACAACGGAGTGTACATAATAAAGTGCTTTACGTCCCCGAATGAAGATGCTCTAAGCGTTAAATCGGTTCGTACTTCTATTTTATCTATATTCCTTTAACTTTAAAAGCGGATATTTTGAGTAAAATTCGGGGACTTTTCCGAAGCCGTGCAGTCGTTTACTTCAGTAAACTTCCATTCGGTTTCGAAAAAAATCACTTAATTCTGTCCACTCCTCAAGACAAGACAAACACGATTTCTAATTGAATTCCGCAAGACGGGAAATTCCTAATTCCGCATTCCTAATTCCTAATTAAATTGTCCTTGCGCCGTAAGGCGGTAATTCCTAATTCCGCATTCCTAATTCCTAATTGATTTACGCATTCCTAATTAAAGTATGCTATGTGGAAGCTCCTTATTTAGTAATAACTATTTTTATTATTTATACAAATTCATTATAGCTTTCTTTTGCGTTTCGGAAAGCGTTTTGAGAAATTCTATAACCTGCATATCCGTTTTATATGCTTGCATATCGTGATAAAAAAATTCTTCGGGCGTGACGCCGCACACTTCACAGATATCCAAAACTGCACTTAAACTGGGCTCGAACCCCTTTTTACTCTCTAATTGCGCAATATATGCGGGGTTTTTATTAATTGTCAAGCTCAACGCCCTTGCGCTCAAGTCCGCCCTCGTTCTTATGATGCTTATTCTGTCTATAACTTCATTTACCGTCATAATCACACCTCACATTTTTATTTATATTTTCTATCAAATTTTCGCTTGACATATTATTTGTAAACTGATAATATTGTTTTATACACAACAAAATATTATTTACCACATAATATTTGTCGGAAATTGTTATGTAACAAATAATATTTGCGTGTTATAAAATTTTTTCTAACGGAGGAACAACATTTATGGCAACGATTCTAATGTTTGTAAGCTGGATTTTCTGCTTACGTCCCATAACGTGGTTGCTTGGGAAAATCATTCCCAACAAAACCGTTTTGGGTTTCTTCTACGAGGTATTTTATCTCGGATTAGCTGTCTTGTATTTTTTCTTAGCGATAGGCGGACTTACCGCATTGACAGGAGCGGACGTGGACAGCGTCGGTGCGGCAATTTTCATGTGTGTCGTCGGAATACTAGGTACTTTTTCATTGGGCTACGGCATCTTTCATTATCATAAATCCGACGAGGATATGACGGAAACAACGCACGACGGATATGAAGGAAGCTACAACTCTACCACTGACAC
>CAZKSF010000145.1:0-2971 GCA_964555405.1 uncultured Bacteroides sp.
GGTGTCGCCGCCGACCGGAGCTCCTCCGTCGGCGAGGTGTCGGCCGCCTACGAGTATCTCAACCAGGTGCGCCGCCGCGGTTACGGCCGCAGCGTGAATGCGCCGGCCGACGGGGTCGACATCGAGGTCGCCGACCACAACACGCTGCTCGACGCCGTGCGCAGCGAGCGTGTTCGCGAGCTGGGTCACGAGCTGATGCGCAAGGACGACCTCATCCGCTGGGGTCTGCTGGAGGATCAGATGGAGCTGCTCCGCGCAACGGTGCCCGCCGACTACACGTCGAACTACTACGTCGCCGCCCGCGCCTACTACGGCAACTTCACGGCCCGCGACGTCCTGTGGCCCATCCCGACCTACGAACTCAGCGTAAACCCGCTGCTCGTGCAGAACAAAGGCTGGTAATCTAAAAAACTACGAATCATGAAATTTTCACAAAACATACATGCCGTCGCCGACGCCCTGCTGGCGCTCGCTCCGTGCTGGCTCGTGAGCTGCACCAGCGAGGAGGAGACGGTCGATGCCCCGCAGTTTACGGCCACCGCTCCCGGCGGCGTATTCAAGGTGGGCGAGCCGGTTGTCTTCCAGTTCGAGGGCAATCCCGATTTCATCACCTTCTATTCGGGCGAGGCGGGCAATGCCTACGACTACCGCAACCAGGACCGCATCGGGCCGGCTGTGCCGACGCTCTCGTTCCTGGAGCACACCATGGCCGGCACGCAGGGTCTGCCCAATCCGGCCTATGCGCCGATCTTCTATTCGGTCGACTTCGACGGCGACTACACCGAGGCGGGCGTCCGCCGCGCCACGTGGGTCGACCTGTCGAGAAATTTCAATTACCCGACCGATACGAACCAGGATGTGCCGTCGGGCACGATGTACATCGACGACCTCTTCCCCAAGGACGGTTCGCCGCTCTATCTGATGTTCCACTATGCGGTCCAGAAGCACACTGGAAAGAACGGCCGCACGGAGATCCGCATCATGAACTTCCGCATCAACGGCATCACGGCTGCCGGAACCATAGCCCTCTACAACCACCAGTCCGCCGGCTTCCAGTTCGTCTTCGCGGAGAGCTACCTCAAGAACAACGTAACGCAGACGCCTGCCGTGGGGAGCTCGTACCTCCAGCTGCGCACCGACTTCAAGCCGCTTGCCGACATGGAGTTCTGGACTGTTTCCGACGGGCTCTACTGTCCCGACAAAGTGAACACGGGTCCGGATATGGGCGTCGGCATCAAGGCCGTGGCCGATCCGACGATGACCACCTATTCGCACACCTACAACAAGCCGGGCGAGTACACCGTGACGTTCGTTGCCGCCAACTCCAAAGTCTACGGACGCAAGGAGGTGGTGCGCGAGATGAAGATCACCGTAGTGGATGACCAGGGCGGTATCACGCCGCCGATCCCCGACGAGTGGGGCAATTCCTGAAAAACGACCGAACCATGAAAAAAAGCATATTGATCCTGTCGAGTCTTCTCGTCGTTGCGGGATGCAGCGAGACGAAGACGGAATATCCGGCCGTGCAGCCGGAGTGCGCCGTGCGTTTCACCGGCAGCGGCGCTTCGGCGACCCGTACCGTATTCGAAGCCGAGGATGCGGCGCTTTCGATCGCCTGGACCGCCGAGGATGAAATCGGCATCTTCGGCCGCGGTGCCGTCGTCGGGGACAACTACCCCTACGCCGCGACGCCCGACCGCAAGGAGCCCTCGCGCTGCGTCTTCACGCCGGCCGGCCTCCAG
Source organism: uncultured Bacteroides sp. (assembly GCA_964555405.1). Lineage (GTDB taxonomy): Bacteria > Bacteroidota > Bacteroidia > Bacteroidales > Muribaculaceae > Paramuribaculum. Next base: position 1,743 of record CAZKSF010000145.1, read on the forward strand.
AAGATCTTCGCCTGGGGCAACGGCGAGCAGCATTTCTACGCCGTCAGCCCCTATGACGAGCATGCCGCCGGGGCGCCGGACGCCTATCCCGTATCGCTGCCCGCGGTGCAGGAGCAGTCGGAGCCCGGATCGGTGGAGCATCTGGCCGCCTACTCCGTGATGAAGGCCGCCCCGGTTTCGCGCGTCTTCTCGGACGACGTGGCCGAAGGGGTCGACTTCACGTTCCACAGCCTCTTCTCGGTCGTCGAGCTGCGTCTGAAGATGGATGCCTCGTCGTCGCTCGACGTCCCCATCCGTCAGATCCGGTTAGTGTCGACGGCCGAAGACCTGTCGATCCCCGCCGGCACGGTGGACCTCACGGCTCCCATTGCCGCCGACTACACCGTGCTGCCCGACACGGCGCTCACCGGCAGCCGCGACGTGACGCTCTCGCTCCCCGGCTCGCCGTCGCTCACCCGCTCCGGATTCCAGAGCTTCTACCTCACGGTGGCTCCCGGCGCGCACCCCGAGGGGACGCTGTCGCTCGAAGTGATGGCTATCGACAACTCGGTCTGCACGGTGCAGCTGCCGGCCGTGGCGTTCAAGTCGAACCGCAGCTACCGCCGCGAGGCCACGCTGCGCCTGGAGGACTTCGTAGCTTCCGATCCGTTCGCCGTGACGACCACGACCACGACCTGCAAGGTCGGCGAACCCGTCGTATTCCAGCTGGGCGGTCTGGCCGAGACGGTGGACTTCTACTCGGGTGAGATGTTCCACGAGTGGGCCTACGCCAAGAAGGACCGTCTGGCCTATCCCGACATCTTCTTCTCGTTCAAGTCGCAGCTGCAGGATGGTAACCAGCCAAGATGCTTCACGGTGAAGGTGTCGATCGACTTCGACGGCACGTGCACCGAGGCGGGCATCACCAAGGCTGCGTGGACCGACATTACGAACAACTTCACTGTGGCGACGGTGCCCTTTGCCAATAACGGACCGACGACGGTCGCCCGCTACAATGAGGCCGGCCGTCTGATTCCGTCGGGCGAGGTGAGCCTGGCGCCCTACTACGGCGACAAGACCCGCCTTTACGTGGCTATTTTCTATCACGCTGACGCCTACGTTGCATCGCTGAATAATAACCGTTGCCCCGTCTGGTTTACCGATATCCGGGCCGACCGCGAGGAGAACGGCACGCGCACCGCAATCTTCAACCAGACGGGCGACACGGCTGTCACCAAACAGGACCTCAC
>CAZKSF010000146.1:0-2807 GCA_964555405.1 uncultured Bacteroides sp.
ATACCGTATATTGCACGGACGGAACGGTTAAGAGCAATTAGGAATTAGGAATGCGTAATTAGGAATTGCCCGCCTTACGGCGCAAGGATAATATTAAAAAAGAGCTTTCCACTAAGGGGGAGCTCTTTTTTGTATGGTTTTATCTGTGGTATTAAATTCTAGTTTGCTTGTTCTGCTTCTTTAATAAATATTTGCAATTCCGTTTTAAAATCTCTCAAAAATTGCGAGAGGATAAAGCCGTCGCGTTCGGTGCATTTTTCTGCGATGCAGAAGGTCATTGTGCCGTTATAGGTCGTGGCGGTAAGCTGCATATAGGGTTTGTATTTTGCCGCGCCCGTCATAAAGCAGTCAAGTAGCTCGGTGTTGGCGAAGCTGAATTTGTCGTGTTCCAAAATTCCGATGTTTGACATTCCGATAAGTGGGTTTTGGTATCCTATTTTTATAGCTTCCTCGCTTATGAAGTGGGGGAGCACTTGGTAGGCGAGCTTCAAAAGGGGGATGCTGTAGAGTCCCATAAACTCGTCCATTTTGTTTTGCTCCATGCGTTGTTTTACCTTGTCGAGGGTGGCAAGGAACGGTTCGTCCGCCATCTTTATATCGCAGGGGGCGAAGCCCGTCATATTGGTTACGCCTTGGGTGTCCCCCCCGGCGCAGTAACGGCGCAGGTCCATCATTGATACGATATTGAGTACGTCGTACTTTTTATCGAGGTAGACGTACAGGGTGCGGAAAAACGCGGCTAAGAAAACGTCGTTTATCGTCGCGGCGTATTTTTTGCGGGCGGCGTTTAGCTTCTCGGAAAAGCCGGCTTCTACGCGAATACGGAAAAGCCTAACTTTTTCTTCTTCGTTGGCTATAGTTGCCGCGAAGGGAAATTCCACGTTCACTTTACTTTGCGAAATGTTTTTGTAGAGCTTCTTGGCGCGTTGCTTTTTTTCGGGCGACATGCGGTCGTAAATTTGCATACCGTCGCGGCGACCTTCCTTTATCTCAACCCTGGTTCCATCGCCGCCGTTTACGATATCGGCGTATAATTCGGTCAGCTTGCCCATAAGGTACTTGCTGTCGCCGCCGTCGGTGCACATGTGGTTGAACACCATAGTGATCGCGCTTTCTTCATCCGCTTCAATCAAATTGACGCGCATTTGAAATTTGCTTTCCACCGGAATATACATACAAATTGACGTGTCTATATCGCGCTCGATATTGTCGCTTTTAATGACGTTTATTATTTCTTTGACGTCGTAAACCTCGTGAAGCAGCCAGTGAGGGTACAAGGGGTTGGCAATAAAGCTGCAACGCAAGATATCGACTTTGTATAACAGTATATCCAACGCTTTAACAAGGGCGTCGTAGTCTATTTTGCCTTTTACCTTGCAAGCAACGTGTATCATTCTGTCGTAATAGTTGCGGAATAGGTATTGCATTTTATCCCACATTTCCGCTTTGCGTATTGCCATAAATGCCTCCTTATATATCGAATATGATTTACTATCTAATCAGATTAAGTATATCATATAACATAGAGTTTCCAATGTCAAGAAGATTTTATTAAAAACGACGAATAGGTTTCGCCGTTATTTATATGATTGCAATTTTTTGTTTGCGCTATACCGCACAGGGCAGGGGATATCAATAGTTATTTTTGATACTGATAGCCAAATATCTATTTATATCGAAGTTTTTCCACGGGGTTTCCTCGACGGGAGGGTACACGCGGAACACGAGCGTTTCTTTGGTGGTGGGGTGAATGAACTTAAGCTCGGTTGCCCACAGCGCGAGGTTGAAGCCGACGGGGCTTTTGCCCTGACCGTATTTTTGGTCGCCGAAGAGGGGATTGCCTACAGTTGCCATTTGAACTCTAATTTGGTGCGCTCTGCCCGTGTGCAGACGAATGGAAAGCAGGCTTAGCGTTCCAACGGTTGCGATGGTCGTGTAGTCGAGAACGGCTTGCTTTGCGCCCTCGGTCGCCATCGGTACGGCGTAAACAATATTTTTAGCGGAATTTTTGAGAAGATAATGGGTAAGACCCAACCGCGATTTTTCCTTAGGCTCGCCTACGACTACCGCAAGGTACTTTTTTTCGGCTTTGCCTTGACGAATATCTTCGGATAAACGCGCCGCGGCTTTGGAAGTCTTGGCAAACATCATAACGCCGCCGGTAGGGCGGTCGAGTCTGTGTACGAGACCGACGTAAGCGTCGCCCGGCTTGTTATACGTCTTAATAAGGTATTCTTTTACGACGGAGAGCATATCCGTATCCCCGGTTTCGTCGGGGCAGGACGGGATATTTTGGGGTTTAACCACGACTATGACGTGGTTGTCCTCGTAAACTACGTTTAAATCTTTATATGTAAACTCTTTCATACCGCTAATAATATTACATAATGACGGAAAAAGTCAAGTAAAGGTAAATATTCTTTTCTAAATCGTAAAAAGAATTTAAAACCTGATAACGTTAACGTCAAATTGAAAACTTTTTTGAAATTGCAAAAAGGTTTCATTTTTGTTTGTCATCAGAATTGTATCCTGCCTGACGGCACGTTAAAGACAATTTAGGAATACCCTCATCAGTCAACCTGTGGTTGACAGCTTCCCCCTTTCTTAATTTTTTTATCTTGTTAAAAAGTATGTGGCAAGGAGGGAAGCTCTATTCGTTCTATTGTGGTGGGCGATGAAAGCGTATAAGGCGAAGCGTTACCCCTTAGGGGTAAGATAGGGTAAAATGCGTAAATGACTTGCAAGGAACACGATTTTGTGTTACTATATATAAATTAAAAGTATCGAGGCTATTATGTTTGGTTCTT
>CAZKSF010000147.1:0-2755 GCA_964555405.1 uncultured Bacteroides sp.
CTTTGTAGTATTCCGCAGCATATTTAGCATATTTCGGATCTTTTACGAGTCGTGCGTTGAGATCGTCGAGAGCTATGATGACATTCTTATTAAGCTGGAGATGCCCTTTTTCAGCGACTCCTTCGCGGCGCATCATGTCGATAAGCGATTCATACCACTCAGTCATTTCCTTACGCTGCTCTTCTGAGAGCCCTTCATGCTTATTCACTATGTGTTCTTGTATGCGGTCAATGTCAAGACCAAAAGCCCTGATCAAATCTTCTATCTGCCACATGTAGAGCAGATATTCCGCAATATTTTCTCTTTTTTTCTGCGATGCTGTTATCATACTGCAAAATTACAAAAAGTAGACTTAATCTCCAATTCTAACCTCAGTTTTTATTATATTTATGATAGATTTTAAATGAGTATTGTTATATAGATGTGCATAATATTAAATATTAATGCATATTTGAATAAAATATGCAAATCAATCAACAATTCATAAATGGAATCTAAAAAATTTTTACTTCAAGAGAAAGATATCCCTACGGCATGGTATAATATCGTAGCCGACATGCCTGTCAAGCCGCAACCTATGATAAATCCTGCTACTGGAGAGCCATTGAAGGCAGAAGATCTCATGCTTCTCTTTTCTAAAGAGGCTTCCCTTCAGGAGATGAACGATACCGACCGCTTCATTGAAATTCCGGAAGAAGTGCGTGAGATGTATAAGATCTATCGTCCTACTCCGCTCGTTCGTGCACGTGGATTGGAGAAAGCTCTTGGCACTAAAGCTCACATATATTTTAAAAATGAGAGTGTCAGCCCGGTGGGTAGCCACAAACTTAATTCTGCTATCCCGCAGGCATATTTCTGCAAAAAAGAGGGTGTGACGAATATCACAACGGAGACTGGTGCCGGACAGTGGGGAGCAGCACTTTCTTTGGCTGCCAAGCATTTCGGACTGAACTTAGCTGTCTATATGGTGAAAGTTTCTTTCAATCAGAAACCATATCGTCGCTCTATAATGCAGACATACGGTGCGGAAGTGATTGCATCTCCGTCAATGTCTACAAAAGCAGGACGCAAGATAATCACTGAAAATCCTACATATCAAGGCTCTCTCGGCACTGCTATCTCCGAGGCTGTTGAGCTTGCTATGGCTACAGAAAACTGCAAGTATGTGCTCGGATCTGTGCTGAATCACGTCGCTCTTCATCAGACTGTAATAGGTCTGGAGGCTGAAAAGCAGATGGAGATGGCAGGTGAATACCCGGATATCGTAATCGGTTGCTTTGGAGGCGGCAGTAACTTCTCCGGTATTTCTTTCCCATTCATGCGTCATAATTTCAGCGGTGAGCGAAACACTCGTTTCATAGCTGCAGAGCCGGAATCTTGTCCGAAATTGACACGCGGTAAACTTCGTTACGATTTTGGTGACGAAGCAGGCTACACTCCAATGATTCCTATGTATACTTTGGGTCATGATTTCGCCCCTGCCAACATCCACGCAGGAGGTCTGCGCTATCATGGTGCAGGTTCGGTAGTGAGCCAATTGAAGAGTCAGGATTTGATGGAAGCAGTTGATATCCCTCAGCTCGAAACATTTGCAGCAGCCACTCTCTTTGCTCAGACCGAGGGTATAATTCCTGCTCCTGAAAGCTCACATGCCATTGCTGCTGCAATCCGCGAAGCGAAGAAAGCGAATGAAGAGGGTACAGCACCTGTGATTCTGTTCAATCTTTCTGGTCATGGACTGATCGATATGGCTGCTTACGACAGCTATATCTCCGGCGACCTTGCAAATTATCAAGTTTCCGATGAAATGATTGATAAAAACACCGAGGGTCTTAAAAAAGTATGACAAACAATTATGCATTATGCATTATGCATTGAACCCCAATAAAAAATCCTTGCCTATTGGAAGGCAAGGATTTTTTATTGGGGTTCAGAAGCAATTATTTGTTGACTTGGTATTTGTTCCAGCCATCTTTAAGATAGGCGAGAGCTTGCTCTGCTGCGGCAACGCCAGCGTTAAAGTTTGCTTCAGCTGTCTGGGCACCCATCTTCTTAGGAGTGAAGAATACGCGTGCACCAAATTTCTTTTCGAATTCTTCAGCTGCATCAGGTTTGATATCGCTCACATAGCGAAGGTCAGGGCGTTCTTCAAGAGCCTTGATAAGACCTGCTTCGTCTATCACTTCCTTGCGGGCAGTATTGACGAGAACGCCTCCCTTTGGCATCTTCATCACCAAGTCGTAACCGATGCTGCCTTTGGTCTCAGCAGTAGCTGGGATGTGGAGGGATACAAAGTCGTTTTCAGAGAACAGTGCATCCACATCATGAACTGGACGAACTCCTTCTGCTTCCATAACTGCATCGTCTACAAACTTGTCGAGTGCAGAAATCTTCATTCCAAAACCCTTGGCAATTCTTGCCACATTTCTGCCTACTTGACCGAAAGCGTAGATACCGAGGTTTTTGTCTTTTAATTCTGAGCCTGACTTTCCGTTATACTGGTTGCGACACATCATTACCACCATGCCAAATACCAATTCTGCAACAGCATTTGAGTTCTGGCCTGGAGTGTTCATCACGCAGATACCATGCTTTGTAGCAGCCTCAAGGTCGATATTGTCATATCCAGCACCTGCACGAACGATTACCTTAAGTTTTGGAGCAGCTTCCATCACCGCTTCATCAATTTTATCGCTTCTCACGATGAGGGCATCTGCATCTTTCACTGCTGCAAGAAGATCTTCACGTGTGCCCA
>CAZKSF010000148.1:0-2667 GCA_964555405.1 uncultured Bacteroides sp.
CAGTGACAAAATAGCTTATATACTTTACCCTATGGATATGCTCGGTGAGTGGATTGCGCCGGCAACCGATAAGTATGGTACGAACATAGTGGTAATCACCGGGATGGACTGGCAGAATGTATTCAGTCCATGGAGTGCGAAAGGTGTGCCGGAGGGGAGTCCCGACTTCAAGGGCGAATCCCCCGAGTTCCTTGAAATTTTACAGCATAAAGTAATTCCTGCCGTCGAAAGCGCGCTGAAAATCAACCATAGTGTGGAGCGGTCACTTATCGGGGTTTCCATGTCCGGATTGTTTGCATTGTGGCAATGGATGTTATGTGACACATTCACCAACATCGCGTCTTTATCAGGATCATTCTGGTATGACGGTTTCATTGAGTGGATGAAGCATATCACCATCCCCGCCAAAACCGGAAAAGGATATTTCCTGCTCGGCAACCAGGAATCAAAATCGAACGTCAAGGCTTTCAATTCCGTTGGTGTAAACACTCAGGAAATAATCTCGCTTTTGCGCAGTGCCGGAATCAACATTGAATTTCAAAGTGTTCCGGGAAATCATTATTCCGATCCGATACCTCGTCTCGACAAAGCCTTCACAGCTCTGTACTAAAGCTATTTATAATAAGCTCTGTGTACACGAAAGATGAGTTTGGCATAGCTGACTATCGAAATAATAGCGAATAGTCCGGCACATCCTCTCATGAATAGTTCTGCTTTTAGGGAAATATTATCATCGAAGAAAATCATTATCAACAGCAGCGCGAAAAATGGAACCATTGCACCAAAGGAAATATATTTCAAACGCAGATTGGCAGGAGTATTGAAAAGTTTTCTATACTCCTTGCTGCGTTTTTCACGGTTTTTTAACCGGTGTTGCATTAGTTTAGGATCATTAAAGTCAAACATCTTTCTTTCCGTTAAATGATTCGTAAAGATACGAAAAAATGGCGGTTAAAACAATCACACAAAAAAATTTCCTTTTTTTGTTACAAACCGTATAGTCGTCACGTTTAGTAAGTGAATTTACCTCCATCCGGAAACGGGTAGTAACAGACAATGGATTCCGAACGATTCTCACACATATTCTCACGGTTACAGCTGAAGCTTAAGCATTTGGCGTTACGCATCATCGGCGACGAGGATGAAGCGGAGGATGCGGTGCAGGATGTTTTCTGTTCCATGTGGCGACGCCGTGACAGGATTCCCGAAGAGGATGAACTGGAGTGGCTCATGCGGGCAAGCGTCCGTAACAGATGCATAAGCGAGTTGCGTCGGCGGTCAAACCATCCTTCTGTCGAACTTGATGCGGCAAACGCCGGAGAGATGCCCGATGATATAGAGAATTGCCCGGATCCGGGGGAAGTGTTTCAGGAGGTGGATTCAATTATATCGGTAGAACTCAATGAACGCGATCGGCAGATTTTATTATTGCGTGATCAGTCAGGATGGGAGTTCGATGAAATCGCTGAAAAATTCGGTATGACTCCGGCAGCGGTACGAATGGTATTGTCACGCGCCCGTAAAAATGTACGGGAAATTTACAGGCAGCGGACTTCTAACTCAAAAAAGAAATGATTATGGATGAGAAACATCTGCTTCTACTCATCGACAAATACTTCGATGGACTTACCGACTTGAATGAAGAGCGACAGCTCAGGGAGGTATTGAAGGATAAAACGCTCGACAATCCGGCAGTGAATGAACTTCGTGCGGTTCTTTCATATGTCGAAATGGCATCTGAGCCGGATGACAGTAAGAGAAAAGCCACCTTAACTTCGTCGGCAGACCTATGGCGTAAACTAACGGTTGCGGCTTCTGTAATTATGATACTCGGAGTCGCTTTCACGCTCCTGACTGATCGAAATCAATATTCCGAATGCAACACTATGATAGCATGCCGGCATTACGACAGTCCGGAAAAAGCGTTATCGTTGATCAACAGCCAGTTATTTGCTATAGGGGCGGCAGCGGACGACGTTGCCGATGATATAGCCGACGACTTCCGTATTATCGGTGAGTCGATTGAGGATGAATTTACAACTTTCTAAAACCTTATATCATGAAGGATAGAATTACATTAACATTATTGTTTATTATTTCGGCTCTTGTCTGTTTTGCAACCGAACCTCCGGCATCATTAAAATATCTCGACGGATATTTCAGTAACAATCCGGATGCATCGGTTACAGTAGTTATGGGTAAAACATTGAAGTCATATGACCTTGACGAATACCGTGGACTGACACTCGTCCATTCCCCTGAATCGGCAATTCTCCTCGAAACCGCTGTAAAAAAAGATGCGGCAGGCGCAATTGACAAGGAATTGGCTTACCGTCAAGGCAATCTCTATTACGCATTCCTGACCCTGCCGACGGTTGAGGATGGAAAATATCGGTATATTTTCTTCCTGAATCAGACACTTGCCAAAGGAAACAAGTTGATTCTTATTTACATGAAAGGAAAAGCATCTGCCGATAAAATCAAGAAAATGATAAAAAAATAACCGATATACCGGGTAAACTATCAAAAGAAATCAATAACCAACACAATACTATTTATTATGAGAAAGCTTGTTCTGCTTTACATTCTTATCACATCAATATGGATTACTGCGAAAGCTGATGAAAAAACTGATACCGTCGCTAAATTCCGTTCTCCCGAATATGT
>CAZKSF010000149.1:0-2596 GCA_964555405.1 uncultured Bacteroides sp.
GAAGGCACAGGTCTTTCGGCAGACAAGATACAGGAACTTGTGGAGCTTATCCACAATGGAAAGAAAGTGTCCTTCTGGTGGACCATGGGAGTAAATCAGGGATATGAAGCAGTCCGCACCGCACAGGCAATCATCAATCTGGCACTTATGACAGGAAATATCGGAAAACCCGGAACAGGGGCGAACTCCATTACCGGCCAGTGCAATGCCATGGGTTCCAGGGCATTCAGCAACACGGCAGTTCTGTTTGGCGGAGGTGATTTTACGAATCCTGCAAGGCGTGAGCGTGTAGCATCCGTTTTAGGAGTGGAAGAGAGCCTGTTAGCAGAGAAGCCAACCAAAACGTATAATCAGATTATAGAAGGAATCAATGCAGGCGAAATAAAAGGGCTGTGGATTTTATGCACAAATCCCAGACATAGCTGGACAAATAATGAAACATTTGCGGAGTCTGCAAAGAAACTGGAGCTGTTTGTTGTGCAGGATATCTATGATACGATTGAGAGCGCAGAGGACTGCACCGTATTTTTCCCTGTTGTTCCCGGACTGAAAAAGGAAGGCACTTACATTAATCTGGAGCGCCGTCTGTCAGCTATGCGCCCGGTTCTTGCAAGGGGTGAAAACGAAATTTCCGATTATGAAGCGATTTTGGGAGTTGGACGGGCACTTGGCATGGGAGATGCATTAAAAGGCTGGGAGACACCAAGGGATTGTTTTAATCTTATGAAAGAATGTTCCAGAAATATGCCTTGCGACTTTACCGGCGTCACATGGGAAGGACTGGAAAATTCCCACGGAATCCAATGGCCGTATCCAGAGGGCAGGGAAGAGGAAAATAAAGAGGAGCAGCGCAGGCTGTATGAAGATGGCAATTTCTTTACCCCTTCCAGAAAGGCACAGTTTATGTTTGAAGAGGTTAGGGAAAATCCATATCCTCTTACAAAGGAATACCCTTTTGTGTTTAACACCGGGCGGGGTACTGTAGGACAGTGGCATACCCAGAGCCGCACAAAGGAAGTAAAATTTGTAGAGGATGTTTCCCTGAAAAAGCCATATCTATATATGAATACGGAAACAGCAAAGGAAAATGGGATAGGAGAAAATGACTGGATTCATGTGTATTCTGTAAATGGGCAGGATGCAAAGTTTACCGTTAAGATTACAGACAATGTCCGCAGGCAGGAGCTGTATGCGCCAATTCACTATATTGAGTGCAACAAACTGACTCCGTCCTGCTATGACCCTTATTCCAAAGAGCCAAATTATAAAGCGGCAGTTGTCCGTTTTGAGAAATGTCAGGAGGAGGCGTATGTATCGAATTAAAATTGACAGGAGCCGCTGCATTGGGTGCCTGACCTGTGTGACGGCATGTGTAGTGAGTCATGAGACGGAGAGCGGTGACGCAAGAAACCGTGTCGTGATCGACAGCGAGACAAGACCGGCGCCGATTTTCTGCAGGCACTGCGACCGCCCGGAGTGTACATTTACATGTATGACTGGCGCAATGAAAAAGAACCCGGAGACCGGATATGTCGAGTATGACAAGGAACAGTGCGCAAGCTGCTATATGTGCATTATGGCATGTCCTTATGGAATATTGAAATATGACAGCATATCGAAACTTGAGATTATGAAGTGCAATATGTGTGTACACAGAAGTGAAGATGGAACCGCAAACCCGATGTGCGTGGAAAAATGTCCGATGCACGCCATTACACTGGAGGAGGTACACGGATGAAAGAGAAGATGAAGTACGTGGTATTGGGTTCTTCTGCAGCAGGCGTTAATGGCGTAAGGGAACTTCGGAAGCTGGATTCTTCCTGCGAAATCGTATTGATTTCAAAAGATTCGTCCATTTATTCCCGGTGTATCCTGCACCAGTATCTATCAGGCAAACGGACATTAGAACGTCTGTGTTTTGTGGAAAAGGATTTTGAAGAACGCTATCAGGTTGCCTGGAAAAAAGGAATTGCCTGCACGAGTGTAAAACCTGCGGAAAAATATGTGGAATTGAGTGATGGGACAAAGGAGACTTATGACAAGCTTCTGATAGCAACCGGCTCCCATACCTTTGTACCTCCGGTAAAGAATTTACAGCAGGCAGCGAATGTAATCGGTTTCCGCAATGTGGAGGATATTGAAACCATCCGTAAAGCAGCTGAGACGAAAAAGAATATTATTTTACTGGGTTCCGGGCTGGTTGGGCTGGATTGTGCTACAGGACTTCTGGAGCTTGGCGTACCGTTGACTCTGGTAGAAATGGCAGGCTGGCTTTTAAGCAGGCAACTGGATGCGCGTGCTGCAAAGACTTATGAAAAGATATTTACCAAAAAAGGTGTCAGACAATATTACGGAGTAGGGCTTGCAGAAGTTGTTTTAGATGAAAACAACATGATTACAGAAGCTATTTTAACGGATGGCCGTCATCTGCCTTGTGACTATTGTATTGTGACTGCCGGTGTGCGTTCTAATGTGGAATTTCTGGAAGGAAGCGGTATTGAAACCAGCCGGTTTGGGTTGGTATATGATGAGACTGGAAAGACAAGCGATGAGAATATATACGGGGCAGGCGATGTATCTGGAAGTAGTCCAATCT
>CAZKSF010000150.1:0-2583 GCA_964555405.1 uncultured Bacteroides sp.
GAGTCGGCAGGCAACCCCAACTGGAGCGCCGAGACGAAGAAGTATTACGAAAAGCTGATGGACAACAAGTCGGTCGACTGGGGCGTGTTCAGCTATTCCATGCCGGGCGCCGAAAACGCGCTTAATCCCGGGCAGGCTGCGTACGACGAAACGCTTGCCAATAGCAAGGAAATGAAGGAGGGCGTGGAGAAAGCGCTCAATTACAACTACGACATCTATCCCACTTATACGCATCTGAGCTGGTATAACGAAAAGCATTATTTCCCGCTCTCCATGGCGAAGGAGCTTGCGGGCGGCAACGGCTTCGACGGAAAGCCCGTTCTGCAATTCACCTATCAGTTCACGACGGATAACAACAATCTTTCAACGAAATCTTCGCCGCTGTTCGATATCATGCGCGGCAAGTACGACAACCATTTCCGCCGTTTGGCGCAGGATATTAAATCGTACGGCAAGCCCATGCTCTTCCGTTTGAACAACGAAATGAACTCCGATTGGACGAGTTATTGCGGAATGATGAACTTACTCGATCCGGATATCTATACAATCACCTGGCAGAGGCTTTACGGCATCTTCGAGGAAGAGGGGGTCGACAACGTAATCTGGATTTGGAATCCAAACGACGTTTCCTGCCCGTATTCCTCCTGGGGCGAGGACTTGTGCTACTTCCCCGGCGTGGATTACGTGCAACTCCTCGGCGGAACGTGCTACGACATGAACAATCAAAAAGGCGGCACAAGCGCCGACGCGTTCAAGGCATATTATAAGTCGCTGTACGAAAAGAACGCGCCCACGTTCGCAGAGTGGGGTATGATTATCTCCGAGTTCGCGTGCGGATCGGGCGGAGAAGTGGAGGACTCGGGCGGCAGCTGGGTGCCGTCGGTTTCGGGGCGCAACGCCGCGGCGCAGGCGAAATGGGTCGAGAATATGTTCAAGGAGCTCAACGCAACAAATAAGCCCGATTGGGTGAAGATGATAAAGGGCGCGGTATGGTTCAACTGCGACGACTCCGTTGCGGTAGGTAACGAATTCAAAGTGAATAACCGACTTCGCATTTTCGAGCCGAACAGCACGAAATACAACGATTTAACGGCGACCATTGCGGCGTTCCGCGCGGGGCTTCAAATCCAAAAGGCAAACAAAAATGCGTAATACGAACGATGAAGAGCGGAAATTTCCCGCTTCCATCGTTCGGGAAAGCTTTCAAATTGCGACGGGTATTTTAGGCAGTAAGTTTTCCTTTTTCACAGATAGTCGGCGGGGAATAGGGAAAGGGCGCAAGAATTGGGAAATTTTGTAAAATTGTGTCGAAATGATTGACGAAAGCAGACTTTTTGTAATATAATAAGCATAATGGTTAAATAATAACATCAGGGGATAACATGAACGAAGAATTAGAAAAAGAGCAGGAACAAAGCGGAGTTTCGTTCCGAGAAATTTTCAACGCATTGTTTAAGTGGAAATGGTTGGCGCTTGCCGTAGTCGTGATATGTACGCTTTTGACGTATATATTGACGAGCTTTGTCATAAATCCGACAAGGACGAATTATTCCTATTCCTTCTATGTAATGTTTCCGAACAGCACTTCGGAGACCTATCCCGACGGTACGCCGTTTGATTACAGGGATATCATTTCGAGTTCCAATCTCGTCGCCACCAAGGAATCGGACGAAGAGTTTTCGAATATCGACGTAGAAAGAATGGAAAAGAAGGGAGATATTTCCATCGGTCGGCAAATGGATACGTTGTGGGATTTGGACAATATTACCGATACGAACATTCAATATGAGTACAAATATACCGTAACGGTCAAGAGTTCTTATTTCAAAAACGGTGACATTGCCGCAAAATTCATCACAAGTCTTGCGCAATATCCGCTTGATTATGCAATTCAGGTTACCGAAAACCTCAACTACAAAGTAAATCTCGAAGCTTATAAAAATCCGAGCAATACCCGTTACAGCGAGCGTTTGAATTATCTGCTCGAGGAAAGGTCGTTTATTCTCAATCAGCTGGATAGCTTAATCAATATTTACGATTCCAATTATCCGGTAAACGGTAATTCCCTCAGCTATTGGCGTTCTCAGGCGGATTTCGCATTCAGCTCCGCACTCGAAGATGAATTGAAGAATGACCTTGATAATTATTCTTACGTCTACAAAGAGAACGAGGACAGCATACTGACGGAAATCGCTTTGCTGGAGCGTGAAAATCTTGTCAGCGAAAATATTCGTTCGGAGCTTAAAACGCAACGCGAAGAGCTTTTGAAGAGCTTTACCGACGGTGCGATTTTAACGCTCGAACTTGAATCGTATAATACAAAAATCACGGAGCTGACCGAGCAAATCGAAAAGAAAGAAAATGAAATCGAAGTTTTATATCAATCCATTTATTACGTATGGAGTATGAAAGCAAAAATTGTTGAAAAGTATATCTTAGTGAAACATTTCTATTGATAAATTAGATTGCTCTAAATATAGAGACACATTTTGTTTTGTAGTTATTTATGTGCTTTTTATGCTACCTTAATTTTGTGTTACTTAACAATGATAAAGTCTTGATTTTCTAATAATCCGATATTAT
>CAZKSF010000151.1:0-2524 GCA_964555405.1 uncultured Bacteroides sp.
GGATAAATTTTATTTTCCGCGCAAGTCCGACTTACAAGGAAGAAAAGTAGTCCCCTTTTCTTGAATAAAGGAAGGGGATTATTTTTTTCTGATTAAATAGGCTTTGTGGGACTTGCGCACCCACCCCCCGCAAGGGCAAAAAGTGAAAAGCGCGGTTTCCACTTTTTGATATTATAGTAAAGCTAGTATAAGCGACTTCATTTTTCATATTCCCAAAATATTTGCTTATTGACTTTTTATATAGGGTGTAGTATAAATAAAACAGAGGATAAAATGTCAACGAAAACGATTAAAAGAGTATTACAGGGAATGGTTTTACGGGCGTTGCCGATGCTATTACTGGTTATTTTCATAATAGCAATTTTGATCGTGGCGTTTTTTGATGCCGAAAAGAACAGGCGGAGCTTTCTGTTTACAACCGAATATTTTTCGTGCAGATACAGCGAAGATAAAAGCGAGATTACGATTTTGGAGCTTACCGAGTTGGGTAGACAACAGGAAATTTTGGTTATTCCGGCGGCGATTAAAGGCGTGCCTGTAGTTCAATTAGGTTCGTATATAAGCGGTTGTACTCGTGGCGAACGTTATCGCATTGAAAGCCAAAGATTGAAAAAACTATATTTTTTCGCGGACAACTTTTTTCTTAAACACGCTCTCATTTACGTTCCCAACGCCACGGTTGTCGCCTGCGGCAATATACAGAAATTCAATTCGGATATGGAAAACTGGAGGCAATTAAAAATAAACTATCGCCTGGACGAGAACGCGCCGATATTAAAAAATTGGTCGGAATACTGGACGAGCATATTGGACAGTTATAACGTTGGGTGCGAAAAAAGGATAATGCCCGTTCTTTACGAAAATGATTTCAGCGATTTTCCCGAATACGTTGCGGCAAACGTCCGTTATTATATTGATAATGAATTAAGCTATATTGATTACATAGACAGCCAAGAAAAATATATTTTACCGAAAATAGGAAACCGTGACGGCTATACGTTTGACGGTTGGTATACGGAAAAAGAATGTATAAACAAATGGAACGAAGAAGTGCCGCAATTTTATGAAGAAGAACTCAATTTGTACGCGAGATGGCTGGAAAATTAAAAGGTAACGCACAATGAAGCTTAGAAAGATATTAATAGCGGTTTTAACGGTTATATTGAGCGCGGTTTGCGTAACGGCAATGACTGCGTGTCAACTGGCGTATCGACCGTCGAATTATACCTATGAAACCGAATATTTCTTTTACGAGTATGACTATAGTAGCGGCGAATTAGAAATAAGGATATTAGAGCTTACAGATTTAGGGATGAGGCAAAAAGCTTTGATTATTCCCGGAGAAATTTCCGGTCATAGAGTCCGTTTCTTAGGCGGAAAGTCAGTAGTAGAGACCGATCATACGGACTATAAAATAATAAGCGAAAGATTAAAAAAGATTTACGTCAACGACGATACGGCAACCGCGCCTTGTGGTAGGGATATTTTGCAAAAAAACCAAGTGACGGATGTGATTATCCTCAGTTTTAATTTAATAGACAGCGAGCCTACGATATTATGGTATGCCGACGAACACAGAACCGTTTACTTAAGCCGAAATCTTTACGAATCCGATGACTATAGCTTAAAGGAATATGTAGATAATAACGAATATGTTAAAATAGCCAATATAGAATTTTATATCGACCAAGAAGATACGGAGCCGTATTTTGTAGACGGATACAGCAAAGACGGGATATATATCAAGCCCGAAAATCCGCAAAAAAGCGGGTATAGATTTTTGGGTTGGTTTGACGAGACTCTCAAGGAATGGGACGGCGAATATCCGCAAAGCGCAGACGAAAAGCTTACTTTGCACGCAAGGTGGCTAAAAGAAGACCAACGATGAAACGTAGAAAAATATATTTTATCGAAATTAGAAAAAGGATAAAATCGGAGAAATATTATGAGACATAAAAAAATTTTAGTTAGTATTATGTTGGTTGTAATAATTTGCAGTTCCGTAATTCTAACGTTTAATGCATGCGCGACAAAGAACTACACGCCGGAGGAGCATTTGGAACGCTTGAAAGAAAAGTGCGACAAACGGTTTTTAGGCAATGATGAAAGGTATAATACCGAATACATACCCGGAGAAAATAATTCAAGCGGAGAACTGATAAGAATAACAGGCTACGACGCTTATTTAGTCAAATCCTTTGACGGAACGTTTGGGCGTTATTTTATCGTTGAATATCAGCCGTCTATTTTGGGGTATTCTATAGGACAAATTATAAAAAATGAATACTATATAATCGTTCGCTCCCGAAAGAAAAAAGAATTAACACCGTTTGCTCAATATGATATAGAACCGGATAATCGCTACCTAACAGTTTATTTATCTACGAGGCACGATTTATGGGGCGTTTTTGCGACGATGATAGATGGTCGGCTTACCGATACGGTCACGGGGAAGATATTTGACGAGGAACGGATAAAAGATGTAACCGAAAGAGAAAACAAGACGTGGAATAAGCGCAGTCAT
>CAZKSF010000152.1:0-2487 GCA_964555405.1 uncultured Bacteroides sp.
TAACCTTGATGAAAAGGGGGTGGTAGCCGGGCTTGATGTGCTTGTTGTGTGACTTCTTCATCAGCACTTCGGGGGTCGATACGCGCTGGCCGCCGGGATAGCCGGTGTAGCGGAGATATTCGCGGTCAGTCCATTTTTTGCCGGTAAGACGGACTTTGTCGGCGTTGATGATGATTACATTGTCGCCACACTCTACGTTGGGAGAGTAAGAAGGCTTGTACTTGCCACGAAGGAGCTTGGCAACCTTTGCGCAAAGACGTCCGAGCACCTGGTCGGTAGCATCGACGATCACCCACTCACGATCTACGCTGTTCGCATTCGGGCAGGTGGTTTTGTAACTTAAAGTATCCACTTTTAAATGTTTAATTAATAGTTTGTTAGGGCGGAGTATCCGCGTCGTCGTTCGGCCAAAAACAACCTCACGGACCTTAGCCGCATATTAATTGGACATAATCGGTCTGCAAAGGTAGTAATTTTTTGTGGATTATGATGCTTTTCAGCGCGAATTTTTTTGTTTGTGTCTGAAAAGGTGCTCAATCCATCCTTCCGAACGCATGAGTTCAGGCGTACGGTGTATCAGCTTGCCATTGTCTACCAGTGCCACATCGTCGCACATTTCAAGTGCGATATCCAACTCGTGCGTGGAGAAAATTATGCTTTTACCCTGAGTGTGGGCAAGCGAGGCAAGAAGTTCTGCGAGTTCGTAGCGTGATGGCATGTCCAAAAACGATGTCGGTTCGTCGAGAATCATCACAGGAGTTGTCTGGGCAAGAGCGCGGGCAATCATTATTCGCTGACATTCGCCGTCACTCATCGTATCCATTGTCCGGTGAGCATACGCTTCCATTCCGACAGCTCTGATTGATTCATCGACAATCTTTCGGTCTTTCTCACCGAGACGCCCGATCCAATCGGTGTATGGAGCGCGCCCCGCGCTCACCACTTCGTTGCACGTCATATTCGGGATGCGGGTTCGCTGAGTGGTGACTAACGACAGAATACGCGACACTCTTATAGCATCGAGAGTCTTTGAATCCTCTCCACCGACAGTGATCTCGCCGGAATAATTTCTGTTTAATCCGGCGATCGCTCTTAAAAGAGTGGATTTACCGGAGCCGTTCCTGCCGATCAGTGCAGTGAGGTGACCTTTTTCAAAACGGGCATTTACATGATCGAGGAGTTTACGGTCGCCGTATCCGATTGACAGATCATGAAGAGCAACTGATATTTCGCTATCTCGTCTCATACTGTGATGGATTTATTGCGGAGTACCACCCATACTACCACGGGTATGCCGAGTAATGCGGTTATGGCATTGATCGGTAGTGTGAACATTTTAGAAACTATGTCGCAGATCAGCATCACGGCACTGCCTCCGAGTATTGTTCCCGGTAACAGAATGCGATGGTCAGCCGATACAAAAAGGATGCGTATGACGTGAGGCATAGCCATACCTATAAATCCTATAGGTCCGCAGAATGCGGTAACTGTTCCGGCAAGCAGAGTGGTGGAGGTGAACAACAGGGCTCGTGACCGCTTGATGTCAAGTCCCATTGATGCAGCATATTCTTCCCCGAATAAAAGCAGATTGAGTGACTTTACTCCGGCTACGGCGGTAATGAGTCCGGCAATGGTGGCAGACGCAAGAATCCATAATTGACCGTATGTTACATCCCCGAGCGATCCCATCGTCCATATGACGAAAGCTTTCAAAGAATCCTCTCGGCTGAGGAACTGGAGAATCTGTACTACTGCACTGACTCCCGATGAAAACATCATTCCTAAAATCAGAATCACCATTATGTCCTTTATCCGGTGACCGACAACAGCAATTACTGCCAGAACGGTTGCAGCACCAAGCCATGCAGCGCCGGCGATACCGAATGACAATAATGAAGCCGAGAGTCCGAACAGAGGTGCGCCGAGTATGAATATAGCTACTCCGAGAGATGCACCCGAGCTGATTCCGAGTACATAGGGACCGGCAAGAGGATTGCGGAATATTGTCTGCATCTGAAGTCCGCTCACACTGAGAGCAGCCCCTGCCAGAAGGGCGACAATCGCTTTGATAAGTCTGATGTTTCGGACGATCAGACTATTCGCGCTGTTTCCCTCACCACCTGTGATTGCATTCCAAACCTCTTTTACAGGAATAGCAACCGAACCTACACAGAGATCGACAAGAAACAGCACCGCGGTCAATACGGCGAGAATGCCAATCAGCAGGGTGGAGCGTCTACACATTATATTATATATAAGTAAGGGAATCAGTCGAGTTTAAGAACCGCAAGGAATGCTTTCTGCGGAACCTCGACAGAGCCTATCTGCTTCATGCGTTTCTTGCCCTTTTTCTGTTTTTCAAGCAACTTTCGTTTACGTGAGATATCACCGCCATAACACTTGGCTGTAACATCTTTGCGTACTGCTTTTATGGTTTCGCGGGCAATAATCTTAGCACCGATTGCAGCCTGAATGGCAATGTCGAAC
>CAZKSF010000153.1:0-2395 GCA_964555405.1 uncultured Bacteroides sp.
TAATAAGTGTTCTAAGCCCTTTCTCGCTCTTGATTGCATCAAAATTTACCATTTTCTTTTCTCCTTTCATCGGTAAACCAGAGCTAATTGTTGCGATAGGCAAATCGTTGCACTTTGACAATTTTCGTCTCAATGAACTGTTGCCACTGAACACCTTAACTTCTATGTGATCATCATATATTCGACTCAGCATCATCGGGTCGCCGGTATAAATATAATGAAGATGGATTCCGGCTCCGCTTTTACTCAATTCTGCATAAGTCGGCGGCCATTTACTTGCTGCTTCGAGATTCTTTTCAAAGGATTTGTTGCCATCCTCATCGGGAATATCGAAGTCAATAACTATGTGATTCTCCGGGACTTTGACATAATGGAGTCGTGACGTATCGAGGTCAGACAATTTTGTCGTGACTTTTTCCCATTTCTTTGCCGGGGTCTCTTTTGAGCTGGCGTATTGAGCTGGGAAATCTCGTCCGCAAATATCAAATTCTGATGGGGAATCTGAATCAACTTGTCTAAAACTGATTCTTCTACCTCCAGTTGATGTATCTGATTTTGTTTTCCCATTTTCACCTCCCGGATTTTTTTCGGGTTCAAATTTATCTGTTCTAAACCCGGAATAGTAGCTGCGGACTCTCGAACCGTCATCAAGATTAAACCGTTCGTCATAGTTCCTGAAATAGTTCTTGAGTTCTTCCTTGAATGCTCTTTGCGGCAGAGAATATAAAACCTTCGCCTCATCACAGTAGGTCTTGTACATTTCCCAAGCCGCTTTCAGTGTTGTTCCGTCCTCTCTCTTGAACACATGGTACGAATCAATGATATAGTTATAGAAATCATTCGATGCTCCAAGCATACTGATGGGAATATAATCATCGAACATACCAGGGTCGCTCAGATATACTTCCTGACAATGATACGCAATCGCGCCTAATTCAAACCCAACCTGCTTTACGATAGTCTTGTACTCCTTAGGGCTCAGCTTATTCCCACTCGGAGATACGTCAATAAGTCTTCTGATAAGACCTGACTTTGCGTCTGTAATCTTTACGGGCTTATTTGTACCCATAAAGAGAAAGCACTTAAACCGGTTAGCGTAAGTAGATTTAAACTTCTCATTCACTGTCATTAACTCATGAGAAACCAAACTGTTCAGCCTTGTATTATCCTCTATCCTTGACAAATCGCCATCGTGCTGAATCGCCACAAGAGGATTGCTCTTAAAAGCCTCTAGCGCAAATGAATTACTTGCAGAGCCAAGAGCCTTAGCGTCAAACACAGAATAATAGCCCTCGAAAAGTTGCTGAATGATGTTCAAGACAGTGGATTTACCTGTTCCTGCTGCTCCATATAAAACCATAAACCTCTGCAATTTCTTTGAATCACCAGACACAACAGAGCCAATCGCCCATTCAATCTTGCGTCTTTCTTCCTCAGAATATAATACAGACATCAACTTGTCGTAAGCAGATAAATCGCCAGCTTCAAGCGGATAATTCAGCTTTTTACTGGCGTAATCTTTTTTATTTGTCGGCGTGTTTGAAAATATAAGTTTTTCATCCAGCATATGGAAGGAATCTCTTAACTGCTTCTGACAATACTTATGCCAAGAATCAATCATGCCGGACTCAGCGTCCCACATGTGCAGGACTTTGATGATATCGGAGTCAAAGCGTTGGCGATTCTCTTCAGCATACCTATCCAGTTCGCGGTCGATGAGCTGCAATGCATCCTGCTCATCCGTAGACCATAAACCGCGTTCTTCAATCCAGATAGCGTAGAAATCACCGCCTCTTATCATAAGATCGCCGCTTTTTTTGATAATGAACTTTGGATAGATTTCTATAACACCACGCTTTTTACTACGTGTCGAAATCGTTAAAAAGTCGATCATTTCATTACCTTTTCTCCTTTCTCCCGGTAAGTAGTGCAGATTATTTGTATTTTTTTCTTATTTCTTTTATTCTGCACATCATGTCATATTCTATGTTGTCAATTACCATATTCCTTAAAACAGATTGATAATCTTCAACACTGTCATCGTCAACAGTAGGAAATCCCTTCTTATCAAGTTCTCTCGCATTCTTGAACACTTCTTCAAAAGCTTTTATAAAATCAAGTATTTTTTGATTTTGTTTATCCACTTCTTTTCTCACGGATTCTATAGTCCTTTGAAATTATTCGAGCTTTGATTCTTCAATAAGTACCATGTTATTCTCCTTTCTTTAATACAACTGGCATAATATATTATACTATTGTCATAATTGGAAATCCCATAGCATATACTGTTGTTATTATATTCTATGCAGTATCATACTAAAATATAATTCAAACTATTTGATACGTCTCCATGTGCCATTCAGTACCTCCGAACTCATACAAATTTATCCAGGTA
>CAZKSF010000154.1:0-2332 GCA_964555405.1 uncultured Bacteroides sp.
CTTATAGAGCGGAGGCATACCGATATAGACGTGCCCCGCGTTTACAAGCTCGCGGAGATCATCGATGGATATTTCATAAAACTCGGACATCTGCAAGCCCGGCGTGTGCATATCTCCCGTACCGTCTAAATCAACCAGCCTCTCCGCGCCCGCTATCTGGCAGGCTTCCACCAGATACTCCATGCAAATTCGGGCAACCTTACCGGCTTCGCCCTGTAACATTCTCTTTTCTTCATCAGTAAGCTTTACGTTAATTAAACTCATTCGATTAAACCCTTTCTAATTGAAGAATTTGTCCGTTAAGGACGCTTTGAAAGGTCTGTGGGTACGGGGCAGCCGATATATACAACGTCTTTCAGCGCTCCGCTGCAGGAATCGTCAAGCGCCTCTACAAGGTCGTCAAACGCAAAGCGGTTGGTGAGCAGACTGTCTATATCTATCTGACCGTTGCGGTACATTTCCATGTACTTGGGAATGTCGCGGCGCAGAGTTACGCCGCCCATTACGCAGCCGGTTATCTTCTTGCTGAGCAGAAAGTCCATATAGCTCAGCTCGCCGCAGCCCTCGTCTCTCGGGTGTCCGTGACCTACGACCACCATCTGTCCCCAATCGCAGAGCAGATCCATGGCCTGACGTTTCAGCCCCTTGCCGGCAACAGCAACCATTGAATGCTCCGCGCCGAATCCGGTTATTTTCTTCACTTCTTCAACCACGTCGCATTCCTTGGGGTTGAGAACGTGCGTAGCGCCGAATTTCTTCGCGGCTTCCAGCTTCTCCGGCTTGGTATCAATGCCGATAATGGGACACGCCCCCGCGTGCTTCGCCCCCATAATAGCCGAAAGACCAACGCCGCCGCAGCCGATAACGGCAAAGCTCTCTCCGGGCTTTATCTGGCAGCGGTTAAGTACAGCTCCGAAGCCGGACATAAATCCGCAAGCCAAAGCCGAGCCTATCTCAAAGGGAATATCATCATCAAGCTTGCAGAGCATGGACTCATGAGCGTTGCAATACTCGGCAAATCCGCTTGTTCCCGAGCAGGTGTTGGTGCAGCGCTCGCCGTTACGGCGAACGTGCGCGCCCGGAATACGGAATAAATCGCTGGTGCTGGCGTGAGCGGTGCAGTTCCACGGATGCCCTTTCATGCAAGGCACGCACTGCCCGCAGCCCTGGCGCACCTCCGTGCAGAGAACGCGGTCGCCGGGCTTAACATAGGTCACCTTAGCTCCAACCTTGGTAACAACTCCGGCGATCTCATGCCCCGCCATTCCAGGTCCCTCGTATTCACCGTGCTCGCCGGTGAGCGCGTGTATATCGCTGTGGCATATAGTGCAGGTCATAACGTGTATCTGAACTTCTTCCTCCTGCGGCTCGTCAATCTCCACTTCTTCTATCACTAAGGTGTGGTAATCTCCCATTTTGGGAACTAACGCAGCTTTGCACTCCATAATATCAATCCTTTCCAAATCTTATACTCTATAAATTACTGCCGCCGTCACAGGTCATGCACTCCCCTGTAACAAACAGGTTTTCCTGGGCAAAAAACAGAATACATCTTGCAATGTCTACAGGGTCGGCAACCTTGCCCAGCGGCGTTATGCTCGCAACACAATCGTATTCCTCGGGAGTCGCGTCTATTTTCATCGGCGTGTCTACCATGCCGGGCGCGACTGCGTTAACGGTTATGTTATCCTTGCCGTACTTCATGGCAAATGCCTTTGTCTGGCAAATTGCCGCGGCTTTAGATGCGGTGTAGCCCGGCGTGCTGTAATTCCCGTGTATACCGGTTACGGAAGTGGTGTTTACAATGCGCCCAAAGTGGTTCTTCTGCATACTCGGAATAACCGCAAGGTTCATGAGATAATGCCCCCATGAATGTACCTTATAAAAGCTGAGGTACGTTTCCTCGTCCTGCTTGTCAAAAAGATTATCAAAAAACGTCTCGCCGGGCTTAAGGCGGGATTCTATACCGGCGTTGTTGATGAGAATGTCTATCCTGCCATATGCCTCAAGAACTTTCCCCACGGCGGCTTTCACAGACTCCGCGCTGCTCACGTCTGCGGAAATCGCCAATACATCGGGCGTATACTCAAGGCACTTTTCCTTTACGCACTCAAGCTTCTCTGCGCGGCGGCCAAACAGCGCGAGCTTCGCTCCGCCCTTTGCAAGCTCAATCGCCGTCGCCTCTCCTATGCCGGTGCCCGCTCCGGTCACTATGGCGACCCTGCCCTCAAATCCGTATTCCTTATACATTGCCATAATAATCTTCCTTTCCGGTCTGTCAGTTTGCTCCGCGCGCAAAAATTTAAAAATATATCCTGCGCGCCGCCCGCAA
>CAZKSF010000155.1:0-2198 GCA_964555405.1 uncultured Bacteroides sp.
GATTAGAAAGTGTGGATATGCCAAATATAGTGACAAGTATAGGCAACTCTGCGTTCTATGGATGTAGTGGGATTACGTGTGTAACAATACCCAGTAGTGTAACAGAGATAGGCAGTTCCGCATTTGCGGGATGCAGTGGATTGATAGAAATAACAATTCCGTTTGTTGGTGGTAGCAAGAAAACAGCAAGCAATACGTATCAATATCCGTTTGGATATATTTTCGGCGAGAGCAGTTATACAGGCGGAACGGCAACAACACAGTCATATTATGGAGATAACACATCTTCTACAACAAGTACATCTTACTATATTCCGAGTTCACTGAAAAGTGTAACGGTAACTGGCGGAAATCTACTATATGGAGCATTCTATAATTGCTCAAAGATTACGAGTATAACGATGCCAAGCAGTGTAACAAGCATAGGCGAGAGGGCATTCTATTATTGTAATGGGCTTACGAGCGTGACAATCCCCGACAGTGTAGAGAGCATCGGCTCATATGCGTTCTATGATTGCAGTAGACTAACGAGCGTGACGATAGGAAACAGTGTAACGAGCATCGGCTCATCTGCGTTCTATGGATGCAGTGGACTGACGAGCGTGACGATACCGAATAGGGTAACGAGCATCGGCTCACGTGCGTTCTATAGATGCAGTGGACTGACGAGCGTGACGATACCGAATAGGGTAACGAGCATCGGCGAAGATGCGTTCTATGGATGCAGTGGACTGACGAGCGTGACGATACCCGACAGCGTAACGAGCATCGGCGAAAGAGCGTTTTATAATTGCAGTGGACTGACGAGTATCAAGTTTAACAACACAAGCGGCTGGTGTCGCACGACAAGTTCAACGGATTGGAACAATAAAATAGGCGGCACTTCAACGAGTGTTACGAACACGTCAACAAACGTAACTTACTTTACTGATACTTATAAATACTATTATTGGTATAAGAAATAATTTCACAACAGTGGCAATAACAATTCAATTGCCATGCTAAAATCAATCATTTGCCTACGATCAACGTGGGGTATGAAATAAAACAATAAAAAGGAGATTGAACACGAAAAGATGACAGTAACTAACATATTAGGAGCAACGGCTTCTCCGGAAGTTATCGCCGCGCTAATTGCTCTTGGGGGTGTGCTCGTATCTGTGCTTATAACGTTGTTGCTTGGATTGTCGACCGGAAAGTATAACTACAACCAACTGTTTGCTGAAACTGTATCAAAAAACCGTATGGACTGGATAAACGTTTGGCGAGAGAACATATCAACATTTCTTGCTTGCGCAAAGGTTTTACATAAATTCTACTCAACGAATTGGAAAACAGCGGATAACAATTCTAAGGAAGCGGATAAATTTGACGAGGACGATTATTTATTTAAGTTAGAACAGTCTCGGAGTATGATTACAACCCGCCTTAATATGAAAGAGGAAATGCACGTGCTGATGTTTGGTGCAATTAATAAGTTGGATTACGACAAGGATAACGATAAATTCAATGCGCAATGTGAGTACATAGAAAAACTTGCAAGAAGTATCTTAAAGCCCGAATGGGAACGCGTGAAAGAAGAAGCTAAAGGAAAAGGAGATAGGTATTATGTCAAACGAAGAAAATAAAAAAACACAAGAGAGCCCACAAAAGCAAGAGAGCAAGCACAAAAGAGATATAATAAATTCAATGATAGCAGTCGTATTCTTGATTATTGCAATTGTTGGAGCGGTAGTATTATCTCTTGTATGGAAGGACTACACGGATATTAATTTACACATTTGTGTCATTGTATGTGCAACTGTAATCAGCTGTTGCGCGCTTGTGTGTGCAACCGTGGCTCTTGGAATAATTGTTAAAGGCTATTGCAAAGAAAAAGCAAAAGATACAAACGATGACAATAGCAGCAAGAAGATATTGCTAGAAGCGTATAATGCAGTATTTAATAATACGCAAAGTGAACCTAATAATATTTCAAACGGAACTGAAAAATAAGTCAACTATAATATATATTATAAAATCGAATAAAGCATAGAAGAAAGTCGGTAGAGAAATCTATCGGCTTTTGCTTTATGCAAAAAACAAGAGGAGGTTGAAGAAGTGTACGTTTACACAAATATGGCAGAGCTAATAAAGTCGCTATTACAAGCTAAACTGCCCGACGAGGTCGAAAGCGATATGGTGCTGGCAATGCGAAC
>CAZKSF010000156.1:0-2177 GCA_964555405.1 uncultured Bacteroides sp.
AATACTGGCAATAGATGGAACTCCAATCTCCATACTGAGTACGGACACGATAGTTTAGACGGTGAAGTCCTTCCGGGAGGGACTGCACATCGACCACATATGAATTGGCTCCGGTAGCAAGAGATCCGGAAACTTTTGAGCCAATGTTGTCATCGATCCAATACTCGTAAGCTTCTGCTTTAGGATTGGTCTTTGGATTTGCTACCGGTATCAAAAAGTATTGGCAATACAACGAACTCCAATCTCCATACTGGGTACGGACACGGTAGTTGAGACGGTGCAGACCCTCTGGAAGGCTTTGAACGTCGACGGTATAGGCATTCGCGCCTGCTGATAATGAGCCAGCTACTTTCGCGTCTATATTGTCGTCGATCCAATACTCATAAGCCTCAGCTTTGGGATTGGTCTTTGGGTTGGAAACAGGAATCAATATTGTTTTATGGTATATTGAACCCCAAGTACTGTCGTTTTTGACACGACAGTTGAAGCCATGCAGACCTTCCGACAAGCCGGACATATCAACTTGCAGTTCAAGTCGATTGCCGGAGAGGGTTCCGGTATGTCGGCTTAACACGTCATTATCGAACCACCACTCATATCCAGTCTGTCCGAACACAGAAACAGAACATATGGCTATGAGCAATGTCGAAATTAAAGAATATAACTTTCCCATACTCTTGATTTTTAGGATATGGGAAATTAGTCGTTGGCGACAGTGATTGTCACGTTCAACTTCTTTGAGGCTGCATCATATTCAACGGAGCTTTTTTCTGAATCAATGGTGGGGACAGAAGGATATACACTGAAAGGGTTTTCACCGCCGTATGCACCGATAATAGTTCCATCTTGCCCGAGATAGCCTTTTGGAGCTAAGTCATTAAGAGAGTACAGATTTTCATCCAATAATCCATTGGCTGAATTATCGAAATAGCAATCTTGAAAAGATGCATTTTCATAATTTAGGATTACATCAGACAGAAAAAGAGAATTATATGCCTTATGAGTACCACTAGTATAAAACCCCAAATTCTCATTGCTTGATTCTAAAATTGAGGATATGAGAACACGAGGTAAATCAGGGCTTTTTATACTACAATTCGTAACGATAGCATTAACGAAATTACTCCCAGCATATCTAATTTTACAGTTATTTAGATATACGGTTGCATTCCCACCGTCCAATCTTAACTCATCGATAAAGCATTTGTCAATGTGTACTTCTTTTCCACCGTGAGAAGCATTCCCATATGATTCTATCCAAGAATTTCTTATTACTAAATACTCTCCACAATACGAATCTGGATGATGATCAAGGTGTTTTATTCTGACGCCATCTAATACGGGCAAATTTTTACCATCCCATGAATATTCTTCGCCTGCATAAATTTGTAAGTGAAGTGAGATGTAAGAGTTATATCCACATCCTACAATTCTAATTCTTGGATCGATCCAAATTTCAGTATTAGAACTTAAAAATTCACCTTCGGAAAGATATATAATATCGCCAGGCTCAGCAATTTCAATCGCTGATTGCAATGCTAGAACACCAGTAAATTGTGTGAGCGCTCCGTTGCGAGAGAGAGTTGCCATAGGAAATTGTGCCATGGCTGCGACGATTGAGGAAATCGCTACGATCAAAGTAAATAATCGTTTCATTTTTTTTTAGTTTGGTTTGAGTTTTGTTCCATATGCAGAATCCTTATGCAGATGGGTTAATAATGATATAAAAAAGCGTAGGATTCGCTATCATTGGTGCCCTTTCCCATGACGAGATTTCAGAGGCAGAGGAAATTGCTTTGATAAACGCTTGTAAAAAAATGTCAGCAGACCCTCCCTCATATCCCCGACCGGGCTTCTGAGGTACGGTCTGCGTGACAAAATTAATACAAATTTTTGATTTACGCAATTTTTTCTCCAGAAAATATCAACTATTGGATAATAAGCTCTTACAAATCGCATTTCCGAGTCTATGGATGGTATTTAGCCTACGCCAGGCTGAAGCCTGGGCTTTCGACACAATAACTTCTCTCCGAGCTGAGTAATGAAGAAAGCGACCCCCTCATCAGGAATCGCCTTCAAAATTCGTAGTTTATTATTTATATCTTAATCTTACCTCGAGGGAGTTGGGTTGTCGCCACTACCGGGGAATTTGCCTGCGGTCGTGAACGGATAGCTGA
>CAZKSF010000157.1:0-2100 GCA_964555405.1 uncultured Bacteroides sp.
GTATAAAACATGAAAGCATTACTTCCATAACTAATACTTTCTTCTACTACCCCAAGAAGTTGTTTATCTTTTAAATAACTAGTATGACTTCCAATATATAACATAAAATACCTCCAAGTTACCTAATTATAGCAAATTTACATTGACTTAGAAAGTATTTTATGGTAAATTAAGTAAGAAGTATGCTTTAAAAAGTGGAACTACGGATAATGATTATTGGCTAGTTGGTTACAACAAAGATGCTCTAATGATGGTATGGGCCGGAAATGACTATAACAAAGAAACACCCAAAAGTTATTCGAAAGCTTTAAAGAATATTTGGTTGGATACAGTAGAAAATTATGAAAAAGATATGGAGGAAAATTGGTATCAAATGCCCGAAAATGTGGTGGCAGTACCAATGGAGCCGATATCGGGAAAATATAAGACTAATTCCAAGACTTTGCTTTATTTTTTAGAGGGTACTGAACTTGCATATATAGATTAATTTTTAGTATTAAAATGCTTACTTTTTTGCTATAATTGTTAGTAGAAAGGAAGTATGAGTGAGTATGACAGAGGAAAGTATAGCTGCAATGATAGTTGGTTTAGGTATTTTTAGCATTTTTCTTATTTTCTTTTTAGTAATCATATGTGGCCTTGTCGTAGTTTTACTAATTGGAAAATGGAAGTTTTATCAAAAAGCGGGAAAAAATGGTTGGGAAGCTATTATACCATTTTATTCTAATTGGGTATTAGTTGAAATAGCTGGATTAGATTGGTATTGGTTCTTGGCTTTAATTGCAGGAAGCATTTGCAATGTTTTAGGATATATAATACCAGCATTTAATTATTTAGGATTATTAGCTAATATAGCGGTTATTCTTGCGCATGTATGTGTCTTCTATAACTTGAGTAAAAAAATCCATAAAGATACGGCTTGGATTGTGCTAGGTGTATTCTTTTCTGGAATTATGTTAGCAATTGCAGGATTCAGTAAAACTATTACTTATGATGCTACAGTTCCTGTAACAAAGAATGGTTTCTTTGATAAAACTAATTAATAAAAAAACTAGCTGAGGCTAGTCTTTTTTATTGTCTTTATGGACACGAATAATGAATTGATAAAACTCATCAAAACTAAATTCTTCGGATTCAATAGGAACTTCATTCTTTTTAGCATTTTTGATGATTTCTTTAATACCAGCAATAACATCATCCATACTTTTATATTCTTTTTCAACAACAATTTGTTGAACTTCGATATTTGAAGTGGTATTTTCTTTAGTTTCCTCTACTTCTTCATCTTCATCATCATCTAATTCAAGTAATTCGTAATCACGATCAAGACTTGAGGTTACATCTTGTTTGAATGGATTAAAACCAAAATTAAGCGTCGGGTCCATATTGGCTGATTCATTTTCAAGATTATTAAAGAAAAGAGAACTTTTCTTTTTATTATCCTCTACTTTAGCTTGATATTGGTAATTAATGGTGGGTTCATAATTGTCAGTTAAAATATCTACTGAGTTATTAATTATTTCATCAACATTAACATCAATTCGACTATTAGAATTAATTGTTCCCGTTGTCGTTGTATTTTTAGTGTATGTTCCAAGAATTTTGTCGATTTCTTCATCAAGTTTTCTTACGGGCCATTTTTCATTGATAATTTTATTTAATAGATCTACTTGTTTGAATTTGTCAGTTACTCTTAATAAACTTCGAGCATGTCTTTCGCTTATTTCTTCTTTTAATAAGGCATTTTGGACATTTTCATCAAGAGTCAAAAGACGAAGTTTGTTAGCAACAGTTGATTGGCTTGTACCTAATCTTTTAGCTAATTGGTCTTGTGTAACATATCTTCGATCTAGAAGCTTTTTATATGATTTGGCTTCTTCGATTGGAGATAAAGCGCGACGATGGGTATTTTCGATAATTGCTACTTCGGCCGATTCATTGTCATCTAAATCGCAGATGATAGATGGGACACTTGTAAGTCCAGCTATTTGCGAGGCTTTATATCTTCTCTCACCAGCAATTATTTCAAATTTTTCACCAACACGTCTTAATACTAAAGGTTGAATTATTCCATGCTCTTTAATGGAAGATGCTAGTTCA
>CAZKSF010000158.1:0-2097 GCA_964555405.1 uncultured Bacteroides sp.
CATTTTACCCCCCCCATTTATTTGCGTGAAAATGAAAATATGCTAAAATGTATTAAATACGTTATTTTATTGCGAAAAAGTTTGCGTAAACCAAATATACGCTGTAATTTTGTAGTTGGAAAAGTTATGCTCACATTATTAAATAGGCAAAATAAAAAACACAAATTACCTATGGACGAAAGGAGACAAAGACACTGCACATACTCATCCTGCCGTTCTCTTCTTAATAAAATGCTCGACTAACGCACGCTCGAAAACACCAACCAGATAAAATGAAACTTTCAATCCACTCACTCGGACGCGTCACAGCGACTATCCTCGCAGGCTTTGCGGCAATGGCTCTGTCAGTTGAAGCCGATGCCCAGAAAGCCGCGTTGAAGAGCAACCTGCTCTACGACGCCGGCGCGACAATCAATGCCGGATTCGAAGTCGGACTGGCTCCCAAGTGGACGGCAGAGCTTACGGGCAACTTCAACAACTGGAGCGTAGCGCACCGTCTATGGAAACAATGGTTGCTTCAGCCCGAAGTCCGTTACTGGCTTTGCGAACGTTTTTCCGGACATTTCTTCGGAGCGCATCTTCTCGGAGGTCAGTTCAATTTCGGTCATTTCGATCTGCCGATCTCATTTCTCGGTACCGACTTCCGTGAATTCAAGGATTACCGCCGTCAGGGTTGGATGGCAGGTCTGGGCATTGCCTACGGCTATTCGTGGATCCTTGACCGCCATTGGAACATCGAAGCTGAGATCGGTTTTGGCTACGTCATATCCGAATCCGACAAGTACAGATGCGCCGATTGCGGCAGAAAGATTGAAACCAACCAAGTGCACCATTATGTCGGACCTACCAAGGCGGCAATTAACCTGATATATACGTTCTGATCACATTCAGTCAACACAACACCAACATGAACCGACGACTAACATTCCGATCATTAGCGCTTGCATGCGCCGCTGCTGCTACTTTCACGGCAACAGCTGATGACGTATTGGTCACCAATCTACGTGTGGCAAACGTCGAAGTCGTTCCTCGTGACGGCAGACTGACCGTGACGATGAACGTTGACGGACGCCATATCAAGCCGGGACGCGATTACGAAGTGACTTTCGCACCCGTAGTACGTTCGCTCACCTCCGATGACCGTGTCGAGCTACCCTCATTCAAGGTGTGCGGTCGCAACCGTTATTACTCCCATCTCCGCAACGGCGATCTTAACGACGGCGACATTATCCTTGAGGCAGGGAAGCCCGTTTCATCCACCTATACCGTCACTATTCCTTGGGAAGACTGGATGAACAATTCGCGTGTCGATCTCGACGAGTCGATCTCGCATTGCTGCGACGCACCGAAGCCGCTCACATGCACTCCGGTTGCCGAAATCGACCTCACGCCGCGCACGGTCGAGGTTCCCTACACCTATATCGCACTGACAGGCGACTCCGCCGTTACCCGCGAAGCTGAAGGACGGGCGTTCATTACATTCATCGTAAACAAGATCAACCTTGAGCCGGATTACATGAACAACCCCGAAGAACTCAATAAGATTTACGATACTGTAGAACTCGCCGCAAACGACCCTGACGCTATCGTAACCGCAGTTTCATTCAAAGGTTATGCTTCGCCCGAAGGCAGCTACTCCAACAACGTGCGTCTCGCAATGGGTCGTACCAACACCCTTAAGGAGCATGTTCGGTCGAAGTACAATTTCTCTCCCGATGTGATGCACTCCGATTACGAGCCCGAGGACTGGCAGGGACTCATCGACTGGCTGACCGAGAATGAGATCGCTCACCGCGAAGAAATTCTGCAGATCGCCACCAGCGACATGGAACCCGATCCCCGTAACCAGGAAATCAAGCGCCGCTTCCCCAAGGAATACGACTACCTGCTCAAGAATGTCTATCCCTGGTTGCGTCACTCCGATTACACCGTTAAGTATCAGTTCCGTACCTTCACCGACATCGATGAACTCAAGCGTGTATATGCCGAAGATCCGTCCAAACTTCGTCCGATTGATTTCACCCGTATCGCCTCTACCATGGAGGAAGGCTCTCCTGAATATGATGAGGTGTATATGAAGGCGGTGGCGGTGTGGCC
>CAZKSF010000159.1:0-2051 GCA_964555405.1 uncultured Bacteroides sp.
ACTTTTTCAAACATCTGTTTGTTTTAGCTCTTTATCGACCTTCAAACAGGTCATTCCCGAAAAGCGAGTGCAAAGTTAGTCATTCCTGATTTACCAACCAAACATTTTTGCATATTTTTTGAAATTTTCTTATGCTACTACTGATTATCAACATCATGAAACAGTCATATTAGCAAATCTAAATATTTTTTTGTATTTTCGCGCCAGAAAACGTACATGATATGATCAAATCTTTTCGACGATTGATAATGGGGGTTGCTTTCGCGATGTTTACCGGAATACTTCCTTCAGTTGCAGCAGCGCCCGGAGGAATAAGATTCCACGACGAGCATGCCGACACTACCCGCATCGCATATTTATTAGATGAAGGTGTAAAACTACGCCTCAAATCGCCTAATGCCTGGGTAAACTATTTCGCCAATCAACTTATTGACACTCCATATGAAGCATCGACCTTAGAGGAACAACCGGAAATGCTTACAGTGAATATGGAACAGATGGATTGCACAACTTTTATGGAGACAGTGCTCGCACTGGCAATGACAGCCAATGAGCGCCGGGGATCATGGAGGGATTTCGTGCATAATCTTCAACAGATCCGATACAGGAACGGTATTGTGGACGGTTATCCGTCGAGATTACACTACATGAGCGACTGGATTATTGAAAATTCAAGCCGTGGTTTTGTGAAGGATTTCACCACTGTCGTAGGAAACAGCAACTACGCAATAAAATCACTGGATTACATGTCACAGAACAGGGATAAATATCCGGCACTCGCTGATGAAGAAAATTATAACATGATACGGCAACGTGAGAATTCGTATCGCGGACATAAGTTTCCCTATCTTAAGAAAAGCGCTGTCGGCGGTGCCGTATTACGCGAAGGAGATATCGTAATGCTCACGAGCAATACCAAGGGACTGGATATTTCTCATGTAGGCATCGTAACATTTGTCAATAACAAACCACATCTGATCCACGCTTCATCAAAGGAGAAAAAAGTTGTAGTGACAAGTATTCCTTTAACGGACTATCTCAAGAAACAGACATCGACTAACGGAATACGTGTCATACGACTGTGTGAGTAAACAAAAACAATGATATCCTTATTAAGTGACAGCGGGGCTGCGTCTGACGACACAGCCCCGCTGAATATTTTTCTTCAAGTTAGAATTACTTCTGAGGCATTTTAGTTCTTGCACTATAGCCATACTGAGCAGCAGAACCAAGTTCTTCCTCGATGCGGAGGAGCTGGTTGTACTTAGCCATACGGTCGCTACGAGAAGCAGAACCGGTCTTGATCTGACCAGCGTTGGTAGCTACTGCGATATCAGCGATGGTGTAATCTTCAGTTTCGCCTGAACGGTGAGAAATAACGGCAGTGTAACCATGACGCTGTGCGAGTTCAACTGCACGGAGGGTCTCGGTAAGAGAACCAATCTGGTTAACCTTTACAAGGATTGAGTTAGCACAACCTAATTCAATACCTTTCTGGAGATATTTAACGTTAGTAACGAAAAGGTCATCACCTACAAGCTGACAACGTTTGCCGATAAGGTCAGTGAGTATCTTCCAGCCTTCCCAGTCATTTTCAGCCATACCGTCTTCGATAGAGTCGATAGGATATGTTTCAACGAGGTGTTTGAGATATTCAGCCTGTTCCTGAGAAGTGAGTTTCTTGCCATTAGGCTCTTTGGGAGTACCGTTGTTAAGTTCAGCATAGTTGTAGATGCCGTCCTTATAGAACTCTGAAGAAGCGCAATCAAGACCGATGGTAACATCTTTACCGGGAACATAACCTGCATTCTCGATAGCCTTGATGATAACGTTGAGAGCGTCCTCCGTACCTTCAAGTTTGGGAGCAAAACCGCCTTCGTCACCTACTGCAGTGCTCAGACCACGATCGTGAAGCACTTTCTTGAGGTTATGGAATACTTCAGTACCCATGCGGATGCCTTCACGATAGCAGCATGCGCCGATGGGACGGATCATGAATTCCTGGAAACAGATAGGAGCGTCAGAGTGAGCACCACCATTGATGATATTCA
>CAZKSF010000160.1:0-2001 GCA_964555405.1 uncultured Bacteroides sp.
AGCATGGAAACGGATGCCGCCTTTGTACGGGCCGATGGCATTATTGAATTGTACACGATAACCGATATTGTTCTGAACCTCGCCCTTGTCGTCGATCCAGGTTACACGGAAAGTGACGATACGGTCAGGCTCGACCATACGCTCGATGATACGTGCTTTCTCAAATTCAGGGTGCTTGTTGTACACTTCTGATACTGAAAGTAACACTTCTTTCACTGCCTGGAGATATTCCTTTTCGCCGGGGTGTTTTGCCTCAAGGGCATTCATGATATTGTTAATATCCATAGCTAAAAGCGTAGATTAAAAAATGTGATGCGCAAAAGTAGAAATTAAAATCATAAATAAAAAATTTTAAGCACCTATTTTTTTACATAAAGATAAAAATATCGCCGGACTAATCCTGATTAAGACAGTCCGGCGATGTTAAAATCATTCTATTTTAGTATTTTCGCTTACTTTTTGCTATCCTTATTGGGTTTCGGACCTTTTTGAGGACGCTGTGATTTATCAAATTGTTTATTTTTATCACCACGCATCTTTTCAGGCATCTTCCCGGCACGTTTTTCCGGACGCACTCCGGGAGTGTTCTTCATGCCTCCATTGCCCACAACAATGTTCTCCAGATAGGTCACATATTGTTCGGGAGTAAGGATATCCTTAACCTTATGCAGATAACTGAGCTTTTCCTCACGCTTCAATGAATCACGCTTGGCGCGTTCAGCCATTTTCTGCTGTCGGGCAGCCTTGGCTGTAGCCTTCTTCTGCTCTGCAGCCTGCTTACGCTCAGTGATCTGCTGCGTTTTCAGAGCCTCAAGACGGGTCTTTTGATCGGCGGTAAGATTGATGCCGTCAAACGGTGACTTCTTCGGCTTGGCAGGATGATTTCTTACAGCGGTTGCCTCCGTTTTTGCTTTTTCTGCAACCTTGGCTGCATGAACCTGAGCAAATGCACTGAGTCCACACAAAGTCATGCTGAGCGCTACGACAGCGAAAATGTTTTTCTTCATAATCAATAATCAATTTGTAAGTTTATGGATAATCATTGTTTTCAGTTACTTCGACAGCTAAAATCGGCCGAAGTTTAATCCATATACCACAAATTTTGAAAAATTTTCACTTTCGCGTATAAGAACCTATCGTATGCGATCGTAGCTGCGCAGTGTGGCCTCATCTTTTTTTATGCGGATCAGGCCCCATTCTGCAAGCACGATCGTGATGATAGGCAGTACAACCCAATTGCGCCATACACGTCCGATGGCATCCTCCGGATTAGGTATTCCGAAAGCCACGCACACTGAAAGCACGACAGTAAGCACGATACTTATTACCACTACCCTCTTCTGCAACCGCAGATTATGATACAAGAATATGGATATGAATAAAAGGAGCCCGATAAGCATGTCAAGGATAAACAACGGCAACACCTGACGCAACCCCACATACTCGACGGAATCAGGATATATTACATCACATACAGGAATAAATCCGAAAAAGCAAATGGCCAGTCCGGCCAGGAACAGCAGTACTGACTGCCAACGCTGAATTACCATAAATATTAGTTGTTAAGTGATATATTCTTTAAACAAAGTTACAATACTTCAAGGAATACCACAATTTTTCGGTGAATAATTAGTACCTTTGCGCCAAAATTTTTCGCATAACTGATCATTACATCTATAAATACAAATGATAGCGGTCAACAACTTAACCCAGCAATTCGGAAAACGAGTACTATTTCAGGACGTAAATTTAAAATTCACCCCCGGCAACTGCTACGGCATCATCGGTGCAAACGGCGCCGGAAAGTCAACATTGATGCGTATTCTCAGTGACGAGCTGTCACCTACCCACGGCAATGTGACCCAGGGACCGGGCGAACGCATGTCAGTACTGGAACAGGATCACTTCAAATTTGACGACTGCACTGTAATCAACACGGTTCTTCAGGGGCATACCGTCCTTTGGGATATCATGCAGGAGAAGGACGCCATATACACAAAA
>CAZKSF010000161.1:0-1992 GCA_964555405.1 uncultured Bacteroides sp.
CCTTAACTTCTATGTGATCATCATATATTCGACTCAGCATCGTCGGATCGCCGGTATAAATATAATGAAGATGGATTCCGGCTTCACTCTTACTCAACTCTGCATAAGTCGGCGGCCATTTACTTGCTGCTTCGAGATTCTTTTCAAAGGATTTGTTGCCATCCTCATCGGGAATATCGAAGTCAATAACTATGTGATTCTCCGGGACTTTGACATAATGGAGTCGTGACGTATCGAGGTCAGACAATTTTGTCGTGACTTTTTCCCATTTCTTTGCCGGGGTCTCTTTTGAGCTGGCGTATTGAGCTGGGAAATCTCGTCCGCAAATATCAAATTCTGATGGGGAATCTGAATCAACTTGTCTAAAACTGATTCTTCTACCTCCAGTTGATGTATCTGATTTTGTTTTCCCATTTTCACCTCCCGGATTTTTTTCGGGTTCAAATTTATCTGTTCTAAACCCGGAATAGTAGCTGCGGACTCTCGAACCGTCATCAAGATTAAACCGTTCGTCATAGTTCCTGAAATAGTTCTTGAGTTCTTCCTTGAATGCTCTTTGCGGCAGAGAATATAAAACCTTCGCCTCATCACAGTAGGTCTTGTACATTTCCCAAGCCGCTTTCAGTGTTGTTCCGTCCTCTCTCTTGAACACATGGTACGAATCAATGATATAGTTATAGAAATCATTCGATGCTCCAAGCATACTGATGGGAATATAATCATCGAACATACCAGGGTCGCTCAGATATACTTCCTGACAATGATACGCAATCGCGCCTAATTCAAACCCAACCTGCTTTACGATAGTCTTGTACTCCTTAGGGCTCAGCTTATTCCCACTCGGAGATACGTCAATAAGTCTTCTGATAAGACCTGACTTTGCGTCTGTAATCTTTACGGGCTTATTTGTACCCATAAAGAGAAAGCACTTAAACCGGTTAGCGTAAGTAGATTTAAACTTCTCATTCACTGTCATTAACTCATGAGAAACCAAACTGTTCAGCCTTGTATTATCCTCTATCCTTGACAAATCGCCATCGTGCTGAATCGCCACAAGAGGATTGCTCTTAAAAGCCTCTAGCGCAAATGAATTACTTGCAGAGCCAAGAGCCTTAGCGTCAAACACAGAATAATAGCCCTCGAAAAGTTGCTGAATGATGTTCAAGACAGTGGATTTACCTGTTCCTGCTGCTCCATATAAAACCATAAACCTCTGCAATTTCTTTGAATCACCAGACACAACAGAGCCAATCGCCCATTCAATCTTGCGTCTTTCTTCCTCAGAATATAATACAGACATCAACTTGTCGTAAGCAGATAAATCGCCAGCTTCAAGCGGATAATTCAGCTTTTTACTGGCGTAATCTTTTTTATTTGTCGGCGTGTTTGAAAATATAAGTTTTTCATCCAGCATATGGAAGGAATCTCTTAACTGCTTCTGACAATACTTATGCCAAGAATCAATCATGCCGGACTCAGCGTCCCACATGTGCAGGACTTTGATGATATCGGAGTCAAAGCGTTGGCGATTCTCTTCAGCATACCTATCCAGTTCGCGGTCGATGAGCTGCAATGCATCCTGCTCATCCGTAGACCATAAACCGCGTTCTTCAATCCAGATAGCGTAGAAATCACCGCCTCTTATCATAAGATCGCCGCTTTTTTTGATAATGAACTTTGGATAGATTTCTATAACACCACGCTTTTTACTACGTGTCGAAATCGTTAAAAAGTCGATCATTTCATTACCTTTTCTCCTTTCCTTCCTTTAATAAAGCTTTTGACCGTTTCAAATTTCCAGTCATCTTTCCCGTTGTAGGTGAATATGAATTCCTGCTTATTTGTCTGCCTAACACGTATGCTGTTCTTACCATTCGGGAACCACATTTCTACATTTTCACCTGCATAATTCGGAAAATATAATTCAAACCATTTGTATACGTCTCCATGTGCCATTCAGTACCTCCGAACTCATACAAATTTATCCAGGTA
>CAZKSF010000162.1:0-1944 GCA_964555405.1 uncultured Bacteroides sp.
TCGAGACCGTAGGCAAGCGCTGCCGCTGTAGGCTCGTTGACGATACGCTGCACGTTAAGACCTGCGATTTCACCTGCTTCCTTGGTTGCCTTACGCTGAGCGTCGTTGAAGTAGGCAGGCACGGTGATCACAGCCTCAGTGACTGCCTGACCGAGGTAATCCTCGGCTGTTTTCTTCATTTTCTGAAGAATCATGGCTGAAATCTCCTGCGGAGTATATTCACGACCATCGATATCGACACGAGGAGTGTCATTTGCGGCACGTACCACCTTGTAAGGCACGCGCTCTATTTCGCTTTTCACCTGGTCGAAATTCTCGCCCATGAAGCGCTTGATTGAATAGATAGTACGCTTGGGGTTAGTAATTGCCTGACGCTTTGCAGGATCACCTACCTTACGTTCGCCGCCGTCAACGAATGCAACGATTGAAGGAGTGGTGTTACGACCTTCGCTGTTAGGTATAACAACAGGGTCTTTACCCTCAAGCACTGAGACGCAGGAATTAGTTGTTCCAAGGTCTATACCAATAATTTTTCCCATAGTTGAATTGTTTATACTGTTTTGTTATTTTGTTAATTTGTCTACTATCGTTTGTCGGTCTTTTCCTTCCGACTTCATTTATCAAACAAACAATATGCCAAAAAAGTTTTTATGCTCCGCACAGTCATAAACCCGTTTAATATCTGCCAATTTGACAATCCGGCGGATTTATATGTAAATCTTGGATATAGGTGTATTTTTTATGTAACTTTGCAAGGTTAATTCACATTTCTTTCTTTTTATGATAACAAACAGAACAATCCGGCTTTTTTTCGGAGCCGCCGCTATTGCCGGTGTCATGTCCTCGTCAGGCTGCACTGGCAACCGTTCCACTGCATCCCCTGCGCCTGAACGTGCCTCGAACCCTGTCATTCCCGGATGGTATGCCGATCCGGAAGGCATTGTGTGGGACGGTGAATACTGGATTTACCCTACACTTTCGCTGTTGTGGGGTGAAGATTCGGTCAAATACAGTAACGATCTGTCGCGCATTACCGATGCTATAAATCCCGAATACAATATCCAGACCCACATGGATGCTTTCTCTTCGCCCGACATGGTGAACTGGACTAAGCATCCGGCAGTACTGTCGATCGACAGCATAAGCTGGGCAAAGTATGCGTTATGGGCTCCATCGGTGATCCGCGCCAACGACCGTTATTATCTGTTTTTCGGTGCTAATGACATTCAGAATGAATCGCAGACCGGGGGTATTGGTGTGGCGGTTGCCGATAGTCCGGAAGGTCCGTTCAGCGATGCCTTGGGAAAACCTCTCATCGGCTCAATTATCAATGGTGCCCAACCGATTGACCAGTTTGTATTCTTCGACAAGGAGTCGGGAATGTACCTTATGTATTATGGTGGTTGGCGCCACTGCAATGTAGTTCGACTTGCCGATGACCTGCTTTCGGTAATACCATTCGCTGACGGTGACTCATATAAAGAGGTGACCCCGGAGAACTACGTGGAGGGTCCGTTTATGCTGAAGCGCGACGGAAAATATTATTTTATGTGGTCGGAAGGTGGCTGGGGTGGTCCCGATTACTGTGTGGCATATGCTATTGCCGACAACCCGCTCGGTCCGTTTGAAAGAATCGGTAAAATTCTCGAACAGGATCCGCAACTCGCTACCGGAGCCGGACATCATTCTGTGATTCAGAACCCTGAGACCGGTGAGTACTTCATTGTCTATCATCGACATCCGCTCGGTCACGGAGGAAGCGAACGTGTTGTGTGTATCGACCCTCTCGAATTCGATGAAAACGGATTTATAATTCCGGTAAAAATGTCATGAAAAGAAAAGATACCGTCAGTAACTCAGTTACTGACGGTATCTTTTCTTTTCCATTGCTTGGGGTGAACAGTGGGGGTCGAACCCACGACCTTCGGAACCACAATCCGACGC
>CAZKSF010000163.1:0-1899 GCA_964555405.1 uncultured Bacteroides sp.
AACTTTACTTTCGCTACCGATCACGGAAATCGGAATATCCGCGCCGTATTGCGACATAGAGCCGTATTTTGCAAGCATAATATTACAAACAAGCGAAATTATAACGATCGTCATTTGGGTTATCAGCGAAGATAAACCGAGCTTAAACACGGGTGCGAACACTTTGAAATTAGGAATAAAGCTCTTAAGACTTAATTTGAAGGTCTTTGTGCGGAACAGGTAAATTATGCTTATGACGAACGAAACGACTTGACCGATAACGGTCGCCCACGCCGCGCCCGCCATGCCCCATTTGCAGGCGAATATGAATATCGGGTCGAGGATAATATTAACGATTGCGCCCGCGAGCATGGACAGCATAGACCAATTAGGACTGCCGTCTGCGCGAACTACTGCGTTTATCATATTCGAAAGCATATATACGGGGAAGAAAGCAAGGATAACGTTAAAGTATTCCGTAGCGTAACCGATACTGTTTTCCGACGCGCCGAAAAGCGTTAACAGCTGCGTTTTCAGCGGATAGAAAACGGCAAGCAAAATTACGCTCGCGATAACCGTAACTATCATACCCGTGCCTACGCAGGAATGAATTTTATCCGTTTCGCCTTTGCCTTGACTTATATTGATATATGCCGCGCACCCGTCGCCGAAATACCAGGCAAAGCCTTGCGCAATAATAAATATCGGGAATACAACGCCCGTTGCCGCGTTGCCGAGGGTGGAAAGCTCGCTGTTGCCGATAAAAATCTGGTCTACGATGTTGTAAAGCGCGCTGACGAGAAGCGAGAGAACGCAGGGGATACAAAACTTAACCATAAGCTTTGAAATTTTCTCTGTGCCTAAAAATGACGAATTTTGTGCGTTTTCCATAAAAAATCTCCAACAAATTTATTCGTCTTTGTTGGAGTAAAGAACGTCTGAAACCTTCGATGAACGTTGTATTAGCGCGTGCTTTGCGCGGCAATGGGGAGAGCTTTTTATTGTCACAAACAGACCGTTTTCGGTAGGAATAGCGGATAATAAGTCAAAATTGCCGCTTTCCCAAAGCCTACACCTGCAGTACGTCAGTACAGCGACGGTTTGCCTTCGGAAAAAATCCCACGCTACTGCAACGCCCATGCGCGTAAACAAGCTGTTCAACGACTAATATTTTATCAAATATATCCGGTTTTGTCAAATAAAATAAGGTTTTTGGATATGATTTCCTATCGTTAATATAATGGCAAAATTGCTCATTGTCAAAAAATCGGCATTTTTTCAATATAAGATTGTCAAAAAATCGGCATTTTTTGTGATACACATCGTCAAAAAATCGGCATTTTTCTTAACGGGGAACGTCAAATTTGCGAAAACGCCTTGACTGAATATAACCGGGAACGCTTAAAAAATAACGCTTCCGTTATATATGGCGATGTTTTTATGATTATTAGGTCGAATTTTCAGATATTATTGTCTTGTCAAAATTAACATAAAGTGTTAGAATAATATTGCGAATCCAAAAACAAGAACTTTTTAACCCCTCGATAACAGAGGGGAAGCTCTTTTACTAAAAATTAAGTAAAAAGGAAAGTATTGGTAGTAATACCGTTCCATCCTTTTTGCTTATATAGTTAAAGGGTTCTTATTGGATTCGCAAACCACGGAACGGTATTCTACGGTGCCGTTCTCGAAAGGGGAGCGGCACCATTATGTTAGACATTTATTACGTTACGTTTATCGGACACAGAGAAGTTGACGACTATTTCTTTGTAGAGCAACAATTGGATGAAATCGTAAGAGACTTGATCAGGACGAAAGAGTACGTTGAATTTTACGTCGGGCGTAACGGCGAATTCGATATTATGGTCGCTTCCGTAATAAAAAGGGCGAAGCGGGAGTTGAGAGAGGATAACAGCTCGT
>CAZKSF010000164.1:0-1896 GCA_964555405.1 uncultured Bacteroides sp.
CCATTCGTCTATCGGTTAGGACGCAACATTTTCATTCTTGAAAGAGGAGTTCGATTCTCCTATGGGCTACCAGTTTTATTTATCGCCCCCGGTCTGAAAAGATCCGGGTGTTATTATTTTTACCCATGACCGATCCCATTATACCTGTCCCCTCCTACATTGCCGACCTCCTCAACCAGGAGGCGCAACGCATATGCAGTCCCGATTTCATAGCCGCCGATCCGGTACAGTTCCCCCGACGGTTCGATGATCCGCGCGACATCGAGATTACTTCACTGCTATGCTCCACCATTGCATGGGGTAACCGCACGATGATATGCCGCGACTGCGACCGGATGCTCGCTTTAATGGACAATCAGCCATGGCGATATGTGATGGAACGCGGATATGAGGATCTTCCCGACATGAACATCCACCGCACATTTTTCGCCGGAAATCTCAGGCATTACCTGCGCGGTCTTCATTCGGTGTACAGTCGTTACGGCACTCTCGAAGACTTTCTCGTAGCTGAAAATGCTGTCACGGGTATGGATGCCCCTTGGAAAATCGCCGATGCCATAAACCGTGCGCTTGCCGATGCAAACGACGGACATAACGACTCCAGATGTCTGCCGCTGAACACCGCGTCTACCGCGCTTAAGCGTCTGAATATGGCATTGCGATGGCTTGTGCGCGACGACGGTATTGTCGACCTCGGAATATGGAAGGCACTCACTCCGGCGCAGCTTTATATTCCTCTTGATGTGCATGTAGGAAACACTGCGCGTGATCTCGGACTCATCACACGCAAGTCAAACGACCGGCGAACAGTCGAGCAGCTCACGGCTTCGCTGCGCACTCTCCGCCCCGACGATCCGGCATGGTACGACTATGCCCTGTTCGGAATAGGAATCGAAGCCAAGAATACTAAAAGTTATAGCCCAGACCGAGTGTAAAGCGGCTGCAATGCCAGTTGGCATGCTTCATCTTGGTGATATTGCTGGCATTCTTAGCCCATGTAAGCGTCAGATCAAACGGACCTGTGGTAAGACCTGCGCCTAACTGCCAGTTAAAAGCCCAGCGGCGCATATCCTCATACAATCCTTCGCTATAAGTGTGGGTAACTTTACCCTCTTCCAACTTATAATGAATCTTTCCGTGCAGACCGTATTTCAGCTCCGGACCCGTGTAAACCCTTAAACTGAAATTCGAGAAGTCGAAATGATACCCTACGACCACAGGAATACGGAAGCCGAATTCGCGCAGCGAAACATCAGCTATATTCGGGGTATCGGTCACGTCAACTATCACATCCTCACCGGTGGTATCATAATAGAATAAAAATCCCGGTTCCAGATACAGATTCGCCAGCAACGGGCGGTTGTAAACGGCACCAAACGAAAATCCGGCGCCTGAATTATAACTGTTGACCGAGTTGATATTATCTATATTGAAT
Source organism: uncultured Bacteroides sp. (assembly GCA_964555405.1). GTDB lineage: Bacteria > Bacteroidota > Bacteroidia > Bacteroidales > Muribaculaceae > Paramuribaculum. Next base: position 1,436 of record CAZKSF010000164.1, read on the forward strand.
CTTCCGGGCAGTGTGACGTCCAGCCCGATACGTGCCCCTATAAACGGACGGTTGTCCGGATTATCGAACACCGGACTCTGCGCGTTGGCTTCTACCGAACCTGCCGCACAGGTCAGCACGGCAAACGATGTGATCAGCGACCTAAAGATGCTTCGCATAATGATTTCAGTTTGATTACGATTTCAAATTTAGCTTTTTTATTGTTGATAACAAAAAAAAATTAAAAAAACGTCGTTTACCCCCAATTTCCGGCTAAAATATCCGATATTATGGCTAACTTTGTAAGAATTTTGTACGAAAAAATCTTACATAGACTTTTATAAACGTTTTTATGCTGAATCCAATCAAAAAAACCATCGAGCTGGGTGATGGACGCACCATCACACTCGAGACCGGAAAACTGGCAAAGCAGGCCGATGGAGCGGTAGAACTGCGCATGGGCAACACTATGTTTCGCCGAA
>CAZKSF010000165.1:0-1874 GCA_964555405.1 uncultured Bacteroides sp.
CAATATCCTCTAAATTGTATTCCTCCTGCTGCATGAGAGATTCCAGCTTTTCTTCGAATTGGTCAAACGTGTTTTCTATATACACCGTTTCCCATATCCCGCCGCCGATAAGAAGCAACGTAACTACTATGGCAATCGTCAAATTGTACTTCAGTTACGCTACCTCCACCGTGATATATTTGGATTTTCTTGGTTGAATAAAGAGCGTATTGCTGTCCGCCGTCATTAAAACCACGTCCTTTTGCTTTATTTTCTGCTCGTCTAAAACCTTGCGGATCTGTTCTTCGTCAATGTCAATAGAGTGCATATTTTCGTGCAACAGCGTTCCTTCGGTTATAAGCGTCATAGGGATCGACTGCGGCGCCTCGCTTTGCGAATTTTCCAGAACCGAAAGCTTCCCGTTCGTTTCGATTATTCCGTAGCTTATCTGCGTTATGCTGAAGTACCCTTGTTGGCGAATTAGCGCAAGCAGGTCGTTGACGTCCATATTGAGCTTTGAAAGACACTCGGAATTTATGCCGTCGCCGTCGATAACGATAAAGGGCTTGCCGTTTATGAATTTTCGGAACTTAATGGATTTAGCCGTAGCGAGAGTGATAAAGTAATGTGCCACGAAAACTGTAAATAGGGGAACCAAACCGTATACTATCGGGATCGAAATGTCCTGCATGGGCGTACAGGCGAGGTCGGCTACCGCCAAAGTTATAACGAATTCGAACGGCTGCAATTCGCCGATCGTGCGCTTGCCCATAAGGCGTATGCCGAGGACTAGCAAGATAAAAATTATAAGTGAACGAACTAAAACTACTATCATAATAATCTTAGCTTGCGCGATTTTTAAAAATTTACCAAAAATTATTTTCTAGTTTCGATTGTTGGCATAGACGAAATTATTCCGCACAGAACGTACCTGGCGTCGCTTAGAAAATTAAGGCGAGTGCCTTTTCCCATCTCCAGACCGTCAATTCCGCCGATTATGTATTCGAGCAGGTTCAACTCCGATGCGTTTCCGCTTTCCAAAATTTTAGCCTTCAACTTTACTATTTCGCCCTTGACGGAAAGAAGCGAGCCGTAGCATTCGCTTTCCGAAATCAAGCCGCTTTCCAAATTTTTGAGCGCCGCGCTTATATCCGACACGGCTTTATCCACGGTATTGAAAAAGTCGGTGTTTTTGGATGTGAAGCCCAAAGTGTAAACGTAGGTGTTCGGATTTTTCGCAGACACAGCCGCCGCCTCGCTCTTGTCGGGGTAGACAGAAAGCACTACGAGGAATTTGTTTTTCTCGTCGATAATAAACCCGCTGCCGCCCATTTGCTTTATTAGAAGGCTCTTTGCGTACGCAAGGTCGCGCCCGCCCGTTTCGGTTACGACAAAATAGTATTCGTACGAATTGCCGCGAAGACTTGCGGTTACCGTGTCGAGAAGCTTGCCGTTTGTGAAAAAGTCCGCCGCAAAAAAAATTATGGCGAAAATTACGATTAAAGTAATTAGGACGAGGAGCGGTTTTTTAGACCGCTTCGCTTTAACACGTTCTGTCTCGCCACGCTTATGCGTTTCAAAACGAGGCGTATCGAAATTCCGTTCCGTTGCAACGTAATCTCGTTTGGGCTCGTCGAAATCCCGTTCTGTTGCAACGTAATCTCGTTTGGGCTCGTCGAAATCCCGTTCCGTTGCATTGAAATCCCGCTCGGGCTCGTCGAAATTCCGAACGGGTGTTCCGTTTTCTTTTGTGCGTTCCCGTTTATAATAGAATTTGGAATAATCCACTTCCGCCATACAAAATAATATTATTCATCGGCTTCGTCGTTTATGCACCGGACCCGCCTTCACGCGAGGCTACATAATGATCAATATAGAAAATCTCTTCGCCAAAT
>CAZKSF010000166.1:0-1867 GCA_964555405.1 uncultured Bacteroides sp.
GCCGGCCGAGATGTTCTGGTAGTTTTTGTCGAACATCACGCTCTGGTGCAGGATGTGAGCGAACTCGTGCTCGATGGTATGCAGATATTCCTTCACCCCGTTGCGGCCGTCGGCCTGCGTGGGATCGAAGTTGTTGGCATTGAGCAACAGAATTTTCTTACCGCCCTCGGCCTGTCCCAGCTTGATCGTACCGCTACTCCACTCACCGCTACCGGCGATCACGATCTTCTTGGGCGTCATCTGCTTAAGGAAGACGTCGCCCACGGCCTGGATATAAGGTTCGAACCACACGTCGCGGATGGCTTCCATGAACGGAATGACGAGATCCTCGCGCACGGGAACCAACGGACGCAGGAACGAAGTCTGCACTTCGGACGATTCCCAGCGGTAAAGCACCTCGATGTTATAGGGAACCGTGAAATTCTCGAACAGCCACTCGCTGGTCTCGGTATCGGGCAAAATTTCGCCGCCCAGCCCGTTGATGGGCTTCGACGTGTCCAGCGCATCCTCCTTGTCGCAGGAAACGGACAACAGAGAAACTGCGGCGAACAACAACAGATATTTTATACTTTTCATATTTTCTTCGTTTTTATCGGTTCGACACTATTCCCATGTACCCACGTTGATCCACGGATTGGATTCCAGTCCGGAGAGGGCAGCCTGCTGCGGGATCTGGATCACGCGACGATCGTCGTCGGGCGTAAGCGTACTGCGCGTTTTGTTGTAGGCCTGGTGCGTGATAGGAATGTTCCAGCGCAGAATATCGAAGTAACGCAACCCCTCATTGACGAACTCGAAGTAACGGGCATCGAGAATGGCGAGAATCAGCGCTTTCTGGAACGCGAGATCGCTCTCGGCAGCCGTCCACTTCGACTGGTTGAACGAACTGTTGATGAAGTGTTCGGGATCTTCGAGCGCACGGCTGTAATAGTTCAGCAGCAAGTCGCGGTAAATCGTATTGGAATTGTCGTTGAACGTACCGCTCGTCGCACGGATTTTCGTCCACATGTTCAGGTCGTTGAGCGCATCCTGATAACGGCCGGTCATGGCAAAAGCCTCGGCACGGGCCAGAAGCACCTCTTCGATACGGAAAGCCGGGAACTTGGTGTAGATGATACCGATACCGGCAGCGATGTTCGTATACTTGAAGTCTTCGTAGAATTTAGGAATGATTCCTGCAGGGTCGCTCGAGTAGCTGTAAATAGGCACATACTGCGTTACGCCGGCAGCCGTATTGGTCCGCATATCCCGGAGGGCTTCCTTTTCGATTCCGAAACGAGTGAAATACGTTCCGTTACCGGCGATACGCGTCCAGCTCGTCACGCATTCCATCACCAGCAGGTTGGCTTTGGCCTCGGGACCGGAGAATTCCATGGAGATACCGTCCACACCGCCGGGGTTCTGTGCCAGCGAGTTCCAGTCGTGCATATTGAGTTTGCAGTAGGTCTGGAGCGGATCGCCGTCGGCCACATACTGCGCCTTGCTGCCGTCCTTGTTCACACGCGGGCTGCCGCCGGAAGTCATGTCCGTCAGCCGCGAAGCCAGCGGAATACCGATGGCGGAAGCATGGCCGATCACATCGCCGTAGCTTTCGGAATAGAGAGCGATACGGGCGCCCAGCGCATGACCGGCATCCCGGGTGAAGTGGAATTTGGGCTGAGCGTAATCAGCGCTTCCGCCCAGTTTGCCGATACCCTCGTTGAAGTCGCGGAGCACCTTGTCGAACGCGCTCTGCACCGTTCCGCGTTCGTACTGCTTGATCACGACATTCTCGGGTTCCTCTACATAAGGAACACCCGGATTCGACCCGCGGTTGGCCGCATCGAAGAAATTCGTATACGTTGTCAGCAACGTGAAATGGTTATAG
>CAZKSF010000167.1:0-1731 GCA_964555405.1 uncultured Bacteroides sp.
AATCGTAATAGGCGTTCACCCGAAACAGCCGGAAGATGCGGACCACCCGGAACATGCGGAAGGCCACCGCCCCGGAGGGGAAGAAGATCGGCAGGTAATAGGGCAGGAAGGACAGCAGGTCCACCACGCCGGTGAAGGAGGTCATATACTCCCAGATGGCGCGGCCTTCCCGCAAATTGGGCCGCAGGAACTTCGCCGTCCAGACCCGGAGCACATAGTCCACGGCGAAAAACGCCACGGTGACGTTTTCCACCGCCAGCAGCAGCGGGCCGTGCTGCGCTTCCATATAGTCAAAGGTGTACGCCAGGCTCACCGCCAGATTCAGCACGATGACGAACGCGCCGAAGATATCATAGCCCCGGCTGACGGCGTCCTCCGACGCGCCCACCTCGATGATCTCGAACAGGCGGCTCCGCCGCTGCTCCCATATGCGGTTTTTCCCCGGCTTGCGTTGTTGTTTTTTCATGTGGACCTCCCAACCATGAGCGTTCCAATCATTGGTATTATACACGATGGGGGAGGAAATGTCCAACACCTTGACTTTCCCGTGAAATCATACTAGAATAACGCCTTGTAATCCCTATGTTTGAGGCTGAACCATGCGCATTCAATTATCTGACCATTTTACTTATTCAAAGCTGCTGCGCTTTGTGTATCCGTCCATCGTGATGATGATCTTCACGTCCATTTACAGTGTGGTGGACGGTTTATTTGTGTCCAATTACGTGGGCAAAACGCCCTTTGCCGCGCTGAACCTGGTGTGGCCGTTCATCATGCTGCTGTCCGCCGTGGGCTTCATGCTGGGCACCGGCGGCAGCGCCATCGTGGCCAAGACCCTGGGCGAGGGTGACCGGGCAAAGGCCAACGAGTATTTTTCCATGCTCATCTACATTACCTTGGGCTTCGGCCTGGTGCTGGCGGCCCTGGGCTGGGCGTTCATGCCGGGGATTTCCCGGTCCCTGGGCGCCACGGAGGACATGCTGCCCCACTGCGTGGCTTACGGCAGGATTTTGGCGGCGGCGCTGCCCGCGTTCATGCTGCAAAACGCCTTTCAGAGCTTTTTCCCCACGGCGGAGCGGCCCAAGCTGGGGCTTTTGGTCACCGTGGCGGCGGGCATGACCAACATGGTGATGGACTATGTGTTTATTGTGCTGCTGGACCTGGGCGTATCCGGCGCGGCCCTTGCCACGGGCGTGGGCCAGGTGGTGGGCGGCGTGGTGCCGGTGGTCTATTTCCTGGGAAATCAGACCAGCCTGCTGCGCCTGGGCAAGACCCGGTTTTACGGGCGCATCCTGCTCAAAACCTGCATCAACGGTTCCTCGGAGCTGATGACCAACGTGTGCAACTCCGTGGTGAATATTTTATATAATTTCCAGCTCATGCGGCTCATCGGCGAGGACGGCGTGTCCGCGTTTGGCATCATTATGTATGTGATGTTCATCTTTGCCGCCGCGTTTCTGGGCTATTCCATGGGCGCGGCCCCGGTGGTGGGCTACCACTACGGCGCGGCGAACCGGGAGGAGCTGAAGAGCCTGCTGAGAAAAAGCCTGTGCCTCATCATCGGCGCCGGGGTGATCCTGGTGGCGCTGGCGGAGGTGACGGCCCGGCCCCTGGCCCGGCTGTTCGTGGGCTATGACCAAGGTCTCATGGAGCTCACCTGCCACGCCTTCCGGGTGTTCTCCCTGTCCTATCTGTTTATGGGGATCAACATCTTCGGCTTGGCGTTTTTCA
>CAZKSF010000168.1:0-1727 GCA_964555405.1 uncultured Bacteroides sp.
AAGGAATAAAATCCAGAATTGATTTTGTAAATGCCGAAGTAAACCTGAGCAACTCAAAAATTGAACTCATTGCAGCAGAAACAGACTATGAGAGCACGCTTGTAAAATTAAACAATGCAATGTATATCGCCTATGCGCCAAACTATTCAATCAAAAATACAGAAACCTGCCGTACATTGGAATTCTCAAAAAGGAAATATACACTAAGTAATGAAGATCGCCGTACCGTCGGATATCGTCAATATCGCAAAGCTCCTTGATAAACCCATATACGTCGTGGGCGGGTTCGTTCGCGACTCGCTTTTTGGGTACGAGCCGCACGATATAGACTTGGCGGGCGATATCAGTCCCGAGGAATTGACTGCTGTCCTAACGCGCCACGGCTACAAGGTCAAGCCAAACAGTCCCAAGCTTATGACTGTTAAAATAATTTCCGCTCAAAACGAATACGAGTATACGGCGTTTCGCACCGACAGCTACGTTGAGGGTCACTCCCCTGCCGAGGTTAAGCGAACGGACGATATAAATAAGGACGCATTGCGCCGCGATTTCACCGTAAACGCGATCTACTACGACCCGTTAAAGGACGAAATAACCGACCCGCTTAACGGCTTAAAGTCCTTGGAAAAGCGCGAGTTCAAAATGACGAGGGACGACACCTTTACCGAGGACGGTCTGAGACTTATGCGCCTCTGCCGTCAAAGCGCGGAGCTTGGCTTTTCTATCGAAGAAAACACCCTCACAGCCGCGAAAGAAAACGTCTCCCTACTTAAGGATATCTCCCCCGAAAGGATACGCGACGAGCTGGACAAAATTCTGGTCGCCGACGTCCGTTACAGCGTTGAAAACGCCCACTATATAGGGCTTTTGACGTTGGATAAAATAGGCGCGTTCGAGATAATTTTACCCGAAATAACGGCGGGCAAAAACATGCCGCAACGGGCGGACTTTCACCGCTACGACGTGTTCGGGCATATATTGCACACCGTAAAATTCAGTTCATTCGATATACGCCTTGCCGCCCTTTTACACGACTGCGCTAAGCCTTATTGCTACAATTTAACCGGTCGTTACCGCGGTCACGACGTCGAAGGTGCAAGAATAGCTGAGGATATAATGAACCGTTTACGGTATCCTAAAAGCATAATTCAGAATACTAAAGCTTTAGTTAACGCACACATGTTCGATTTGAAATGCGAAGCAAGAGAAAACACCGTAAGACGGTTTATTCAAGCAAATTACGGGATATTCGACGAGCTTTTGAAATTGAAGCAAGCGGACTTTTTAGGCAGCGGAATTATGACGGGCGTTTGCCCCGGGTGCACTCGCCTTAACGATTTTCGCAACGATATGATAAAGGACGGAACGCCCCTTTATTTATCCGATTTAAAGGTAAACGGAAAGGACCTAGCCGATATGGGCGTTGCGGATTCTTTACGCGGAAAATTACTCAACAGACTTTTACAGGAGTGCGCTTTAAAGGGCGCGCCGACCGACCGTGACGGTCAATTAAAAATACTTGAAAGACTTTTAAAGGAGGAAACATAATGGACTATCAGATTACCGATTACAGAGAGGAATTTATTCGAATTTTCGAGGAAAATATTTCGCGCGAGGGCTCGGCAAAACTCTTGGAATATCTCAAAAAGAGCGACTTTTTCACCGCTCCCGCATCCTCGCGCTTCCACTCCGCACACGAGGGCGGACTGTGCGAACACAGCGTCAAG
>CAZKSF010000169.1:0-1717 GCA_964555405.1 uncultured Bacteroides sp.
GTGGCACACAGGTGCGTATCTCCTACGAACCCAACCGTGTGTTTTTCCTTACCTACATAGGCGACTTCAACTTCATTGTCAACGAGGTGGAGGGCAGCCATAATATCCACAAGGGAGATTTGCTCACCATCACTCAGCTTGCAGTGGGCCACAGGTTTGTGGTGGCGCATGTGATTCGTGATAATGTTGACCTCGGCGCATACGAATCCGCCAAGTACAAGGGCTTGAAGTCAGTCGAGATTATCTATTGATTTGCTTTCCTTCGGCAGCGAACCGCCGTTCTATTTCCTGCCCAAATTCCTTCAGTTCCGGAGTCGCGCGCCGTGTGTAGCCGGTATAGGCTTTTGAGTAGGCCATTACTCGCCATGCCTCCCGCTCGGTGAGATCGGGATGGGTCTCTTTCAAAATCTCAAATGCCTCAGCGATATACTCATCGGCAAGGTCGCTGTGGCGGCGGATGCTGTCGAGCAGTTGCTCCCCGGAAAGGGCTTGGTCATTTTTGAGGAGATTAAGGCGGTCAAGACCTGCGAGCAGTTCGTCAAAAGCAGGTTGTATCCGCGTGTCCAACATCGCGGCCATCGTTTGTGCGTCGTCGTGTATCTCCTGTTGCGTCTTTACCTGTGGGACAACAATAGTAGCGGTATCATTAGTGCTTCCGGTCTTATCTTCCGACACCATAGTCCTGTTACCAAAATACACAAACAAGCCTACCAAAATGCAGACGGCAGATATCCATGCCGCTATACGCATAACTGAAGCTTTCGGATGACGAGCTGCAAGGATTTCCATAAGTTCCTCACAATTCACATCCGGTCGACGGCAGGTGCTCACAAACTTCTTGTAGGCAGGAAATCTGAATCCCGGCAACTCGCTTTTAAGCCGTTCAGCCAACATGCCGATTGCGCGGAAATCTATCGCTGCACTTCCCACTTCATCTTTGGAGAGGCCATACTTTCCGGGGTGGCCCGACGTATCATTCAGGGCATCGGTATAACTCTTGTCAAAGTCGACCAGCACCAAGTTCTTGTTGTTGGCGGTAATGATGATGTTGTCGGCCTTGATGTCACAATGCACCACGTTATGGCGATGCAGGTAGTCTACGACATCAACCAGTTCGGTCAGAAGTCGCACAATGTTCTTCTCCTTGGCGAGCCACGGATCATGCTGGCGCAGCATGTCGGCCAATGTCGGGCCGTCAATGTAGTCCATCACGATATAGTCGCGGTGAAACTCGCGATACTCAGGCAGCGACGGATGGTGCAGCGCGACGCCGATGTCAAATTCCTTGTCGAGCGCGTCAAGATAGAGTGGCTTGGAACGATACTCCTCTTTGAGGCGCTTTACGAAAACTTCGCGGCGCTGCCACCGTGTGCGGTAGACGTCGCATGTAGAGCCGCCGGCAGGGAGTTTGACTGCGTCATCGAAGTCAATTCCTGCCGATATATCTGCATCGTATTCGTTCGTGGTCTTGATGAATTGCGACATAAACTATATCAATTTCAGTGCAAAGGTAGCGATTTTAAGGCAGTAGGCCAATTTCTGCGCCATACTTTATCAAACGGATGAAATGGATGGAGGTTTTTAGAACAATTCTCGTTAACTTTGCATCAGCAAAGGAGAATGACCTGCGTTGAGCCTTGATGGAGATATCGTCTACAAAAAAAATATGAAATTTTTTGCAATTCAAAAAATGTTTCGTAATTTTGCAGCGGTCTCC
>CAZKSF010000170.1:0-1696 GCA_964555405.1 uncultured Bacteroides sp.
GAGGTCACAGAAAAGAATGTGAAGAAGCTCCGAGAAGATTTAAAGAAGCGGTATTATCATGCGCCAGACCTTCTGGATGTCGGGAAAAACGGCTACCGCTTTATCAATGCCGTTTCCGATTTTGCCACCCATGCAAAGCCGCTGCGGGAAACATCAGCTTATAAAGAGAATCTTTTCCTGAAAACAATGGAAGGCAACCCAATGATTGATAAAGCATATCAGTTATTAACAGCGTAACATTAAAGGGGACTCCCTCTGTAATAGTACAGAGGGAGTTTTTCTGATGTCAGAAAAACGAATGATATCTTATAACCATGAAAATGAAACATATAAAAGAATGCCGGGCAAAAAATTTGCAAGGCAGATGCAAAAGGAGGAAAAGGAAATGTTAAGTTATAAGGAGTTCAAAGAGGAAATCAAGTCCTATATGGAACAGCAGATGGGGAATGGGTATGAAGTGGATATATGCAAGGTCAGGAAAGCAAATATAGGGCTTATAGATTCCATGACAGTTTTTGAAAAGGGCAAAGCCGGAGACCATGTCAGCCCTAATATTTATCTGGAACCATTTTACCAGAAATATAAAGAGGGGATGGAAATGCAGAAAATTAGCGGAGCAATTATGTTTGAATATCAGAGAGGGATAGAGAATGCAGAAGTTTTCATGGATATGATACCGGATATCAGAAATTATGGAACGTGTAAGGACAGGCTCTATTTTAAACTGGTCGGAACAGAAAGAAACCGTACGCTGTTAAAGAAAGTGCCACACCATGAGGTGATGGATCTGTCTGTTGTCCCTTACATACTTCTTAATGAATCAGAAGACGGGACCAGTTCTGTAATGGTAAGCAATACTATGGCAAAAAGCTGGGGTGTGTCAGAAGAAGATGTCGTGAAACAGGCTTTTGACAATATGCCAAGGATCATGCCTGCTAAAGCCAGTACTATGAAATCCCTTGTAGAAACGGTTCTTGGAATAGCTGCAGATAACGAAGATAATGAGGATATTATAGAAGCTGCCAGCGGGATGGCATCTTCTTCTGAAATATTTTCCGGGCCATTCGTCCTGACAAACAAAAGAGGCATGAATGGCTTTGCTGCAGTTCTTTATCCGAGGGTTTTAAAAGATGCTGCGGATATGATTGGAAAGAACCTGTTTATACTGCCCTCTTCTGTGCATGAAAGTCTGCTTATTGCTGATGATGGTTCTGTAGAGGCATCCGATTTATGTAAAATGGTGAAAGAAGTCAATGAAACATGCGTAGCAGAGGATGAAGTGGTTTCCAACAGTGTTTATTTCTATGACAGAGAGAAAGGAACATTGAGCATGGCAGAGGAGGGAGCAGTATGTGTAAGATTATAGCTAAAACAAAAGATATGCCAAAAGAAGAATGGCTGGAACTAAGAAAACAGGGAATCGGCGGGAGTGATGCAGGGGCGGTCTGCGGTGTAAACCCATACAGCAGCCCTATGAAAGTATTTCAGGACAAAACAAGTGATGAAACAGAGGAAATTGACAATGAGGCTGTCCGTCAGGGGAACGACCTGGAAGATTATGTAGCACAGAGGTTTATGGAAGCAACAGGGAAGAAAGTGCGTTGTTCCAATGATATGAACTGTAATGAGAAATCTCCTTTTATGATCGCAGATGTTGACCGTCTGGTTATCGGCGAAGATGCAGGCCTGGAATGTA
>CAZKSF010000171.1:0-1692 GCA_964555405.1 uncultured Bacteroides sp.
TCTTTGCGGCGGACAGAAGCGTGGAGGATTATGCAAAACGCATTTGGAACCTCACCAGAGTCAAATAATCCCGTACTTTTCAATTCCAGAAAAGGAAATTTTAAAACGCCGTTCGGCGGAGTGCATACGAGGGAGACGGTCAGTCTCCGTTTCCCCGTTGCAGAACACATGCACGCAGAATCCGTCACTATGCTGTTGCGCCGAAACGAGCATATAATAAAGTTCCCGATGCACTTTGATAAAAAGGTCGACGGGTACTCTTTGTTTACGCTTGATTTCAGCGTGGAGAGGGACGGAACTTACTATTACAGATTTGAAATAACGACCGATTTCGGTGATACGATAAACGTCGGCAGACAGGGCGGCGGTCAAGCCGTTTGCGGAGAATGGTTGCCCGAATGGACGCTTTCAGTTGCCGAAAACGGTTATTCTACGCCTGATTGGTTTAAGGGCGGAATAGTTTACCATATCTTTTGCGACCGTTTCTGCCATGCGGGCGAGACGGTTTATCCCAAATACGGCTATTTGAAAAACTGGGACGACGAAGTGACGATAGTCGACGCCGACGGCGTTTACCGCGCCAACGATTTTTACGGCGGGAATTTTCAAGGAATTATATCTAAACTCGACTACTTGGCTGATTTGGGAGTTACCACTCTCTACCTTTCGCCGATATTCGAGAGCTCGTCCAACCATCGTTACGATACGGGCGATTACTCGAAAATAGATTCGCTTCTAGGGAGCGAGGACGACTTTAAGGAGCTTATAGAAAAGGCTAAGGAAAAGGGCATGGGCGTTATGCTCGACGGCGTTTTCAATCACACGGGCGCGGACAGCTTGTACTTTAACAAGTTCAATCATTACGACAGCGTGGGCGCGTATCAATCCAAAGAAAGTCCGTATTACGACTGGTTCACCTTTTACAACTTCCCCGACGATTATCATTGTTGGTGGGGGATAACGGTAGTCCCCACGGTCGCGCGCGAGGCTCGCGGTTTTCACGATTTGATTGCGGGCAACGACGGAATTATCAAAAAATGGACGGAGATGGGCGTTGCCGGTTGGCGTTTGGACGTCGTGGACGAATTAAGCGGCAATTTCGTAAAATACATACGCGAGCGCGTAAAGCGTGAAGACAAGGAGTGCGTGCTTATAGGTGAGGTCTGGGAGGACGCGAGCACGAAGTACAGTTACGGCGAGGAGCGCGAGTATTTCCGCGGAGCTGAACTTGACGGCGTTATGAACTACGTCTTCAAGGACGCAATTTTAGCGTTTTTAAAGGGCGGCGACGGCGCTGACTTTGCCGAAGCGGTTATGGAAATTATCGAAAATTACCCTAAATGTAGCTTGGACAGCTGTATGACGCTTATCGACAGTCACGACACGGTCAGGGCGATAAACGCGCTTTCGGGCATGAATACCGAGGGAACGGACAAGGAATTCCGTAAAAACTACCGCTTAACGCACGAAGAGTACCACCACGGCAAGGATTTATTGAAGCTGGCGGTCGCGTTGCAATACTTTTTACCGGGAGTGCCGAGCGTTTATTACGGCGACGAGATAGGTATGCAAGGGTTCGAGGACCCGATAAACCGCCGCGCCTTTAGATGGAATTACATAGATAACGAAATTTTGGACCACTATAAATATTTCGGCAAATGGCGTAAAGAGAACAGAGAGAAATTTTTAGAG
>CAZKSF010000172.1:0-1629 GCA_964555405.1 uncultured Bacteroides sp.
GAATAGAGAGATGGGAGAAAAAAGATAACGGCAAATACAACTATATATTTGCATGGTGGGAAATAAACCCATTGCAAAAAGAGATAATTTACGGCAATGGATTTCAGGTCAACTTTGAAACATTCAACAGGCAAGTAATAAACGCTTATGCCGGAAATCCCGAAACCACGTGGTATCCCGGGGATTTGCCTAAAGGTCAAGTTACTTCAAATGGTGAAAATAATTTAATCTTTGGCAGTTTCACCAATTTAACAATTAAAGGCGCAAACATCAATGAGGAAGGCCGAAACGATAAGGAAGTTTACACAATAAATTTGATAGCGCGGTGGGAATGGCAAACAAACTATTTCTATTACAGCAATATTCTAGCATGGCGAAAAGGAATGGATATTTGGGGCGGAAACACGTCTTATATCAAAAACGTTACAATGCGTTATATGCCGGAGTCGGGCATTAAAATCAATAACGACGCCCGCTGCTACATTGAAAACATTGTTATTGCTGAATGCGCAATGGCAATCAGAAATACCGGTGACAACGGCTTGACGTACTTTAAGGGGTATCAAGACATCTTTTGTTACAGCGTTGCCGACGATATTGTAAGTGCTTTGGTTGCTGAAAACCTTGTTAGTGCGGCTCGTTCTGCTATGAAAGATACGTTACAAAGTGTATACAATTATTCCGAGTGGTTTGGCAACGACGGCGGCGCGTCTACTTCGGAATATAGATATATAAACGTTGCCGTTTTGTGCGAAAGAGATGGGGCATCCAACCGCAAAATGTATTTTTGGGACGAAAGCACTCACTCCTATCAAGCCAGCTTTGGCAGCAGCGGCCCGGGTGATTTAAGACAGGGCGCGTCAAAAAAGGCGTCACTTATAGTGGTAAGTTTTGAAATGGCAATATGGAGTTTTGAAAACAAAAACAGCATAGACGGCGGGCACGCCGAATTCAGCAAAGGCAGCGGATTGTTCGGTAAGACGACAGACAAAAGCTCCCGCTCTGATTGGAGCAAACTATTTACCAATGAGCGTTATATTCGTTTGCTTTGTGAGTTTAAAACCAAAGACGGCAGCACGTTAGTATCAAACGGCGAGCACCTGCAATGGCACTTCAACCGCGTTTATCGCGATAGTACGCTTGTCGGCAAAAACGGCTGGCATTATGAAGACCACACAACAAACTTGCAACAGTCGTTAGTCGGTGTAACTTGGAAAGACGCGTCAAACCAAACCTATAACGCAAATAAGTATATCGATGAGGACATTGTAAACCGCGCACAGGCAAAACGCGCCAGCGCACACTTTACGGCGCTGCAAAAGCCTGCGGCGTTTATCCTTCCGCGAACCAAATTTGAATAAAGACATGGCGTAAATTCAACAACGGTTGCAACAACAGTTTAAAAAATCCACCAGTCCAGGCTGGTGGATTTTTATCTGGCGGAAGCACAAGTGGCGTATAAAAAAACAGTGCAGTGCACTGTTTTTAGCCACGCGGATTCGTCCAAGCGTAGCGCAGGGGAGCGAGCGAAGCGAGTGATACGTTATTTCGAGCTGTCCCAAACACTACAAGAAAAAAGCGGCGAAGCATAAGGAAGCAAACAAAAAAGGAACGTTGTCTTTCACGTTC
>CAZKSF010000173.1:0-1603 GCA_964555405.1 uncultured Bacteroides sp.
CAACCGGGGCGCAGGTTACTACGGAGGGAAATACTTTCAAGCCCTTACCCTGCCTTCAGGAGAGCTGGTTGCAGCCTGGATCAACGGGGAGAGCGTGCAGGAGTTGGGCGGAACGGATTACTATACCTCCGATAAGATCCTGCCTGTGGGCCGGGTGGTTTGGGAGGACCTGACAGAAAATGAAACCTTCCTGAACCAGATCCAATTCAAGGAACCCTTAAGCCGCACAGATTTCTATGTGGACATGGTGGGGGATACCGCTGTGCTGAATGAGGAGCAGGCATTTGAAACGCCAAAAGTGGTAGTTCAGGTTCTGACGGTGTGTATCACGTTTCCTTTGTTCCACATGCTGGGCGTTAAGCTGGGACTGTTTGAGGCTTATTTCACCTTCAAAAAGAAGAAGGCGGAGTGGGACTAATTTTCTAAGAGAGGAAATGAAAGCAATGGAAAACCGGGAAAAACTGCAAAAAATCAATATCATTTATCTCCTTCTGAATATTTTCGGGCCGTTGATGCTGATGTCTCTGGCTGTGTGTCTGGTTATCATACTTCCGCCTTCGGTGGGCTATGCGGTAACAATGGCGGCCTTTCTCTTTGCCGTTCTTTGGTGGGCTATCCTGGGCCGCAAGGTCTATGACGGCACCAAGAAAAAGAAGCTGGCCGAGCTGGACGGGCAGGGTTTTACCCGGAATCAGACCTTTAACGCTGACGGCTGCACCGTGGCGGTGGACCTGAAGAAGGGGCAGATCGCCATCCTGTTCCGCTGGAATCCCGGCAAGGTCTATATCCGGCCGGCCAGCCAGATCACCAAAGTCTGGGTGGACGATGGACGGGGCGGCGCCGGTTTCCTGGAGGGGAGCAGCCGGGTCAGCTTCCTGTTCACTGTGGACGGAATGACCATCCGGGTCAATACCTTCACCTCCAACAAGCGGTGGAGGATGGACAGCGATTACATTCTGACCGGCATCTCCAAGGCCGACATGATGGTGGAGGCACTGAAAGCCGCCGGAGCTGGGGCGGAGGTCCGGTGAATGGGCCTATTCCGGAGTTTGCGGGAAAAGTTCCACGATGACTGGTGCAGTGAGTGTACCAGCGAGATGGAGACCATCCGCCGTCAGCTTTATGCTCTGCCTACCATGACGGTGGGGCACTATGTCCGTCATGAAGATCCGGAATACTATAAAAAGCACCTTATTCCCGTGGACAGAAAGGCGGAGATCCCAACAGGTATGTATGCCTGTGGGATCACCGCCTACCGATGCCCTCAATGCGGACACCGGGCGGTGAAGCTGTCGGTCTTCCTCCCGGTCCGGGATATGGAGAAGGGGGAACAGAACCTGTATTTTGAGCAGGGTGAGATGGACGATTTCCTGTGGTCAGAAGACCCGCGGAGGGAACGTCCCCAACAGGCCCAATTCGTTTCTGCGGACGGACAAAGCGCTGTCCGCGGGCCATATTACCACTGAAGACATAAGGGAGGATATCCTAATGGCGCATCAGAAAGTCCTTGTGCTGGATTTTGGCGGCCAATACAACCAGCTCATTGCCCGGCGGGTGCGGGAATGTGGGGTTTACTGTGAGGTAAAGCCTTACACCACACCCC
>CAZKSF010000174.1:0-1594 GCA_964555405.1 uncultured Bacteroides sp.
CCCGACGAGCTACCAAGCTGCTCCACCCCGCGACAATTGCTATACTATAATAATATATTTGTTCCGATTTGTCAACCGAATGCCGATAATTCTTTTCGTTTTTTATAAATAGTTACCGTTTACCTTTTCTTTTGCCGTAAATTCGATTAAATTTGACCATTTACCCATTGTATTCCCGCTTTTCGGCTATTTTATTCGCGGTTTAATCTTTTCTACGGCTTCGATTTCCGCAAGCAATTCGGCTTTAAGCCGCGCTTTGACCTCCTTGTACGCCTTGTCCTTAACTAAATTTTTATGTTGCGCCTTGTCGATTTCGTTATCGTACAATAAATCCTCTTTGTAAACCTTACTCGAAGCTTTGGTCAATCCCAACGAAAACGGCGCTTTTACGCTGTAGGTATATCTGTCGGTTACGATCGCTCGACCCAGCTGAGATTCGCTTATCTGAATAAACACACGCTCCCGCCCCTTGCCGCTTCCAAGCATCGGCAAGATACTTCTGCTTTCGTACTTTTGGGGTGTTTGGGTTCCCGCAACATCTAAAATAGTTGCCGTTACGTCCAATAAACTGACAAGTCCGTCAAACCTGCCGCCTATATACGGCGCGGCTTCGGGTATTTCCTTTAAGCCTCCGCCCGTCAATATAAACGGGATATGCGTGCTTGCATGATGCGCGCTGCGCTTGTATTCGGCGTTGCGCGTCTTAAAATGGCAGCCGTGGTCGGACGTGTAAATTATTACGGTGTCGTCCCAAATACCTTTGTCCTTGACCTTTCCGATCAAATCGGCAAAATTCTTATCCAAGCGCTTGCAGCAAGCAAGATAATGCGCAAATTCCTCGCGATAATTACCCTTAAGTCCCAATAAATCTTCGGGATACGGATAGTTTTTAAACTCCTCGTCCTCGCCCTCGACGCACTGAAAGGTGTTGGCGGTGTTCTGATGATGCGGCTCTAACTGCGACACCATCAAGAAAAACGGCTTCTCGTCCGAATAATTTTCTATATAGTCCAATGCGTAGGAGTTTATACAGTCGCTACGCACGCCCTCGAACTCGACCTTGTTGCCGTCGTTGTCAAAGAGATACCCTCCGTTTATATCCGAAGTGAACTCCAGGCAGTCCGCCGCAAGCCAAAGATCGTTATACCCCGCGCGAAGATTTTCGGGCACCGCCTTTTTTTGCAGATTGTTTCCGGGTTTTTTGCCCGAAGTGTCGGACGCTAAGTGCCATTTGCCTATATACGACGTGTTGTAACCGTTTCGGTTGAGAACTTTAGCCAACGTATCGGGGTAATTCTCGTCCATGGAAATTCCGTTTATGTAGCAATCGTTCTGCGTTGCGTACACGCCCGTCTGAATACACGCTCTCGCGGGACCGCATACCGGCTGACAGGTAAAGGCGTTGTCTAAAAAAACGGCTTCGTCTGCCATTGCCGCAATATTCGGCGTAACCGTCTCGTTGACGGTGTCGTAACGCTGCTGGTCGCTGAAATATAAGATTACGTTCACTAAAAAACCTCTTTTGACTTAATTTGTAGCTCGCTCGTTTATGCGTCGCTGTGCGGTGTTGAGGCGTAGGATTATTGTATAAAGC
>CAZKSF010000175.1:0-1513 GCA_964555405.1 uncultured Bacteroides sp.
TGCCGCGGTCCACGAGCTTGGCGTTGGTGAGCTGCATGTTCACCATCTTGTTGCCCTTTACGCGACCCATCTGGATCATGGTGGCGGTGGTGATCATGTTGCAGATCATCTTCTGGCCGGTGCCCGACTTCATGCGCGACGAACCGGTGACATATTCCGGACCCACGATCATCTCGATGGCGATGTCGGCGGCTTCGCTCACGGGAGCATCGGGATTGGAGGTGATGGCAGCGGTGAGGATGCCGTGTTCGCGGCAGTCGTTGAGCGCGCCGATCACGTAGGGAGTGGTGCCCGAGGCGGCGATGCCGATGACAGTGTCCTTGTCGTTGATGTTGAACTTCTCGAGGTCGTGCCAGCCCTGGTGGGGGTCGTCCTCGGCATTTTCAACGGCGTTGCGCAGCGCGTGGTCGCCGCCGGCGATTAGGCCGATGACCCACGAGGGGTCCATGCCGAATGTGGGAGGAATTTCCGATGCGTCGAGCACGCCGAGACGGCCCGAAGTGCCGGCGCCGATATAGAATATGCGGCCGCCGCGCTTCATGCGCTCGACAATCTGGGTGACGAGTTTCTCGATTTGGGGCAGGGCCTTTTCTACGGCCAGAGCCACTTTTTTGTCCTCGGTGTTGATGTCGTGGAGGATTTCGCCGACCGATTTTTTCTCAAGGTCGTTGTAGAGCGAGGGTTGCTCGCTTATTTTTTGAAAAGCCATTGATTTTGAGTGGTTTATGGGTATATGGGTTTATAGGTTTATAGGTTTATAGGTTGATGGGTTTAAGGGTTTATAGGTTGATAGATTTAAGGGCTGATAGGTGATATACTATTTTACCTATAAACCCATCACCCAAAAACCCTATAAACCCATAACCCTATAAACCTATAAACTTAGCCAAAGTTAATTGAGCTCGGTGTGGAACTTGATGAGGCCGTCCATGGGCGACTTGAGCACCTTGCCCACGTGGCAACCCAGGGCCTCGGCGGCCTCGGAGAGCACGGGCAGGTAGTAGTGGGCGATGGAGCCAACGAAGTTCACGTCGAGCTTGGTGTAGTCGGGATACTGGGCGATGTTGCGCTTGAAGAATGCCTTGAATGCGTTGAGCACGAGGGCATGGATTTCGGCGCGGTCGATGTTCTTGAGCAGGAAGGGCGTTACCGAAGCCAGGAAGCGGTTGGCCTGGGGCTCCTTGTAGACACGCTGGATGATGGCGATGCGGTCGAGGTTGTATTCCTCGAGGAAGGCCTTGCAGATGTCGGCGGGGAGCTGGTTCTTGAGCACGTCGCCGAGGAAGATCTTGCCCAGCACTGCGCCAGAGCCTTCGTCGCCGAGGATATAGCCGAGGGGCGACACATTGTCGACGATGCGGTCGCCGTCGTAGAAGCACGAGTTGGAACCGGTGCCCATGATGCAGGCGATTCCGGCGTTGCGGCCGCAGAGGGCGCGGGCGGCGGCGAGGAGGTCGGAATGAACCTCCACGGTGTTGAGGTCTGGGAAGTTGGCTGCGATGGCCCTTGCCAC